>NZ_CP049801.1:1623200-1947841 GCF_011578045.1 Acinetobacter shaoyimingii
GTCAAAAGGTGATGGACAGATGACTCCGGCTTGTAAAATCCTGAAAAGTCAAAAAATACAATACTCAATACATGAATATGAACATGATGCCAATGCACAAAGCTTTGGACTCGAAGCTGCAGAAAAACTGGGTTTGAAAGTGGAAGAGGTGTTTAAAACCCTCATGGTCACAGATGAAAAGAATTATTTTGTTGCAATCTTACCAGTAGATCATCAGCTGAATCTAAAAAAAGTTGCTTCTGCCTTTGGTTGTAAAAAACTTCAAATGGCAAATCCTAAAGATGCAGAGCGTTTGTCTGGATATCTGGTCGGTGGAATAAGCCCAATTGGACAAAAGAAACGTCTGAAAACTGTCATTGATGCTTCAGCTGAAACGTTGGAAAAAATGTATGTCAGTGGGGGAAAACGTGGTTTAGATATTGGTTTAAAACCCCAAGATTTAGCACAAGTTTTAAATGCGCAATTTATTGATGTGATAGATTCCTAATTTATCACTCTATACATTTAAAAATCCTCTAAAACAATTTGAACGAGATCATAAAACTTTATGATTTCGGGTATATAAGATAAATAAAACTTTTCTAAAAACAAGAACGGTATCGGTTACAGAGTCTAATTAAATTATTGTTATGCCTTAAGTCATGCTTTAGAGCATGTTAGATGTAATGTAATGTGATGAGATGAGATGAGATGAGATGAGATGAGATGAGATGAGATGAGATGCTAAAATATGATTGAATGATTAGATAGCATAATCTTAGGAAAAAAAATTAAAGGCATAACGCTACATAATGAAATATTAATTTATAGAAATTTAGCGTAAAACGTGAAGCACCAAAGGGTGCTTTTTGTTTTTCTAAGGATTTAGTTTAAACACAGGGCATTAAAATAGTTGATCGAATAAGAAATGATGGATGAATCAAAATAAAAATATCTTTATAGCGGCCAGTTTAGCCAATGGCGCGAGTATTTCCATGATCTTGCCTTTACTTGCACCGCTGATCCGTGAATTGCACATGCAAGAGTGGCAAGGCGGAGCGCTCATTTCGGTGGGTGCATTACTCATGGTGATTTCTGCCGTGGTGATTTCAAAACAGCACGATCGTTTGAACATCTATCAACTGCTTAGTATCGGTTTTCTAGGCATGACCATTACTTGGGCTTTATTTGCAGGACTACTGTCATATGGAATGTCTGCACATATCAGTTTGATTATATTATTTTCTTTATTACTGTTGGTTAGAGCTTTATCTGGCATATTTATGGCCATGCCGCAAATTGCTTTACAGACGTATGTGATGACGAGTTTTGCTGATGAAAAGCAACGTAGTCAAACAATGTCAAAATTTGGCGCTTTGAATAGTCTCGGGCTTATATTTGGGCCATTTTTAACCACGGTTCTATTGGTATGGGGCATGCTTGCTCCGTTATGGTTGAGTTTGGTTATTTTTATTGTCATTACAATTTTAATTTTTTGGAAATTTGATCAAGAAAATCATTCCAATGTAATGACATCGTCCATTGTTTCTGAAAATAGTTCTGAATCTTTTAAGGATGATTTACTTCATTTTTCAAATGCTCAATCAACCCGAACAGATTTTTCATTTTCCAAAAGTTTTATTTGGTTCGCATTGGGATTGGTTCTATATATTGCTGTTGTAACAGTCAATTTAACTTCAGGCTTTTATATCCAAGATCAGTTTCATGTTACACCACATCAGAGTGCGGTTTATTTTTCTCAGTGTTCACTGATTGTGGGCGTTACATTGGTATTGATGCAAACCGCAATTTCTAAGTGGTTGCATTGGTCGCTGCAAAGGTTATTGTGGGTGGGACTGGTGATGATGCTCATGGGTATTACAACGACTTTGTTTGCGCAGCAGATTTGGGTCTTTCAATCAGCCTATGTGCTTTATGGTATAAGTGTGGCTTGCTTGCTGCCTGCTTTTACCACGGGCGCTGCCCAATCTGCGCCTCAGCATTTGCAAGCTAAAATCGCCAGTCTTTGCACGGCTACACAAGCTTTAAGTTTTGTGATTGGACCTGTATTGAGTACGTTGTTATATCATTGGTATAAAACTTTGCCATATATGTTGATCATGGTATTGATGCTGATTCTGAGTTTATGTTTTGTATTGAATAAAAAAGTGTTTTCAAGCTCAGCACTCAAATTGTAAAAACTGATTTATATTGTATGTTTGAAAACCATTGGGTTCTTTGCTCTATATGAATGATATGGATTTGCCTAATCTATCGTTGTATTAGAATGATAAATTTTGGTCTTCTGTGGCTATTGTTTTAAAAAACATCAGACTGAATGAAATTCAGGAAAACTTGAATAAAAGTATGTGTAGATCTATATGGATACATGCGCATCGACATTTGATTCATGTTTAAATAGCACAATGAAGTTAAATGCGAAAAATCAGTGTTTTTAAAACCCGGAATGCCTGTTGTGGCAAGCTTTGATCATGATTATCCAGAGTGGCACAAAGGGCGCTCTGATTTTTCATTGTGGTATTTGGACATTTTAGATCCTGCATTATCTGCTTATCTTCAGTACCTTCGAGATTATTTTTCAGATTTACTCTACACGCCGAATACGCGCCAATTTCATATTACCTTATTTATCTGTGGGTTTTTGACACAGCATATAAAACAGCATGATGATGATTTCACTCAAATACAATTCCAACAACATCTTCAAGATCTAGCTCAAGCCAGATTACCGAAATTCCAGCTAAGCACGGTCAATATCAACAGTTTTGAAAGTGCATTATTTGTTGAGATTGAAGATCAGCACAATGTTTTAACATTGATTCGAGAACTTTTATCCAAATCTACCGATGAAATTGCCCCCTTAGATTACTGTCCGCACATTACATTGGGGCTGTATAAAAATACTGTTAGTAGTGATGAAGTTTTTCAGCGTATCTCGACATTAAAACAGCAACAATTTCATCTTCAGATAGATCACATCACATTTGGAAGCTATCAGGCTCAAGTCTTACAAGGCCCTTTATTGAGCCGTCATCAATTTAATTTAGGAACTCATTAAAATGATGCAACTTATCTTAGGTGGTGCTCGCTCTGGCAAAAGTCGACTCGCTGAACAAATCGCCGTTGCGCTAAAAATGCCTGTGACTTATGTAGCAACAGCTCAAGCGTTTGATGATGAGATGGTCGAGCGCATTCAACACCATCAACATCAACGACCGAGTCAATGGGCATTGATTGAAGAGTCATTACATCTAGCGGATGTCCTAAAAGAGATCGATCAAGAGCAACATGTGATTTTGGTGGATTGCTTGACATTGTGGGTGAGTAATTTGCTTATGCATGAAGATGCAGAATTACAACAGCTTGAGTTTCAAAAATTATTTCAAGTTTTACCACAGCTGAAATCGAACGTGATTTTAGTCAGTAATGAAACAGGCTTAGGTGTCGTACCTATGGGACAAATCAGCCGAAAATTTGTCGATGAATCGGGACGTTTGCATCAACAGTTAGGCCAGTTGGCTGATAAAGTCATGTTCTGTGTTGCAGGGTTTCCAATGATTTTAAAAGGAGAGAAAGAATGAGTTGGTGGTTAGATGCGTGTAAAGCGCCGAGTGAAACAGCAAAAAATGTGGCAGAAGCTCGTCAATTACAATTGACCAAACCAACAGGATCTTTATCTGAACTAGAACGCACCGCAGTACTTTTAGCCAGTTTACAAAATAATCCACGTCCGAATATTGATTATCCTTGGATTACGATTTTTGCAGGCGATCATGGCGTCATGGAAGAAAATATTTCAGCTTATCCGCAAGCTGTAACACGTCAAATGTTGCAAAACTTCACGACTGGGGGCGCATGTATCAGCGTTATTGCACGTGAATACAATGCCACTTTACAAGTGATTGATTGTGGCTCTGTAGGTGATACATATGATTATAAAGGAGTAGAGCGTCATTGCATTATGCCAGGCACAGCCAATTTTGCAAAATCTGTGGCAATGACAGAAGCACAATGTGCTGAAGCAATGCGTTTAGGTGCTGAGAGTGCTGACAAAGCCTATCGTTCAGGAGCTTCAATTTATGTTGCTGGTGAAATGGGCATAGGGAATACTTGTTCGGCATCTGCTGTGGCATGTTTTTTATTGAATGAACCTGCTGAGCAATTAACAGGTGTAGGTACAGGCATTCGCGCTGAACAGCTTGCACACAAGAAAAACGTGATTGATCAAGCACTCGGACTGCACAAAGACTATGTTGGAAATGATGCATTTAGAGCCTTATGCGCCGTAGGTGGTTTAGAGATTGCAGCCATGACAGGGGCGTACATTCGCTGTGCGCAAATTGGACTGCCGATAGTGGTAGATGGCTTTATCAGTTCTGCATCAGCACTGGTTGCTGTTCGACTCAATCCGCAGGTACGTGAATGGATGCTCTTTGGGCATCAATCAGCAGAATATGGGCATGTAAGACTATTACAAGAATTGAAGGCTCAGCCACTTTTGAAATTGAATTTACGTCTGGGTGAAGGTAGTGGTGCTGGTGCTGCATTAGGATTGATTAAATTGGCATGTAGTTTACATAACAATATGGCAACGTTTGCTGAAGCCGCTGTGATTGGTGAAAAAGTCTAACTTATTCGTACGGGCTTTATTGAAAAGGATTTAGGACATTCTTATGTATAGGATTGATCTATTGCGTCATGGCGAAACCGAATTGAGCCACACTTTGCGAGGTTCAACAGATGATGCTTTGACAGCGCTGGGTTGGCAACAAATGCAACACACGATAGATCAATCCTTTGCTCTTGGATTAGATCAACCTGTGTGGGACATGGTGATCAGTTCATCCTTAAAACGCTGTGCAGTATTTGCACAGCACATCGCTGTTCAACATGCATTACCGCTTTTTATCAATGACAATTTACAGGAAATGCATTTTGGTGATTGGGAAGCGAAATCGACGCAATGGATTTATGAACAATTTCCCGAACAACTTGCACAATTTTGGCAAACTCCCACTCAATTTACCCCACCGAATGCTGAATCCATGCAGGATTTTCATGCTCGTGTCTTAATGGGATTCGCTGATTTATCAGTGCAATTGCAACAACAGCACTCCAAGCGAGCATTAGTCATTACCCATGGTGGTGTGATTAAATTTTTAAAATGTTTAGCGTTGAATCAATCTTTAGATGACTTATTGAAGATGAGTGCCGAATTAGGACAACTTAGCAGCTTCATTTTGCATGATGATTTAAGACTGGAGCTTTTGGAGGCAAAACCATGACATCATTCTGGATTGCACTTCAGTTCTTAACCACATTTCCTGTGAAACTCAAAGCCATGCCTTCAAAACAGCAAAATGCACGATCGTTGTTGTTTTATCCTTGGGTTGGATTATTGATTGGTTTAATACTGTTCGGTGTTGCCTTGGTTTTGCATGCGATACCCATCATTCTGTTGAGTAGTTTGATTTTAGTGGTGTGGATTTGGCTCACAGGGGGCTTGCATCTAGATGGATTGGCTGATACTGCGGATGCTTGGGTAGGGGGATTTGGGGATAAAGAGCGTACTTTAAGTATCATGAAAGATCCGAGTTGTGGACCGATAGGGGTGCTCAGCTTGATCATTATCTGTTTGATCAAATGGTCTGCAATATACGTTTTACTTGAACAGCACGTTTTACTGCCATTCATTATTATTCCTATGTTAGGTCGTTTAACGCCTTTATTTTTGTTTATCTCTACACCTTATGTTCGTGAAAAAGGTTTAGGGTCGTCCATCACAGAATTTTTATCGAAACCTTTGGTACTTTTGCTTCTTGTTTCAGAATTATTTCTTGGAACAATGCTTTCGTTGATTGGCTTTATATCTGTCGTCGTGGCTATTTTTACTGTGATTTATCTACGTCATAAATTTATACAAAGAATAGGTGGAATTACAGGGGATACCGTAGGAGCGAGTATTGAAATAATAGAAGCGATCGCTGTAATGACCTTTGCGATTGCGATTCAATATCTAGATTTTCAATCTTATTGGCTTGAATAAAAAAACACACCGAAGTGTGTTTTTTTAAGACATCGATCAAGTTAGAAATCGTAACGCATCCCGACAGATACGCCATACGCATTTTCACCCATTGCAGCCAAAATTGGTGATGAAGCGTTGGCATTGGCACGACCTTCACGCCATGGTGCAAGATTGGCATTGTCATCATTGAGCACGGTTGCGATATTGCCATAGACACGAAATGCTGGATCAAGTTTATGCTCTAGACCCAGGGCAATCATACTAGAGTTAGCCTCATTGGTATCGACATCTCGGTAGAGATATTGACCGCGGACTAAGGTTTTCTGTGTTATTTTATATTCGCCAGCGATACCGAAAATCTGCGCATCGACATTGTTTGCAGTATTTTTGTCGTACTTAGAATTTTGATATAGACCGCCAATATTTAATGCTTCTGAAACTTTATAAGCACCTGCAACACGCACTGCATCACGTGCGGTCGTTGCTGATGAATTGGATGCATTTTCTTCGAATTTTTCATAAGCAGCAGCTAAGTCAAACGGACCTTTTTTATAAGTTAATGCGATGTCATAAGCTTTGGTGTCGCTCAGTTCATCACCATTGGCTTGTTGATTCACTTGTACACCATTCTGCATAGATATACCCGCAAGCACGTTAAATCCGTTGCCAAATTTTGGTGATTTATATTCAACCGTGTTGTCATTACGTTCATCGAAACGAAGACTGCCTGCACGGGTTAGATTTCGCATATCTCCCAACATATCACCAAAGAAATTGATCGGGCTACGTGCAATTTTAAACGGGCCATCAAAACGACCAATTCGGATTTGACCATACTGATCACTACGAATCCCTGCAAAGGTGTCACGTGTTGCGAACGAGTTGGCTTTAGAATCATTGGTGCCTGTTGCAAAATTAATTTCTTGCTCAATTTGAGCAAAGGCGGTCATCCCATTCTGTAGTTGATGATCGACTTTAAAACCAAGTCGAGATGCGTTTGATGTAACCGTAAATACATCGTAGTTTTTGCCATCATCTAAATAGTCTAAGGTAATATTCGCGCGCCCATAAATTTTCACATCTGCAGCTTGAGCCAACACAGGTGAAAGTAAAACAGCCCCAGTTACCAACATATAAATTGTTTTATTCATACTTGCTCCATTAAACCTTTTTTCTTCATTTGAAGTTGGTGAAATCATTTGCTGTTCATATTTGTCAGCATTTCGATAGGCTTAGTATTGGGAACAAATAAGTCATAAAGATTAAGAAAATATTTCAGATTTATTAAATATTTAGATGAATAGTATTGGTTTTATTGAGTGCTTATTTGTGGAGCATGGATTGATTATCATGAGATTTTTCATATTTTTTTGCACATAAAAAATGGAGCCTAAGCTCCATTTTGTCTACATCTACTCATTAAAGTGCTGCTTTGATTTTCTCAGCGAGTGCTTTAATTTTATCTTGATCACCCATTGCAGCTGCATGTTTTCCAAGTTCGTGCACTGAACTTGGAATGAGGTGGAAATGTACATGAGGTACAGTTTGACCTGCTGATGCACCTGAGAGTTGCATCAAAACAATCCCTTTGGCATCGAGTGTTTTTTCAATGGCCTGGGCAATTTTTTGCACAATTTGAATCGTGTATGCCGCAACTTGTGGATCTAAATCCAACAAGGTGACAGCAGGTGATTTTGGAATCACCAGAGTGTGACCTTCTGCTTGTGGCATAATATCCATAAAAGCGAGTACTTGATCGTCTTCATACACTTTGATTGCAGGAAGTTCACCACGTAAAATTCGTGCAAATATGTTTTGATCATCGTAGGTCATTGTTAAATCCTTGCTCACAGTCTTGAACCTTATTATTTACAGTTCAATTCTTTCTGACGAGCTTTGATCGAGTCAAGCTTTTGTTGCTCTTTCTCTGAAAATTTTGGTTTAGTTGTATTACAATTTTCATTACCAAATTTTGCTTTGGCGTCTGCATCTTTAAAACAGAAACCTTTGGCAGCATAAATCAGGTTGTATTCGTCTTTGAGTTTTTCACAATCTTTTGCATTATCAGCAAAAGCACTTACCCCGAAAGACATTGAAAATGCAGTAATTAAACCAATAAATAATTTGTTCATGAGTTACCCTCAATAGGACATATACGATTGTCACTTAAATACATTATATGTCCAAGTCTAAGGATTTCAATGATTAAAAATTATTCGAGTGTAATATTACTCCATAATTCATACATCTTTACTGCCGCAGAGAAGTCGCTGTCAGGCTCAGAAGTATCATTTGCAGCCTGTATAAGACTTTGGGTCAGCCCAATAACAGGTGCTGATAATTTAGCCTGACGGATTAAGTCAACCGCAATGCCAGTATCTTTCGCTAGGAGTGGGAGGGCAAATGTCAGTGGAAATTTACGATTAAGCACGCGTTGTGGGAGTACATTTTCTGTGACTCCACTTTTACCACTTGATGCATTAATACAATCCAATGCCTCAGTTAAGTTAACGCCGTGAGCTTTTAACGTGGTAAAACCTTCAGCAGCAGCACAAAGGTGAACGGCCATCATCATATTATTCACGGCTTTCACTGCAAATCCTGCACCCGATGCACCCACATGTTTAATGAGTTTACCCATGGCTTGCATTGCAGGTAGCGCTTGATTAAATGCAGCCTCTGATCCACCGACCATAAACGTTAAAGTCGCATTTTCAGCACCAATGGTTTGACCACTCACAGGTGCATCTAAAAAGGCAATATTACGCTGTTTCAAGAGCGCTTCTAACTCACGTGCAGCATCGGGGACACCGCTGGTACAGTCTACCCAAATTGAACCTGATTTGATCTGAAGCGGTTGAATGAGATGAATAATATCTTGGCTGGTGGGTAAGCAAGAGAAAATGATGTCTGCTTGAACAGCTTGCTCCAATGATACAGCCTGAGTACCAAACTCAGTTGCATGTTGTTTGGCTTTTTCAAAATTACGGTTCCATACCAAAACTTGGTCAAAGTGCTTTGGTAAATGAGCTGCCATACGATAGCCCATTGCCCCTAAACCGATAAATGCAACTGTTGTCATGTTTTTTCTCTATTTCACTATTCAATTTAATTCAAATCAGGAAGTTGATTCTGTTTAGGATCTTAGTCTGAATCAAAATTAAATTGGTGTTGAACGTTCAGCCAACCAATTTGCAAGTTTTGGCCAAAATTCATCCGCACTATTTTGATTTGACATGAGACCTAAATGCCCGCCAGGGATAAGAGTAAACGTGACATCTGGGCTATTTGTCAATTCAGTCAATGGTCTAACAGCATCCGCAGTCACCATTTGATCGCTGCGACCTGCACCCACCAAGAGCGAACAGCGTATATTTTTTAATTCGATTTTCTTATCTTGTAATTCGATAACGCCGTTTTTGAGTGGATTTCTTAACCAAATATTTAACAGCATGTCCTGATTAACTCCGCCAGGGTAGTCAATCATATGGTTTAAGAAAAATCCCAATGTGGCATGTTCATGGAGTAATTTAGTATTGTCCAAATTCATCAACAATTGCTTATGACCTTCATACCAACCTTTTGGATCCAAAATTTTAAAGCCAATCGCATTTAAAATGCCGGGCGTATGTGTCAGTCGTTTTGGAATAGCACCTTGATAAATTTTATGCTGTAAAAGATGATGGCGTTCTAATAGTGTGTTGACCCGTTCATAAAGTCGACCAATACTGCCAGACGCATAGCTGTCTACAGGTGAACCCAGCACAATCAAATTTTTCACATAGTTTGGTTCACGTAATGCGGTATACAACATCACGAAAACCCCAGCCATACTCCAACCGTGTAAAGAAACCTGATCTGACTTTGAATGGCTACGGATTTGATCGATACAACTTGGGATGGCTTCATCAATGAAATGGATAAAACTTAAATGATGATCTTTATAACCAAATTTGCCCCAATCAACTAAATAAACATCAAAACCTTGCTCGGTATAGTATTTAACCAGTGATCGATAAGGATATAAATCATAAATATCCATTTTGATTGCCAGTGGTGCGACAAAAACTAAGGGTTCTTGGTATTTTTTATTTTCAGCAGCGTAGTAGCGAATTTTACTTTGTTTGTACTCACCAATCACGTCATAGCTTGTGGCTTGTGACAAAACCAGAGACTTGCCATAAAAAATACGGGTAGACAGATTCTTTAACTTAAGCCGTTGGTTTCTAAATTTACGTTTAAGGTGATGCATGGGGTGGGAGTGACTCATATTGGTGTGATTTGCTCGAAGTGTAAGCGATATTTTCACATTATACCTTGACCTTAAATACTGTAGACGCTCAAAATGTTGGCAATTATTTACAAAGGCAGTCGACAGACTGATAAATGACAATGAGCCAGCAAAACGACATTGAATATCACATTGATACCTTAGCTATTCGTACTGGTCATGATCGCACATTTGAAGGCGAGCACAGCGAACCAATTTTCTTAACTTCTTCTTTCGTATGTGAAAATGCAGCCGATGCCGCTGCAAAATTCTCGGGTGAAATTGAGGGCAATACTTATTCTCGTTATACCAATCCAACTGTACATACTTTTGAAAAGCGCTTAGCCGTGCTCGATGGCGCAGAACGTGCTGTTGCAACGAGTTCAGGTATGGCAGCGGTTCATGCCGTGACCTTGGCCTATCTCAAATCTGGTGATCATGTTGTATGTTCACGTGCTGTATTTGGTTCAATTATTTCACTGTTCGAAAAGTACGTTGTTAAATTTGGTGTCGATGTCACTTTTGTTGATTTAGAAGATTTGGATGCTTGGAAACAAGCCATTCGACCAAACACTCGCTTATTGTTTATCGAAACACCGTCTAACCCATTGGCTCAAGTCGGTGATATGCAAGCCATTGCAGATATTGCACATGCCCACGGTGCATTGTTTGCTGTAGATAACACGTTCTGTACGCCCATTTTGCAGCAACCAATCAAATTTGGCGCTGATTTAATTGTATATTCATCAACCAAATATATTGATGGTCAAGGTCGTGCATTAGGTGGTGCTGTTGTCGGTAACCATAAGTTGCTTGAGGAAATCAACGGTGTAATTCGTACTTTGGGTAACTCTATGAGTCCATTCAATGCTTGGGTGTTCTTGAAAGGCTTAGAAACTTTAAGTTTGCGTATGAAGGCGCATTGTGCGAGTGCACAAAAATTGGCTGAATGGTTAGATGCTCATCCAAAAGTTGAAAAAGTATACTACGCAGGTTTACCTAACCATGCAGGTCATGAGCTAGCGAAAAAACAACAGTCAGGCTTTGGTGGTGTGGTGTCATTTGTTGTTAAAGGTGAGCGCCAAGGTGCTTGGACAGTGATTGACAATACTCAGTTCTTATCTATTACCAGTAACTTGGGTGATGTTAAATCAACAATTACTCATCCAGCGACGACTTCTCATGGCAGAATGTCAGCGGAAGCAAAACAAGCTGCAGGAATTTCTGAAGGTTTAATTCGTGTTTCTGTTGGTTTGGAAGATATTGATGATATTATTCGTGATATTCAACGTGGTCTAGACCTAATTTAAAAAAACGGGTCAATTGAAAATACGTTATATATTGATTTTAAAATTGAAATTTATGTTCGGAGATTTTTATGAACATTAATATGTTGATGCAGCAAGCTCAGCGCATGCAAAAAGACATGGAAGCAAATGTCAAGAAAGCTAAAGAAGAACTTGCACAAACTGAAGTTCATGCTGAAGCAGGTGGCGGTTTAGTTAAAGTGACCATGACATGCCGTAATGTCGTAAAACGTATCGAAATCAATCCTGATCTTTTACAAGATGATCCTGACATGATTGAAGACTTAATTGCAGCAGCAATGAATGATGCTGCGCGTCAAGCAGAAGCAGTTTCTGAAGAAAGAATGAAGAGTGCAAACTCAGGTATGGGCTTACCACCTGGTCTTTCAGGCTTATTCTAAGGAATTCTATCGGTGTTTAGCGATCGTTTTGATCAACTGGTTCAAGCACTGCGAATTTTACCAAGCGTTGGGCCGAAATCGGCTCAGCGTATGGCATTGCATCTGATTATGAAGAATAAGGAAGGTGCAGTGGGTTTGGCGCATGCGCTCAATGAAGCGACTTCATATATTCATGAATGTCAAATTTGTCATTCATTAACTGAAGATGAAGTGTGCCATATTTGCACATCCAACGATCGAGATAATACCTTACTTTGTGTCGTAGAATCTCCTGCTGATGTTATGGCGATTGAGCAAAGTGGTAGTTTTCGAGGGAAATATCATGTTTTGGGTGGGCATTTGTCGCCACTTGATGGTATAGGGCCTGAAGAAATTGGCATTCCATTTTTAATTCAGCGTTTAACCAATACTGATATTCAAGAAGTCATTTTGGCAACCAATGCAACGGTTGAAGGGCAAGCTACAGCGCATTATTTGCTTGAAGCAACAAAACACATGCCTATTCAGATGACGCGTATTGCACAAGGTGTACCTCAAGGCGGGGAATTGGAATATGTCGATAGTCATACTTTGAGTCAGGCTGTGCATAATCGGATGAAAATGAAATAACAAGCACACTCCGTGCTTTTTATTTTTTATAAAGTTAAAAAAAATATTATATTTTATTTATTTATGTTATTGATTAAGTTATGTTGGCTATAATAAGTGTGATATGAAATATAATATTTAATACTTGAATAATTTAAAAAAACTATTAATAAATGAATAATTAATTTTAAAATTTGTTGATAGCTCATGATTTTGGTGTGAATGTTTCAAAATATTATATTTATATTATATTTAATACGCTAAAATTAAACTTACTTTAACCCTACGGTTTTGACTTAAATACGGTATGTTTCAATATATTCATCAACAAACTGATCTAGAAAATGTACTGATGCTGATGCGTCAACATAGTGTTTTTGGTTTAGACACTGAATTTATAAAAGTTGATACCTTTTGGCCAAAGTTGGGGCTTTTTCAAATCAATATTGCTGATCAAGTGTTTTTACTTGATGGTACATCGCTCAATTTAAAGGAATTTTGGCAACAAATATTTTCAGCACAGCAGAACATTTTTCATGCTTGTGGCGAAGATATTGACCTGATTTATCATTATTCAAATCAAAAAAAATTAGCCAATGTCTTTGACACGCAAGTTGCCATGTCTTTTTTGGGGCATGGGCTTCAGGTGAGTTATCAAAATGCTTTAAAAGACGTGTTAAATATTGATATTGATAAAGATCAAACACGTTCTGATTGGTTAGCACGACCATTAAGCAATGAACAAATGAATTATGCAGCCAATGATGTGCTTTATATTGTCGAATTGGCTGAAAAGTTGAAGTTTGAACTAGACCAAAAAAATCTGTACCAACAAGTGCTTGAAGATTGTTCTCATTTGACCATTGAAATTGGTACTGAAACGCCTAAAGATAAGCTTTATACAGAGGTCGGAAACTACCGTCATTCTCGTAAGCAGCTGATGCAACTGCAATTGTTAAGCGTATGGCGTGAAGAAATGGTCAAAGCTTTGAATCAACCACGCAGTTTTTTACTTAAAAATTCAACGATGATTGATTTAATCGAAAAAAATCCTAAGAATAATTTTCAACTTTCACAAGTCAAAGATATTCGACCAAACGTTGTACGTGAATTTGGCAAAACAATTTTAGATATTATTAAATTTCTTCCAGATCCAGAAGAATGGCCTTTGCGAATGGCTCGACCAATCCGTCATTCATCAAAAGATATTACTCAAAATGTCGATGATCTTATTTTAAAAATATCTGAAGAAGTACATGTTCCTAAAGAAGTATTGATCCGTAAAAAGTGGCTTACAGCGTTGTATCAACATATTGCTTTTCAAGGGAATGAGAAAGATCTCCCTGGCTATTTGCTCGGCTGGCGCTATGATTTACTTACGCAGCCACTTATCCAACTTTTAAGTAAAGATGCCGAATATTTAAGTATGCAAATGAAGGTCGACCAATAAGTATTTTTATATTATTGAAAGATTTAAATTAAATATTTTCAATGGGTTTAGATCATTGCGTTTTTAGTACATTACATACATTTTAATTAACCAGTTTTGACCTGTTGATTGAAGTGTTCTTACGCAATGCTCAAGACCAAATCATCATGCATGACTGAACCAGAATTTTTCAATATAGCACTGATCAAAGAACTGACAATTGTCTAAAACTCGACTGTAGCGTTAACAAACCTTAATGTTTCAAATGCTATTTTGCTGTATGATTTAGCATGAGTTTTATGGATGTTGTTTTAAAGATGTTGTGTGAAATTTACAAGTCAAGTAAAAAAGATGAGATGTATCTATATGTTCCTTTTATTGAACAAATTGAAGGTCAAGAACCTGTAGATCCACTCTCAGTACTTTCCGATGCTTTACGTCAAGCATTTGGACGTGCAACTTTTGTGATGAAATTAGAACTCCATGAAAATCGAAAATTAGCACGTGCAAATGTGCTACATGTGATGGATTCAATCCAAAACAGAGGTTTTTTTATTCAAATGCCTCCAGAAGGTTTAATTAATCCAAATGCAGTAGAGCCAGAGGGTTTACGTGGTGCGTGAAGATCAAACAGGAATATGGGCAAATTTGGAATCATTGATCAATTCAATTCCAGAAGACAGTATTGCAATCACAGTCTATATTCTTGGTAGTTTGATTATTCTATGGTGCTGGTATGGTATTGCAAAGCGCTTACCAGCACTTTTAGGCTCAATCACATGGATTATTATCTTTGCTATTTTATTAACACCGACCATTTCTGCTGGGCCGAACTCGGGAATTGCGCCTGCATTTTTTGGCTTGGTTTTTGGTGTCCTGACCAAAGATAGTACTTTGGTCTGGTCAAATTTATCGCTTATTTCTTTTGTGATTGGGCTTGCTATGGTAGTCGGATATTTCTGGTCTAAGTTTAAAGTAAGTAAACCAGCTCAATCGATTAAAGTTGAAAAGAAAACATCCCCACTTTAAATAAAAATTAAGGTTTCATCATGTCAACTGATGTTCAACAATTTACAGGTACAGCGCAGTACATTGCTACGGATAGTTTAAAACTTGCTGTAAAAGCAGCACGTGCATTACAAAAGCCACTTTTAGTCAAAGGTGAGCCAGGTACAGGAAAAACCTTACTGGCTGAGCAAGTTGCACAAAGTTTAGGTCTTAAACTCATTACATGGCACATCAAATCGACGACTAAAGCGCAACAAGGTTTGTATGAATATGATGCTGTATCTCGTTTACGTGATAGCCAGTTGGGTGATGAGCGTGTATATGACATCAGTAATTACATCAAGCCGGGTAAATTGTGGGAAGCATTTACCAGTGAAGAGCGTTGTGTATTGTTGATTGATGAAATTGATAAAGCTGATATTGAGTTCCCGAACGACTTGTTGCATGAATTAGATAAGATGTCATTCTTTGTCTATGAAACAAGTGAAACCATTACGGCGACTCAACGTCCAATCGTCATTATTACCTCAAATAATGAAAAAGAACTTCCAGATGCGTTCTTACGCCGTTGTTTCTTCCATTATATCGAGTTCCCAGATGAAGCCACCATGCGTGAAATTATCGCGGTGCATTTCCCGAATATTTCCAATTCATTGGTGAGTGAAGCATTGCAAGTCTTCTTCAAACTTCGTCAAGTTCCGGGCTTAAAGAAACCACCTTCAACTTCAGAACTAATAGATTGGTTAAGTTTGCTCATGGCAGATGATTTGCCTGAAGATATTTTGCGTAATCACGATAAATCGAAAGCGATTCCGCCTTTGTACGGGGCTTTAATTAAAAATGAACAAGATGTGCAGTTGCTTGAACGTCTAGCATTCATGTCACGTCGTTGATAGGTGATCGCCCATGTTTGTGCGATTATTTTATACCTTAAGAAAATACGGGATACCCGTTACTACACGTGAACTGATTGATCTAAATCAAGCAATTAGTCAAGGTCTGGTTTTTGCCGATCAAGATGATTTTTATCAGCTTGTTAAAACGGTCATGATCAAAGACGAACGTTACTTTGATAAATATGATCGTGCTATGAAAGATTATTTTCAAGGCATACATACTTTTGATTTGGATGATCTGCTCAGTAAAGTCAGTCAATTGCCTAAAGATTGGTTTGATTTAGAGTTACTTGAAAAACATTTGACACCAGAGCAGCGTGAAGCGCTGCAAAAGGCAGGCTCACTTGAAGAGCTGATGAAAATGCTTGAAGAGCGCTTACGTGAGCAACATAAAAAACATCAGGGTGGCAACCGTATGGTGGGCACAGGTGGAACTTCACCTTTTGGTGCTTATGGGGATCATCCTGAAGGGGTTCGTATTGGTGGTCCTGGGCGAAAACGCTCTGCTGTTAAAGTTTGGGAACAACGTAAGTATCAAAATTTAGACGACGATCAGATTTTGGGAACACGTCAAATGCAATTGGCACTACGTCGATTGCGTAAATTTGCTCGTCAAGGCGCAGCCGAAGAGTTAGACATCAATCAAACGATTCGAGAAACGGCAAAACAAGGCATTTTGGATGTACAAATGGTGCCTGAACGTCGTAATCGTATTAAAGTACTGATGCTTTTTGATGTCGGTGGTTCGATGGATGCCTATATTGCACAGTGTGAAAAATTATTTAGTGCGGCTAAAACTGAGTTCAAAACCTTAGAGTATTTCTATTTTCATAACTGTCTGTACGACTATGTCTGGAAAGACAACCATCGCCGTACTTCCACAAAAATGAACACGCAAGATTTATTCAATACCTATGGTAAAGACTATCGAGTGATTGTGGTTGGAGATGCCAGTATGGCACCATATGAGCTTCGTTCTGTAGGTGGGTCTGTCGAATATATGAATGAAGAGGCAGGTGAAGTTTGGTTGCGACGTTTGCGACAGCATTATGAAAAAACCGCTTGGCTTAATCCAGAATCAGAAGGTTATTGGAACTATACTCAGACCATAGGGCTCATTAAGCAACTATTTGAAGATCATATGTACCCGATGAGTCTTAAGGGTATTGAAGATATGACTAAATATCTAAGTCGTTGAGTTGTTATTTATCTAAGCTATTCACAGAAATTACCAACTGCTTATTGCTGATGTATATTCATAGGGTGATGAAACATCGTAATAACTCATTTTATGTCCAGGGGATCAATTATGGATCATCAAATTAATGGCATTGCACTACCCAATGAAGATGGTTTCTTTGGTGAATATGGTGGTCAATTTATTCCTCCACATTTAAAAGAGGCAATGGATGCGATTAATGTGGCTTATGAAGAAATTCGTCATACAGAAGAATTTCAAAATGAGTTGTCAGAGCTATTTGCACATTATGTTGGTCGTCCTAGTCCATTATTTCATGCCAAACGGTTGTCTGAACAATTGGGTGGAGCGCAGATCTATTTAAAACGTGAAGATTTAAACCATACTGGCGCACATAAAATTAACCATTGTTTAGGCGAAGCTTTGCTTGCTAAATATATGGGGAAAAAGAAAGTGATTGCTGAAACAGGTGCAGGCCAACATGGCGTGGCTTTGGCAACAGCATGTGCACTTGTTGGTATTCCATGTGAAATTCATATGGGACAAGTCGATATTGAAAAAGAACATCCTAATGTCGTGAAAATGAAAATTTTGGGTGCGAATTTGATTTCAGTGACACGTGGTACAGCAACCTTAAAAGATGCAGTCGATAGTGCTTTTGAAGAATATTTAAAAGACCCAGATCAATTTATCTATGCGATTGGTTCTGTGGTAGGTCCACATCCATTCCCAAAAATGGTACGTGATTTCCAAGCGATTATTGGCACAGAAATTAAAGCCCAAACCCAAGACCGTTTTGGGTCAAACCCAGACTATGTGGTGGCGTGTGTAGGTGGTGGTTCAAATGCCATGGGTGCATTCACGGCATTTTTGAATGATGCTGATGTGAAACTGGTAGGCGTTGAACCTGCGGGGCATGGTTTAGATACCAATCAACATTCAGCGACTTTAACGTTGGGCAAACCAAGTCAACTTCATGGTATGGCATGTTATGTCCTAGAAGATGAAAATGGTGAGCCATTGCCAGTACATTCCATTGCTTCTGGTCTAGATTACCCAGGGGTTGGACCACAACATAGCTTCTTAAAAGATTTAGGTCGTGTGGAATATAGCACGGCAACAGACAAAGAATGTTTAGATGCCTTTATGACGTTGTCTCGTGTTGAGGGCATTGTTCCAGCATTGGAAAGTTCTCATGCTGTGGCTTGGGCAATTCGTGAAGCACCGAAACTAGCTAAAGACATTAAAATTGTGGTGAATTTGTCTGGTCGTGGTGACAAAGACTCAGACTATGTAGCTGAAAAATTAGGATTAAATTAATTTAATTCTGATTTATATAAAAACCCAGTCTTTGTGCTGGGTTTTTTAATAAAAGTTGTTTTAAACAATTAAGTAGAAAAAATTAATAATAAGTAAAAACATGTGAATATTATATGGAAAAGTGTATCAATAAAATTTTATTTTATTTAGCTAAACTATAGTGGCTGGGCAGTTTTTATTCTGCATATAAAACTTGAGTAATAATAATATCACTTTATAAGGTCACATAATGAATAAATTCATCTATATAAGTTCAGCATTGCTGTGTCTGTCTATTGGACAAGCCACTTACGCGACAAATGAACCCAATCACATATCAGCATCAAATGAAAACAATGTGAAAAATCCAATTTTGCTTGGTGCATTAAATACAATTATAACAACTGCTCAGGCAGTTCAGTTATGGAGTGAAGAGAGTGCACCAGACGTTTCACCTGCCTGTGAAGTCGTTGGTCAACCTAATAATAGATTGCGTAGCCGTAATTCATTTTGTCAGAATTTTGATAAAACGTTGGATCTTTATGATGAACAGGGTGCTTATGTAAATACAGCACACGTCATTGGTTATGCTTATACAGATGATGACCAACCGACAAATACGCTTGATTGGCCATTAAAATTCAAATTTAGAACAACCTATACAAATCCTGCTGGACCTCTTGCTCAAATTTCTCCATTTTTAGAATGCGGCACTGCTGATAATGATAATCTTTGCACGACTTTGGTTCGATCTACGACAATTCTTAACCCCGGTTTATCTGGTGAAATTCAAGTGGTAACACGTTTAAATATGCGAGGGCTGAATAAGTATACTTTTGACACTATGGAGTTACGTGCCAATTACAGTGTACTGAGTCAACCTGTTGAAGCTAGTACACATTATCTGATTGATAGTAATATTCCAGCGTTGCGTTGTGATGTAAATTTAGCGCGTTCGAATTCTAAAGGTTGTATTTTTGAAGAAGCGCCTGCTGTACTGACGCGTATTAGCATTTATGATCCAGATGTAGATGAGTCTGCATTACACATTCGAGATGCATTGGCTTCAGGCAAACCTGGTCTTTATGTATCAGAGGATTATAACATTCAGCCTAATTGGCAATCCAGTCCTCTAACTCGCTTACGTGATATATCTGCACGTACTCAAAATCGAAAGTACTCACTGGACAAATGTTTAGCACAATACAACTCATATAGCCCAACTTGTGCACCTAGTGGTGATCCTGAAGACCCTGAAGTGAACTGCGATTGTGATGAATATCCATTTGCGGCAACAAATGAGGGCGGTGAATCTTCAGATGCATCCGTGAGAAAAATTGACCCGAGTGACAATAGACGTGCTGGTGCTTATTTAGGTGCTTTCTTTACACAGCAGCGTGTTATAGATGGTGAAAAATTTTATATCAAAGTAGAATAAATTTTTAATTTTTTGGCTGAAGACGTCGAATCATGCGTCTTCAGTACCTTTGGTTATGATATGAATATAAAAAACGAAAAATTCATGGCAGAAATATATTTACAATGCAGATCATTTGTAAAAAATATGCCAAATCCTAGACATACAGAAGTTATCCCTTTGGAACAGGCACTTGGACGACGTTTGGCAGAGGATGTCTTTGCACAGACTGAATATCCAAATATTGCTTTGTCAGCTGTAGCGGGTAGTATGCTGATGCTTAAAGAAAATATAACGAATGTAGAGCATTATCAAACTCTCCTTCATTCAAGACCATCAGTAGATTGGAATGTGCTCAATTGGGGCGGGAATCCTTATAAAATTGAAGCAGAAGGCGAATATAAGTTGCCGACAGATATTTATATGCCGATTGGACGTATTGCGAATACTGTAATCTCAAAACAACAAGAGTCACCTTGGCTCGATGCAAGTTTGGGCACCAATGAAAATTTAGATCCTTTAGAAGAAATAAGAATAGGGTCTGGATTGATTGAGGTGGGCTCAGACTATAAAGCAAATGATTTGATTTTAAAGCGTGAAGAAATGATCACTGCCTCTAAAAAAGCGTTGTTGAGACAAGCTGATGTAAAAGAGGTCACGGTATTTAAAAAGGTGAGAGTTGCAATTGCTCTTGTTGATTATGACTTAGAGGAAACAAATAAAGACATTGAGTTGGAATATGTTCAAGATTGTTTAAGCACTTGGGGGTTCGACTATGACGTTTTTAAAATAAAGCCTTTTAAACGACAAATTCCGCAAGGAAAAATAGTGGAAGATGCAGGGATTGCAACGGATTATCCTGAATTCAAAGAAAAAATTGAACAGCTTACACATGATTATGATTATGTGATTGCTTGTGGTTTAGAAGATAAACAAATTTATGGAAATTTGGGTCTTTTAGCATCATTTAGAACACTTGCTGATCATGGTTATCCAACTAAGAATCGTTTAGTTGGAAATAGATTTAAAATGATTATAGGCGAAGCGCGAAGTCCGGCGATTAAAGAAGACATTAGGCTTTATAATGAAAAGGGTATTCCGCAGGTCACTATTGGGAAGTTGTATCAAGACTTTGGTTTGATTGGTTATATCCCAGGTCGAACGCTTGATATTATTGTAAACATGCACTTATATATTAAACCGACATTGCTGAGTTTAATTTCAGTAAAAGTTAAAGAACCAGAGTGGAAGGTAGGTAGATTGGTTCATGATTATACGCTTAAAAAGAACGATAAATTTACTGAGACAATAATTTGGGCGCATGTTTTGCATGAAGATACCTATGAACTATCTGGACCAAGAAATGCTGGAATTTATCCAGAATTGACTATCGTAGATATTGAAAAAGAGCGACCAGATTTTCTAAAATTACTGAATCAATGTAATTGTTTTATTCCTGTTCGTAATAATGAAACAGAATTTAAAAATGGCGATTTCTTCTTTTATTTAGAGATTTAGATTAAGTCTGTATTTGAAATAGAAAATTTGAACTCGATAAGAAAAACCCTCTTCTACTAGAGGGTTTTTAAATGGTGTTTAACCAGTTATATATTGCTGTAATTGTTCAATTAATTGTCTCTGGTCTTCCATTGCAGCTTTCACTAAGTCACCAATGGAAACAAGTCCGACCAATTGTTCATTTTCAACTACAGGTAAGTGGCGAATATGACGATCCGTCATTAAACCTAGACATTCATCTACAGTGTTATTCCGACTTACCGTTAGCACTTGACTGGTCATAATTTCCGAAACCGTGGTGTGATCTGAACTACGTTGCATCAACGCAATTTTTCGTGTGTAATCACGCTCAGAGATAATACCGACAACTTTTCTTTCTTCAGTGGTCACAATAACAGCGCCAATCCCTTTATTGGCCATGACGGAAATAGCATCAAGTACAGTTGCATCAGGCGTAATCGTAGAAACTTCATTTGATTTTTTGCTATTTAAAACTTGAGCTACAGTTGTCATATGGAATCCCTCTTATTGTTGTCCTTTATCTTTTAAATTAACTGAATTTCAAAAGAATGCAATGTATATTCATATCACAACACTTCAGATTTTAAAACTTGTAATGATTTAAAACGAGCAAGTCACATTATTTTACGCTTCACGTACATCAAGAACTGAAGGGTGAAAGAAAAAATGATACATCTGATGGGGTGAGAATTGAAAGCGACGACCTTTATGACTAAATAAAGTCGGAACGACATTAAAGCGCTTTAAGGTCGGCAGTAATGATTCCCTAAAATCTTGCGGTGAGATTTTACGCGCTGAATAACTTGGCCAATGAAGTTTTGCATATTTATTGGCTTGAGCTGAGCTGATCCAAAATGGGAAAATATTAATTTCATCTTCAGCTTTAATGGCCCAGCCTTTATGCATTGGATTGTATAAGCCCCAAAGTACACCACCATAAGTCATGGTTTTTAATACAGAAAATTTAAATCTATATTCTTTGTTGATGGGGTGGAATTTTAGATACTTCTTCATTTTTTCTTTGCTACAGCTTGAAACTAATGACAGATTTATTGTAAACGAGCTTTATTAAAAAACAGTTAAAAATTTGATCTTAAACGTAAGAAAGTATTTGTAATGATGAAAGCATGTAAGCTGTGTACATGAATGCGGAGAAAGTTTGAAAAAGCTGTTACTGAGTAGCTTTTGCACAGTGGCAATGTGACTGATCAAACAAGAAATGTTGTTTAAATGATGGTGGAGTAAGAATAAGTCAGATATAAAAAAACGCCACCTAAGTGACGTTGTTCTATGCTTTCATGGTGGCCATTTTCTGCCAGTATTGTGCTTTGATTGAATCTCGTTCTACACGGAAACCTTGATAATAAAGTTCAGCTAAGAACATTGCTGCTTTACCGTGACCCGCACGTGCCACATTTTCAAGTTCAAGGACCGCATCTGCAAAATTCATTTCAAATTGAATGGTATTTACTGCATTTGAGTAAACATGCTCTAAGTGTTGTGAAGAGCTTTGATTAATCATATAAAACTCCTTATTCTAGTTATGATGATTATTACAACTTAAATGACCGCTATAGTGACTCAGATCCAGTGGATCTTATATAAAAGTATCAAAGTATTATTAAACTAATATTACAAATTATAGATTTTGTCAACATTTATATTTGAAATTTCAATTAATCTTGAGTAAAAAATATACCAATAGACGGCTATTTTATCTACAAAAAAAATGGCGTATAGTAAAACTAATGAATGTTTTTACGAGATTTTAAGCGAGTATGCATCATTATACATAATTTTAAGCGTAAAGGCATAGAAAAGTAGAACAGTGACATAAGGAGAAACGCGCATGTCAAATACAATAGATGGATTTAATTTTGATTTGCCACCTGTTCAGTCGCAAGTGGCGGCTTTAGCTCAACATCACCGCAAATTACTTGATGAGGCAATTTTTCATCAGGAAATACATTTGGGTAACTATTGTTTAGCACAACGCAAACGGGTTTATGATTTCACTCGTACTTTAGATCCTGATCAAAAATCAAAATTTTATGATTATTACGATGGTGAGCTAAGAAGAATTGCAGATGATGATGAATTACATCCTCCACATGCCGAAGCTGGTGTGAGTGTTTTTGCAATTGTACTTGCACTCGGTATTATTGCTGCAATTTTATATTTTTCTTTTATACAGCCGACTGTGTCATAAATTTTCTTTTATAAACAAAGCGTCAGCTTTATGGAATCATGGATGTTTTTTTCATCCATGATTTCTTTAATATTTATAGACGTTCATTTAATACTGTTTTTTTCTTCAAAGCGCGATTAAACTACCTTTAATTAGAGGTCGTGCATGTTAACCAAAGAAAATCTTTTAAAATTTAAATCTGAGTTTGAAGCTGAATATGTATTGAACATAGTCGTGTCAGTCATTATTGCTGTCATATTGGTTTTAGCATGTCTAGCGATGTATAGACCGATTAATACCACTCAATATCAAGAAGTTAGAAAACTGGCAAAACAAGAACTATATCCAAAAACTCAGGCGATGGCGGTAGAACTTACGCATCAAGATGAGATTCGATCATCAGATTATTATCGTCTAATCTATGCCAAACATTATGAATCATCCAAAGTAAAAATTTATCCAGCAGCAACTATCGATGGTCAATAAGTTGAATTTTCACTTTTTAGCGATCAAATAAAGTTTAGAGTTGTGATTAAGACACCATATCCTAGCGCTATTTTTAAACTCATTGGTTCGATAGATCAATGCAAAATTCATTGACCAAAGACACCATTAAACGCATTGGCTGAAAAATGCTCTCATTCGTAATCTAACTAAAACTAATTCAAAGGGTTTATGTTGAATAGAAGATTCACTCATTTGCGTTGTTCAAAATTCATTTGTTTGGTTTAGTATTGAGTTCTGGCGTGCTTAAAATTTGGTTTGAGGGTTGCCCAAGTGACTATTGAACAGATCAAGCAAAGCTTGTTTATCTAAAGTATTTGCGACCACCACAATGGTTAAATCATTTGCATGTAGATATTTTTTGATGACTTGTTCAATGTCGTTGCTGGTCAATGCATTAACCTTTTGCTGATATTGGTTTAAGTAATCTGTAGGCAGGCCATAGAAACCGATTGATGCAATTTGTGCATTAATGTTGGCATTACTACTAAAAGTCATAGGGAAAGCCCTGAGCATACCTTCTTTTGTTTCTTCTAAGAGTGATTTATTAATTGGTTTATTCACAAATGAAATGAGCGTTTGATGGGTAATCTTTAAACTTTCCATGAGTTGATCTTGTTGAGTTGAATAACTCATGTTGAATACTCCAGGACTTTGCGTCGTGCTCAAGCCACTTGAAGCGTGATATGTCAATCCGCGCTTAATTCTGAGTTCTTTAGATAAAATAGAATTAAAACTACCTCCGCCAAACATTTGATTGGCAACTTCTAGGGCAATCCGATCAGGATTATTGTGTGTAATACCCAAATGACCCAATGTGACATAAGCTTGAGAAGCCTGATGCGGAATAAAATGGATACTAAAACCCGATTTGATTTCAGGTGCCTTCAAAGGTTTTGGCTTTTCACCTTGTAATAAACCAGTGCTAATTTTGTCGGCGATTTCAGTTGCATCTATAGTGCTTAGTTTTCCTGTGATGGCGATATTTGAATTTTGGGCAACTAAAAATTTGTTTTTAAATTGCACCAATAAGTCAGGATTAATTTTTTTAATACTCGCTTGCGTCCCAACAGTCGGCTCCGCATAGGGATGCTGTCCATAAACCGCACGATAAAATCGAATACCCATGAGACGATTTGGATTTTCTTGTACCTGTTTTTGTCCTACTTTTGTATTGCTCAATACCAGTTTGAGGCCACTGTCATTAAATGTGGCATGATTCAGCAGGTGTAGCATTAAGTTGAGTGCTGCATCCAGTTTGTTGGGATCTGACACTACACGTAAGCGCACAATAAACATATCTCGATATGCATTGACGCTGAATTTTGCACCTAGAGCATCAAAAGTGTTGGCCAGTTGTTTTGCAGAGTATTGATCTGTACCTTCAGTCAACAATTTTGCCGCCATATTTGAGAGTCCAAAAAGCCCTTGGCCCATTTCTTCATCGCGTGCTGAGCCAGCATTGAAAGTGAGTTGTATATCAACGATGGGTAAGTCATTGGTTGCCACAAATAGCGTTCTTACATGATCTTTATTGGGCAACTCTTGGACAAAAGGTGCTTGGTACTGCTCAGACTTAGGGAGATTTTTTAAACTTTGTAGCGTGGTTAATGCTTTGAGCGGACGTTGATCTTCAACCAATGGAAGTTCAATTTCACCAATCTGTTCGATGTTGGCATGTGCCGTGTGATTCAGCGCAGTAATGCATAATGCAAAGGGAATAATAAAGTAAGCCGTTTTATTCATAGGTTCCATCCAGATAATCTCGTGATTTATTCTTGTTGTTCAGGGGTTAAATACATCACACTTAAATTATCTTTGACAAAATAAATATTGGCGATACGCTGTAAATCTTGTGGAGTCACTGTCTCATAATGTTTAGGTAAATCATCAATTAAACGGTAATCCAGCCCATTGACTTCAAGTTGACCAATCATATGAGCCTGCCCAACTAAATCATCTTGGCTGTAGATTAAATTTGATACGAAGTTGGATTTGATCGCTTCCAATTCGTTGCTATTGACCAATTCATTTTTAAATAAATCCATTTCCGCTTGGATCATCTCTTGAGCTTTTTGCAAGCTGACACCTTCAGCAGGTAATGCAGAAATTGTAAATAAACTGTCACCTCGATTATAAGGGTCATAACTGACACTTATTGCTGTCAGTATTTTTTTATCTCGAACAAGACGATCTTGCAGGCGTGATGAAATTCCACCATCTAGCAAAGATTGAATAATCGTGAGTGCATAAGCGTCTTGAGGATTTTTTGCTGTTTTAATCGAGCGTACATTCCATGCCATAAAAATATTCGGCACCTGTACACCCAAACTCAATTCCATGGTTCGATATCCAACACGATCAAATTCTAAAACATCATTACGTTCAGGGGTAAGCCGCTGTGGAATTTTGCCAAAGTATTTCTCAACTTGCTGGCTGGCCACTTCAGCATTGACATCGCCTACAATGACTAAAGTTGCATTATTCGGGGTGTACCAGGTCTGATACCAATGCTTTAAGTCTTTGAGTTGAATATTTTGTAAATTTTTCATGAAGCCAATGATCGGCTGACGATAATGACTGGTGGGATAGGCGATCCATTTAAAACGTTCAAAGGCTAAATTTCGTGGGTTGTCATCAGTTCTTTGCCGGCGTTCTTCCATGACTACTTTTATTTCAGGGTCAAAATCTTGTTGACGCAAAACCAGATTGGTCATGCGATCGGCTTCGAGTTCTAAAGCCATAGGAAAGTATTTTTTGGGATAAAGCTGATAATAATTGGTGTAATTGGCTGAAGTAAACGCATTGATTCGTCCACCATAGATACGACTTAGGCGAGTAAATTCATCATCAGGCACTTTTTGAGTACCTTTAAACATCATGTGTTCAAGTACATGGGAAATCCCAAGTAAATTGCCCGATTCGTCACTACTTCCTACGCCGTACCAAATTTGACTCATCACAATAGGCGAACGATGATCTTCTCGAATAATCACTTTCATCCCATTTTTAAGTGTAGTTTCGATGGTATTGCGAATCAGATGCGTGTCATTGTTGGCATGACTTAAACTTACAGAAAAGACAATAGATAAAACCAGTGTGGCTTGTTTTAAACGTTGGAGGGGTGAGCGAGATGTATATTTTAAATCTTTATAATGAATCACATGAGGACCATTCAAATTTTTATTGTTCACCATTTTTTCAAATAATGAGGTGGAAACGCAACCCAGTCCTGTAGGTTTTTGGTTCCAGCGCTGAACTTGTTGTTAAAAAATGGATTACAGCATGAAATAAGGGTAATTTATGTTAAACTTATTTCTTTTAATCGCTATGCTTTTCAAGGAATCGGCATGCAAGAACAGCAAAATAAATTCTTGATTGATGCGGATATCGGTGATGACGATGTCACTTTACCAAGCTTACCCGCCGTTGATGTGCCTATTATTGAAAATAATAAAGTCGATACTGCTGTAAATTCGACAATTGAACAAACTTCTGAACCTGAAGAACCTAAGTCTAAAGGTGGTTTCTTCAGTCGAATGAAAGAGGGCTTAAGTAAATCTCGTAAAAACTTAGCTGATGGAATGGTGAACATTCTCATTGGGGGTAAAGAGATTGATGATGAGTTACTCGAAGAAGTTGAAGAACAGTTATTGGTTGCAGATATTGGTGTTGAGGCAACAAAAACCATTATTACCAATTTAACCGAACGTACTGCTCGTGGTGATTTAATTTATTCACACTCGTTGTATAAAGCATTACAAGAAGAATTGGTAGCCTTACTGGCACCTCGTGTGAAGCCTTTGCATATCGATCCCAATAAAAATCCCTATGTGATTTTGGTGGTTGGGGTCAATGGTGTAGGTAAAACCACAACCATTGGTAAATTGGCTAAACGCTTGCAAGGTGAAGGTAAAAAAGTGATGTTGGCTGCAGGGGATACATTCCGTGCAGCAGCTACAGAACAACTCCAAATTTGGGGTGAACGTAACAATATCGCCGTTGTCGCACAAGGTCATGGTGCAGACAGTGCATCTGTTATTTTTGATGCATTTGAAAGTGCTCGTGCCAAAGGTGTTGATGTTCTGATTGCAGATACAGCAGGGCGTTTGCATAACAAAGGTCATCTGATGAATGAGTTGACCAAAGTTAAACGTGTTATGCAGAAAATTGATGCGACTGCGCCGCATGAAGTGATGCTTGTGGTCGATGCAGGTACAGGTCAAAATGCGATTAATCAAGTTGAAATGTTTGATGAAGCTGTAGGTTTAACAGGCTTAACCATTACCAAACTTGATGGTACAGCTAAAGGTGGTGTTTTATTCAATATTGCCAGCAGAACGCATGTACCAATTCGCTTTATTGGTGTGGGTGAAAAAATTGATGACTTACGTCCATTCTCAGCCAAATCATTTGTTGCGGCATTGTTTGAAACAGACAAATAACGTTTATTTTGTCTTTTTATGACAATTCAATATGCTCAGTTTCGACTGGGCATTTTTGATGTATAAACAATGGGTATTTGATTTTATCATGAAGATCAGCCATCCCCACATAAGTACTTCATTTAGAGATAAAACATAATAAATATGAACTCTATAACGTAATCCATAATTTTTGTGTGGTTTTTCATTTTGCTTAAGTTTAACTGTACTTTATATGGGCAATTAACTTGAAAAATAAATCCGTTTTTACGCTGAACACTTTAGAATCCCATACATAAATTATGTATTTCAATTTTTGTTTTTTGGGGATGAATCATGACAATCTTGACGAAATTAGGTAAAGCATTAAAAACTGATATTTCTAAAGATTTTAAATTTAAAAAAAGTGATGATCTTGATGCTCAAAAAAACCTACTCGATTATATGAAACAACGCCGAACAGTAAAGAGTCTTGGGAAAAAAGTGATTTATAGCCGTGATTATTTAACGAGGCTGATCAAAGAAGCAGTGCATTGTTGTCCATCAGCATTGAATTCTCAAAGTGTTCGTGTCGTGATTTTAAATGATAAGGCGCATTATAAGTTTTGGAAAATGGTGAAAGCAGTCCAAAAAAATCATGTCCCAGAACATATTTATGAGAGTGCAGTACTGCGTATAGAAATGTGTGAAGAAGCATTTGGAACGGTGTTGTTTTTTGAAGATGCTCAAGTGGTAAAAGCCTTACAAAAACAAAAACCCCTACAAGCGGCAGATTTTGAGGTTTGGTCGGAGCAAACTTCAGGGATGGCGCAGTTTGCTGTATGGACTGCGATTTCAAGTGTAGGCTTAGGTGCTGCACTTCAACATTATAATCCAATGATTGATGTAGAAACCAAAGCACTGCTGAATCTGCCAGATTCATGGGATTTAAAGGCCCAATTGGTGTTTGGTTCAATTCAAAAAACTGCTGATGAAAAATCCTATGAGGATGATGATACTTTATTTCGTGTATTCAGTGAAATTTGAGTTAATTCAGTCTTAGTTTCAATTGTGATCCATACAAAACTGGATCAACACGCAATGATTCAGATCAGAATGCTTGATGCATTGTGATCTGCAAATTTTATTTATACGTTCTAAATTTAGAACACTTTGTTATATAGATCATACTGACGAAATCACATAAAGTTTATAAGATGGTTCTATCTTAAATATTCACATATATCAAAAAAGGAATCGTCATGTCATTTTTAGATCAAATTAAACAACGTCGTACTATTTATGCAATTGGTAAAAATGTCTCGTTAGACAATGCGAAAGTTGAAGGCATCATTAAAGAAGCAGTAAAGCACAGTCCATCTTCATTTAACTCTCAAACTTCACGTGTTGTGACTTTATTTGGTCAGTCACATGAAAAATTCTGGACCATTGTTTTAGAAACTTTACGTAAAATTGTTCCAAGTGATGCATTTCAAGGTACTCAAGACAAAATTAATAGTTTTAAAAATGGTCATGCGACAGTTTTATTCTATGAGGATCAAGCTGTAGTTAAAGGTTTACAAGAACAATTCCCATTGTATGCTGACAATTTCCCAGTTTGGTCTGAACATTCTACTGCAATCGCACAATTTGCAGTTTGGACGGCTTTAGCTGAACAAAATATTGGCGCATCATTACAACACTATAATCCAATCGTGGATGAAGAAGTTGCACAAACTTTTAATATTCCTGAAAACTGGAAATTACGTGCACAACTTGTACTTGGCTCTATTGAAGCTCCAGCAGGCGATAAAACATTTATGGATGATGCTGTTCGTTTCAAAACATTTAACTAATTTGAATTGAACGTATTATAGATTTTTAAAAGAACGCTTCGGCGTTCTTTTTTTGCTTGTATATCACGTTTTTTGTCATAAAAATGACATCAGCACATAGCATAGTGCTGTTAAACAGAATAAGGCATGAGCTAAACAAATGATTTTCAAATATTCAATTTTGGTTATAGGGCTGACATTGAGCGCACTTACTGATGCTGCAGTAACCATTGTTGCGCCAGAAGAGATAGTGGTTATGCAAATCAATGATCAAGATGTGAATGCGGGATTTTTAAGAAAACAGAAAAGTTATCAAGTTCAATCAGGAGCAGTTACTTTACAAGTACGTTATCAGCAATATTTTGATCATGGGAATAATCAACACGATGTCCTAAAATCGGGAAGCTTGAACTTGACTGCTCAGAATTTACAAGACCAGCATAGTTATACTTTGAAGTTAATAAATCCACCTAAAGATTTTGAGCAAGCGAAAAAATATCTAGATCATCCTGTGATCGCGTTGCTGGATCAACAGCAAATTATAGTTGCACAGCAAGATAGTGTGAATTTTCAGGAAAAGCGTGGATTAAGTGAGTTGCTTCATTTGAATTTTGAGCGTAATCGTTCAGATGCAATTGTTCAATCGCAGCAATCCAACCCCAATACCAAAACCATTGAAAATGCATCCATTCAGGACCATCAGGCTTCAAATAAATCAAACATATCTAATTTGACTAGAGATCAGCAATTGATAGAACTATGGCGAAAGTCATCAAAAGTAGAGCGACAAAAATTTATGACATGGCTAGCGGAGCAATAACGGTTTTTGTGTTCTAGAAAGTTATTTGAAAATTGTATAAATCAGATAGCCAATCAAAGGTAATATGATGAAAAGCCCTTGATAAAGTCTTAATAATAAAACAGAGCCATCACTTAGTCGCTTCGCATGAATGAAAAAATAAACCCCAATCAGAAAAAGTGCTGCAAATAACAAGTAAGTAATCATTCTCGCTCCTTATAAATAAAAAGGTATCCCAAGATAGATCTTGAGGATACCTTTATTTTGATTCTTTTATTTAAAGAGTTGGTAAACGCCTGCGCCAACAAGAGCACCACCAACGCCACCAGCAACGGCACCTACAGGACCAGCAAATGCGCCTAATCTAGCACCCCATGATGCACCACGAAGTGTAGCGCCTCCAGCACCTCCAGCAATCATTCCTGCAACTGCTGCATCACCACGGTCACCACCTGAAACAAGTTCGAGTTCAGCATCGGTTAAAGTTGTTAATGTTGTATTCAAATTTGCTTGATTGTTCTTCATAAAAAACCTCTTTTGAGTTCATTTTTGAGACACCCTTCAGTGCAAACCCAATACAACATGGATGAAGCAAAATTAATGTAAAAGTAGTGTGATTGTTTTATAATGTAATGTAATTTAATATAATTAAATAACTGTTTTTAAATAATAAAATATATTTTTTTAAAAATTAATTCATGTGAAATCTCTGTTGAAATATGTTAGAAAGGTGATTGTTTAAGTTGTTAAATGTAGAGCAAAGTAAACTTTCATTAATGCATGAGTGTGTTTGCAAAAGTTCAGAAGGTGACATGTCTTGAGAACGGTAAAATCCTCATTCTATATGCAATAAATCAGGGTCTATTGTGCACAATTAAATTGCCAATTCATGATGTTCTTTAAGCTTTGGTGGTGTTCTGTTGTAACGAAATTTGCAGATTTAACAGATAAAAAGAGCTGATAAAATTTTGCAATGATAAGAATATAAACACATCTTTTTTATTAAAATTTATTATTCAATGGATTATTTTATAAAACAATATGCTACAACAGTAGTGATCATATCTTCAAGAATGTTGAGATGCAGACAATAAAATTTCGATTGGCTGAAATCAAAGATGTTTTAGACTTACATCTTTTAATTAACCGTGCTTATCGTTTTGAAGTGTCAAGAAGTTGGACCAATGAAAATCAAGTGGTTGCAGGAGATCGCATTTCACTTATAGATTTGGAAAAAATCATACAAAATCAGCAAGTATCACGTGACAAATCACAGTTTTTGGTTGTTGAACTGAATGACCAATTAGAAAAAGGCATCATTGGATGTATTACACTGAACTATGACAATCATGATGTGGAAATTGGCACATTTTGTATATCACCAGATTTGCAAAATTATGGCTATGGTAAACAAGTCTTAAACGCAGCTGAATTGTATGCAACAAAATTTCATCCAAATTTAAAAACATTTTCAATGTGGGTATTAAGTACACGTCAAGAGTTGATCGCTTTTTATGAGCGCCGTGGTTATATCCGAACCGATCAAACAGCTGAATATCCTATTCAAGATAATGTTGGTCAGCCCATGGTCGATCTTCATTTAATACAATTGGTGAAATCAATTGGATCATGTTGAGTGTTTTAACTTTTGAACAGACTCAAAATCATCTAAGACATAAAAAACCCTCCGAAGAGGGTTATGTCATATTGATGATGAATGTTGCTTATGTGAAAAGCCAAGTGAAATAGCCTAAGCTCATCAATGGCCAAGCGATGAATGGGCTAAATAACCATTTCCAGAGCCAAAATTTGGGGATAAAACCAACCCCATAAATAAAACCGCCAGAAATCCCAATCATAATCAACATCATCGTTCTGTGGCTATAATGACCATTGTCATCCAGCATGAGCGCAGGATGTACAAGTAAAACTGCTGCAAGTGGCAATGCCATCATCAAAGAAATGAACATTACCAAGCGGTTTGGTTTTGAGTTTTCATCAGGCATTGCGACTTCAGACATCGATCATTCCTCATCTAAATCATGGTGTTGTTCCATGTAAATCGCACTGAGTACACCTGCGAAACATGCCATTAAAATGCCTAAAATCCAAGCAAAGTACCACATATTGTTCCTCCTAGTTGCTCATGCTTAATACAAGCTATGTGAATTGTCTTGTACATGTTTGTTGGTGATCACACCCCACATTTTGTAGTAGCACCAAGTGGTGTAGCACAAAATAATGGGTACAAAGATACATGCAGCAATGGTCATTACAGTGAGTGTATTTTGACTAGATACTGCATCCCACATGGTCAAGCTGAACTTAGGATCAATACTAGACGGCATTAGAAATGGGAATAAAGCAAAACCAGCGGTTAAAATAGCACCTGTGACTGCAAGGGATGAACCTGTAAATGCAATACCAGCTTTATTTTTAGCCCCACCCAGAATGACAATTATTGCACCCAAAATGGCCGCGATAGGCGCTATAACAGTGATTGGATATTTCGAATAGTTATTCATCCAACCGTGGTTTTCACCCACAATCACATCCTTTGCCAAAGGGTTTGCTGCAGCATTGGTGTTGAAAGGTTCTGCTAAAGTGAAGCCTTCAATTCCACCAAAATACAACCAAGCACCAGCACCTAAAAAGCTCGCTAAAAATACAATACCCATGTATTGAGTGGCTTTTGATGAGCGTTCACGCAGTGCTGAGTCTGTTCGAAGCATTAACCATGCCCCCCCGTGTGCGCACAGCATTGATAAGCTAACTACACCACAAACCAAAGCAAATGGGTTAAGTAGGGCAAAGAAACTGCCTGTATAGGTTGAACGAACAGTTTCATCTAAAGTAAATGGAACGCCTAGGAACATATTTCCGAATGCCACGCCAAACACTAAAGCAGGAACAGCACCACCGACACATAAGCCCCAGTCCCAAGCTTTTCGCCACTGGGTGTTTTCCAGTTTAGAGCGGTAATCAAATCCGACAGGTCTTAAAAATAGCGCAAACAGAACCAGTAAAAGTGCCCAATACATACCTGAAAATGCAGTCGCATAGACTACAGGCCATGCAGCAAAGAGAGCACCACCAGCCGTAATGAACCAGACTTGGTTACCATCCCAATGCGGTGCAATAGTATTGATGGCAGCACGACGCTCTTCGTCTTTTTTTCCTACAAATGGCATGAGTGCCATAGATCCCATATCGAAACCATCTGTTAGCGCAAAACCAATCAGTAGTACGCCTACAAGGACCCACCAGATGATTTTGAGTAATTCATATTCAATCATGATTGAGCCTCCGGTGTACTTTGAACTGTTTCATTTTTTTCAAAATGGTATTTGCCAGTATGTAATGAGCTAGGTCCAAGACGAGCAAATTTGATCATTAAATACATTTCAATAATGAGCAGAACGGTATAGAACGCTGCTAATGCAATGATTGAACCCCAAACATCACCTGCACTTAAACTTGAAGCAGATAAATGTGTTGGTAAAACTTCACCAATGGTCCATGGTTGACGACCACCTTCTGCAACATACCAACCTGTTTGAGCTGCAATCCACGGTAAAGGGAGTGCATAGAGTGCAAATTTGAGTAACCATGGTTTGTTTTCTGCATTACGTTTAGCAACGGCATAAGTGGCTAAAATAAACAACAGCAACATCAAGAATCCAGATGCCACCATGGCACGGAAAGAAAAGAACAATGCCGATACGTTAGGAATCGTATCCTTGGTTGCAGCTTGAATATGTTCTTCAGTTGCATCTACAACATTTGTCGTATATTTTTTCAGTAAAAGCCCATAACCTAAGTCTTTTTGCGTTTGTTCAAAAGCAGCTTTAAGTTCAGGAGATGTGTCACCAGCACGTAGTTTTTCTAACTGTGAGTAAGCCACCATACCATTACGAATACGCTGTTCGTGTTGCACCATGAGGTCTTTAATGCCTGTTACTTCTTTATCTAAAGAGCGCGTAGCAATAATGCCCATGACATATGGAATTTTAATGGCATAGTCGGTTCGTTGTTCTTCTTGGTTAGGAATACCAAACAAAGTAAAAGGCGCAGGTGCAGGGTGTGTATCCCATTCTGCTTCAATTGCAGCAAGTTTGGTTTTTTGTACATCACCTAACTCATAACCCGATTCATCACCGAGTAAAATGACCGAAAGTGTTGATGCCAAACCGAATATTGCAGCAATCGCAAAAGAACGGCGAGCAAACGGTAAGTCACGTTTTTTCAGTAAGTAAAAGCTTGAGATGGCTAGAACGAAAATGGCACCAGTGACATACCCAGCTGAAACTGTATGGACAAATTTCACTTGCGCAACTGGGTTAAAAATCAATGCACCAAAATCAACCAACTCCATACGCATGGTTTCATAGTTAAATGCAGCACCGACAGGATTTTGCATCCAACCATTCGCCACCAAAATCCAAAGTGCAGACATGTTGGAGCCTATTGCCACTAACCAAGTCACACCTAAGTGTTGGACTTTGGAGAGTCGATCCCAACCAAAGAAAAACAATCCAATAAAGGTTGATTCCAGGAAGAAGGCCATTAAACCTTCAATTGCCAATGGTGCACCAAAAATATCACCCACGTAGTGTGAGTAATACGCCCAGTTTGTTCCAAACTGGAATTCCATGGTTAAGCCAGTGGTCACACCTAGAGCAAAGTTAATACCAAAAAGCTTGCCCCAAAACTTGGTCATGTCTCTATAGATTTCTTTGCCTGTAATCACATACGTGGTTTCCATAATGGCAAGAATAAAAGCCAAACCTAAAGTCAGTGGTACGAAAATAAAGTGATACATTGCGGTCATTGCAAATTGAAACCGCGAAAGATCGACCACGCTTTCTGAAATCATCAACGTGTCTCCTTAATTTGGGATGGATTGCCAGCAATACGCTCAGCAACTTGGTCATTAAAATCTTTGGGAATAGTTGGTGCGTCAAACCAAATATTTTTAATCACGATTAAAATAATAACTTTAATAATTAAAATGAAAGTTATTTCTTTAATGAGATTTTTATTTAAGTCTATTTTGTTTAAGCTCATAAATAGAAGCCTAATTAATTTAACTGTACTTGTATTATTAAACATGAGAATAATAAAAATAAATAGACTTGAGAGTCATTAAATTTAAATTAATTAAAATTATAAAAAACAATGACTTGAAATATAAAAATATATTTAACTAAATGAAAATATACATATTAATAAAACCTAGTAAAATAGTATAATTAATCATTTAAAGTATATTAAAATGGTTGGTGTTTAGTTTTATTTAAACATAACTAAAATAGTTGGATTTATTATTAAAGTGGAATAATAAAGTAATAAATCTGGTGAATATTAAAGTTTTATTAATAATCATGATCCATTGATGTTAAGAAAGATGAATAAAAGGAAAGGATGAATAAATAGGTAGTATGATCTGTATCGAAATAAGATATTTGACGTGATTTGAATAGTATTATGCATGCTCGTTTCATTATTTTATTGTAGAAAATAACGAATCATTTTAATTTGAGAAGATGTTCTATTGCAGACTTTAAATCCGAAAGCATTTTGAACAATTTTGAAGCTGATAAATGTCATCTGGGGCTTTTACTGATGGTCAAATATACTAAGCAGCATAAAAAAAGCTATTAGAGCAACAGAGCCTCACCATTAGACCAATTTAATAAACGTTATTTGTCCATTTAAAATTCATGACAAAAGTTTATCTTCTTTAAGGAGCCGGTTGGGTAGAGATTATTTTAAATTATAGTCCTTCTCATCCTAACGATCTTGCTGAGGTAGATACGATCTAGGAGAGGGGAAATTTCATTGATTATTGCGAATACGAGTCAATGCTCATATTTTGATTTTTGGAAGAACGCTATTGCACAATTTTGATTAAAATTGATCCACTGTAAATAGCTGGTTTGAGGCTGAGATTCTTTTTGCAATATAGTGCGATTGTTTAAAACGAATAAGTAAAATCTGAGATTTAAATTCAAGTTCACCAAATTCAGGTTCAACTTGCACATAATGGATTTGGCCAAACTCATCTCGTACACGTGCTTCTGCTGAAAATCCAGGACGGGCATTACCGCTTGAAATGGTGGCTAATCGACCTACCAGATTAATCTGGGTCTGTTTGAATTTTGGCTTGATCACTTGATCTAAGCAATGAATCATAAAAACAGTAAAGAAAACAGCAAAGATGAAGGCAGGTAAAATGACATAGTACCACGGAGCAAAACTGCCTTTTGAAGCAAAGATACTCAATTGAATCAGGTAACCTGCTGAACTGAAATTGATCAATAGAAAGACAAAAATTAAAACTTTGGAAAATTTAACTTGAAGTAAGGGGGTATTGATCAGCCAAGATGGTGTAGTACGTTTAAAAAAGGTACTTGGTCTTAAACCAATATAATAGCCGAGAGTTTCAGCCATGCTCAGCAAAATTAAAAGTAATACGCTCAAATGAAAAGGCATCAAATCGTATTCTAAAAAAAATGCAAGCATGGCAATCTCAATATTTAAGTTTTATCGCAAAACTATTCTTGTTCTGTCTCTAAGTAAATTCCACCATCGGAATGCACTTGAATTTGAACTTTCTCAAGTGAATCACCTTGGCAAGGACCTGAGATACAGAGTCCAGTTTCGACATCAAAGAGCGCACCATGCGTTGAGCATTCGATAAACTCTTGATCTCGATCTAAAAACTGATTTTCGAGAAATTCGAGTTCAACTTGCAAATGGGGGCATAAGTTCTGATAAGCGAAAAATGCTCCATCTCTTTGAGTAATGAAAATGGTATCGCCATCCTCAGTCTCAAATGAACGAGCTTCACGTTCTGGAATATCTTCCATCATGCAAATTCTTTTCATATCAAGCAGTTTCCAATTGGAATGAATTCAATAAAGTTGCATATTCAGTGTTTTCTAAGCGTGGACCAAATTTTGAAACCACTTCGCTGGAAATTAAGATAGCCAATTTCGCTGCAGTTTGTAAATCTTTACCTGCATTTAATGCATAAAGGAAAGCACCCGCAAATGCATCGCCGGCGCCATTGGTATCAACAGCAACAACACGACGACCAGGAACAGTGAAGATTTCATCATGATGTGCAATCAATGCACCATTTGCACTGAGTGTGATGACGATAGTTTTGCTCAGCGACTTTAGCTTGTCCAATGCATCTTCAATCGAATCTGTTTGGGTGTACATCAGCGCTTCTTGTTCATTACAGAACAATAGATCCACGCCATCATCTAACATTTCATCTAAACCTGCACGTGCATATTGAACCATCGCAGGATCAGATAACGTTAGCGCAATTTTAACATCATTGTCACGGGCAATTTGTCGCGCTTGCTTTACTGCTTGACGTGCAGTATCACTTGTCGATAAATAACCTTCAATATAAAGCCATTGAGCTGTTTGTAATGATGAAAAATCAATTTCAGTATTTGATAATTCAGCTGTAATACCTAAATAAGTATGCATGGTACGTTCAGAGTCAGGGCTGACCAACACCATACATGTGCCTGTAACACCTTGGCTAATCGACTGTGTTGAGGTTTGAATACCTGCATCGTTTAAACCTTGTAAATAAAGTGCACCAAGGTCATCGTTACCAACACGGCAGCCATAAAAAGCTTTACCACCTAAAGCGCTAAAAGCCACAGTGGTATTTGCAGCTGAGCCACCTGATGCTTGACCTTTATATATTTGAGTTTCTTTTAACTTTGAAAACAGTTGAGATTGCGTTTCACCATCTGTCAGTTGCATTGTACCTTTTTGCAAATTTTGAAGTGTCAAAAAATCATCAGAAACTTTAAATTCTTGATCAATCAGTGCATTACCAATTGCAAAAAGATCAACTGTAGCCATGGCTTTCATCACATTAAATAAAAAAGAGAAGTGTACACCAATCTAATTGTTTACTATATATTATTGAATAAAATTCAGTATCAAAGATTGCTTAATTAGTACTGCATACAACTGGGAATAATATGAATATTCAGATCCAAGACGTTACGCATTTGCCAGAAGATATTCGCACATTAGGGAAAAAAGCTCAGTCTGAAGGTTACCTCTTTATCAATCGCATGATTGAAGAGTTTGAAAATGGGGTCAACAAATTTGATCAGAATGGTGAATTTTTATTGATGGTTTATGATGACCAAAAACTGATTGGATGCGGAGGACTCAATCAACAAAAAGCTGAAGATGATGATCCAAGAAAAATTGGACGTTTGAGACGTTTCTATATATTGCCTAAATATAGAAAGAAGGGGATCGGTAAAATATTACTTCAGCATTTGGAAAAACGTGCAGTAAAGGATTTCTCGGCATTATGTTTAAAGACGGATACCCAGTCCGCAGCGCACTTTTATCAAAAAATGAACTATGTACATGTGGAAAATTACGATAATTATAATTATTTCAAATACTTGATTAAATAAAAAATACATTGTAGAGCATTTATGATCGGTTTTTAATACAGATCTTTTATTCACATACACATATTATACATTTCAACTATTGAGCACTGGGTTTTTGCACAAATCCCAGTGCTTTTGGCAAAACTCTTGCTATGTGTGGTTTTATTGCAAAATGTAAGTATCGTGGCACTATCATTAATGAATATAAGGTTTGTGAGAACTTTAAATTACGTTTAGTTAAACGAATAATTCAATAAAAAATGCTGAACAGCGTTTAATTGATTATATTTTTACAAATCGAAAAATTGTAAATCATCATGAATATTAAATTAAAAGAAAGACTTCATTATTCATCTGCTACCTAATAACCAACAAATGTTGGAAAATTGTACTAAACAAGTAAATTCAGCTTTTTTGAAGAAATAAAACATGAAAAATTATAAAAAGAATGAATAAAACACGAGAATCGAACGCGAATTTACAAATGGATAGACATAATAATGTATGTTTTATGTGTATTTTGAATTAAAACTTACAAATCAAAAAACCAACATAAGTGTGTTTTTTACGAATAAATCTTTAATAAAACAATATTATAATAATTTTGATTAAGAAATTTTAACAAATATACAAATGTTGTTTAATGTAATTAAAAAGTAATTCAATGTAAACTTATATTAATTTTGATTAAAGAAAACAAAAAAAATGGCGTTTTGAAGGTTTTTTTTGCAAAATGTAACGAAGTAATTTATCAAGCGATTTAATTAAATATTTGAAAAATAATAATAAATTTTATTGTCAACAAAAACACCCATAAACTGTGACAGAATTCGCATAATGTAAATAAAACGTGATAAGATTCTCATACCCAAACAAGGGTGCACAATAATTTTTTACGGATATTTATGATGAATAAAATAACTCTAGCTTCTTCTTTACTGGTTTTGGGCGTATCAAGTGCATTCGCAGCTGATGGCACAATCACAATCAATGGCTTAGTAACAGACAAAACTTGTGACATCGTTACTCCACAAGGTAAAGATTTTACAGTTACGCTTCCAACAGTATCTCGTCAAACTTTAGCTCAAACTGGTGATGTTGCTGGTCGTACTCCTTTCACTATTAACTTAGCGAATTGTTCAGAAGGTAAAGTAGCAACTTACTTCGAACCAGGTGCTACAGTTGATTTCAACACTGGTCGTTTAAACAACCAAGTTGCTGGTGGCGCAACAAACGTACAAGTTCAATTGTTAGGTTCTAACAACCAATTCTTGCCTGTACGTGCTGCTGGTGCAACTGGTGCTCAAGATAATTCACAATGGGTTGACGTTACTGACGGTGGTAGCGCAGATCTAAACTACTATGCTGAATACTATGCAACTAATGCATCTACAGCTGGTCGTGTTTCAACTTCAGTTCAATATACAATTATTTATCAATAATTTGTATTGAGTTTAGTGGAGCTAAGATGCTGTGTCTTAGCTCTCTTGATCCAATAAAATACGTTGTATAGAGAAATGCTATGTCGTTGAATCTTTCCATTTTTAAAAAAGGTTTAATTGCCGCTTTAATACCTTTTAGCGCTGTTAATGCTGAAATTATTATTCATGGTACGCGCGCAATATATCCATCAGACGCAAGAGAAATTACATTACAACTGAGTAATAATGGTAATAATCCTGCGTTGGTACAAGCATGGATTGATGAAGGCAATGCTAAATCTACGCCAGACCAATCAAAAGCACCATTTATGATTAGTCCACCTATTTCTCGTGTAGATCCGAAAAAAGGGCAGTCTTTACGTATTACCAGTTTGCCGAAAGCAAATGAATTGAGTAAGACACAGGAAACTTTATTTTGGTTGAATGTTTTAGATATTCCACCAAAGCCTACAGCAACCGAAAAGGAAAAAGATGCTGTTCCTGATAACTTTTTACAGTTGGCTATTCGCTCACGTATTAAATTTTTTTATAGACCTAGCACAATCAAAGATGATGTGAATTTAGCACCTGAAAAAATTCAGTGGAAGAATGTGGGTTCAGGATTAAAAATAAAAAATCCAACACCATTTTATATTACGGTCACTTCAATTATTCAGGACAATGCGGGTAAAAAAGTAGATCTTTTATCTGAAGGCTTAATGTTAAAACCCCACTCAGAAGAGACGGTGACATTGAAGCATAAAAATTTAGACAAAATGACCTTTACAACAATTAATGACTACGGCGGTCGAGTAGTAAGCAATATTAAATTGCAATAATTTTTTAATTTACCCCAAAACTAATTGAATAAAACACCTATTCATTTGTCAATAGGCGGCTAACTTATGCACAAAAAAATTCAAAAATATAAGTGGATTATCAAACGAGTTAATTACTATTTAGCTTTTGGTGTTATTACGCTTAGTGTTCCAATGATGGTTGAAGCGAATGACACAAATTTCTCAAATGTAGAAGAGCTAAAAGTCGCTAAACCTAAAACGGCTGTAGAAAATGCACCTAAAGAGGCAGCATTTGATCCTGCTTTCTTGATGGGTGATGCTGAAAAAATTGACATCGACCGTTTTAAATACGGAAACCCTGTACTGCCTGGTGACTATAATGTTGATGTTTATGTCAATGGTAATTGGTTCGGTAAACGCAGAGTTGTTTTTAAAGCCACTGAAAAAGATCAAAATGCATTTACATGCTTCAATACTGATCAGTTAATTGAATACGGTGTCAAAGTTAATGCGATCAACGATTATAAAGAAAATAAAGTCATTGGTTGTCGCCGACTTGATGAATGGGTTGAAGATTCATTTTATGAGTTTGATACATCTAAATTACGTCTAGATATTTCTATCCCGCAATTATCCATGCAAAAAAATGCACAAGGTTATGTAGATCCAAGTGTGTGGAATCGTGGAATTAATGCTGGATTCTTGTCTTATAACGCAAGTGCATACAAAACTTTTGATCGTTTTAACGGTAATAATGAAAAAACCAATGCATTTATGTCTTTAAATACGGGTCTGAATTTGGCTGGCTGGCAATTACGTCATAACGGTCAATGGCAGTGGCGTGATAAAGATGCACAGAATGACTCTGAAAACAGTTATGAGTCGATCAGTACATATGTGCAACGTGCATTTCCAAAATATCGTGGTGTTTTAACCATTGGTGATAGTTATACCAATGGTGAAGTTTTTGATACATTTGGTTATCGTGGTGTGGATTTCTCGAGTGATGACCGCATGCTACCAAACAGTATGTTGGGTTACGCACCTCGTATCCGTGGTAATGCAAAAACCAATGCAAAAGTTGAAGTTCGCCAACAAGGTCAATTGATTTATCAAACGACTGTTTCTCCTGGTAGTTTTGAAATCAACGATTTATATCCTACAGGCTTTGGTGGTGAACTCGAAGTTTCGGTAATTGAAGCTACAGGTGAAGTTCAACGTTATGCTGTGCCATATTCTTCAGTGGTACAAATGCTACGACCAGGTATTAGTCGTTATGCATTAACCATTGGTGAATTCCGTGAGCGTGACATCGACTTAACACCTTTTATTGTTCAAGGTAAATATCAACTCGGTATCAATAACTATTTGACTGGTTATGGTGGTGTTCAAGCGGCTGAAAAATATGTAGGTGTGACTGCAGGTGCTGCATTTGCAACACCAATTGGTGCATTTGCTTTAGATGTCACACATTCGAATGCTGAATTTGACCGTCGTAAAACCAAAAGTGGTCAAAGTTACCGTATTAGCTACAGTAAATTGGTTTCACCAACAAATACCAATTTAACCTTAGCCGCTTATCGCTACTCAACTGAAAACTTCTTAAAACTACGTGATGCCATTTTAACGCGTGATCTAGATAATAGAGGCATTAGCTCAGAATATGTGGGTCAACAACGTAGTGAATTCCAAGTCACGCTAAATCAGTCATTACCTCAGGGCTGGGGTAATATTTATGCGACGGGTTCATGGCTGGATTATTGGAACCGTGATGAAAGTACACGCCAATATCAAGTTGGTTATAGCAACAGTTATGCTGGCTTAACCTATGGTTTGTCTGCAATTAAACGTGTTGTTACCGATGATCGCTATAACCGTCGTAATGACGATACTGAATATATGTTAACGCTTTCATTGCCTTTAACATTTAAGAAAACATCAGTGAATTTCAACTCAATTACAACGCAAGACAACATCACCATGGGTGTGAGCGGAATTGTGGGTGATCGATTCAACTATGGTGCTTCATTCAGTGATGAATATGGTGAAAATCCAAGTATGAACTTGAATGCGCAGTACCGTAGTAACTACGCAACAGTAGGTGGTTCATATAGTTTGGCGGATAAATATCAACAGGCAATGGTAACTGCGCGCGGTAATATTGTGGCACATTCCAAAGGCTTGTTATTTGGTCCTGATCAAGGTCAAACCATGGTGTTGGTACATGCTCCAGAAGCTGCTGGTGCTAAAGTCAACAATACAACTGGTTTAACCATTAATAAAGCTGGTTATGCAGTTATTCCATATGTGACGCCATATCGTTTAAATGACATTACGCTTGATCCTCAAGGAATGTCTACAGATGTTGAATTAGATGGTACGAGTCAACGTATTGCGCCTTATGCAGGGGCCATCACGAAAGTCGACTTTGCAACTAAATCTGGTAAAGCAATTTATATCACTTCTAATGGTGTCGATGGAAAACCGTTACCTTTTGCTGCTCAAGTCTTTGATTCTAAAGGTGAGTATGTAGGTATGGTTGCTCAAGGTAGTTTGGTCTATCTTCGTACAGACACTTTAGCGGATACAGTTGTAGTGAAATGGGGTGAGGCGGAAACTGAACAATGCAAAATTCAATATGATGTTTCTGGTCAAGTTTCTGATTCTAAGCAAAATATGATTACGGCTGAAGCGACATGTCAATGAAATATAAAATCTTAAGCGGAACTTTATTACTTGTAGGCTATGCGCTAAGTTCGGAAGCCTATGCAGTATGTACTCAATCCAACTTTACACCTCAAGATGTAAGTATGGCCGTGGGACGTGTAGTGGTAAGACCAAGTGATGCCGTAGGTGCAGTTTTAAGAAGAGCTGTATTTCCAATGAACCGAGTCAGTGATGCTGTAGTTTGTGATCGTGGCGCACCTGACACGGTAACCAACACATTGGTTCAAAATTATCCATTAAGTGGTCTCGGTGATTCGATCTATACCACAAATATTGAAGGTATTGGTATTCGTTTATATCGTGAAGTTACCTCAGAAGTCGGTTCATCTTTCTCAGGTTATTATCCATATACGCGTACATTGGCAAGTAATACTCGATACGATGTAGGTAATGGTAATTTTATCGTTGAAATTATTAAAATCGCACCTAGTACAGGTTCTGGAGCTTTGGTACCAGGGCGTTATAGTAGTTACTATTTGACTAAATCACCTGATCGACCATTATTGACCAGTAGTGTGTATGGTAATGCCATCACGATTGCTTCATCTTCATGTGAAATTCGTGGTCAAATTAGTCAGGTTGTTAATTTACCTACGGTCAATAAAGTTGACTTTAGAGGTGTTGGAACAACACAAGGTGAAAGAGACTTTAATCTCAATATCTTATGTAACGGTGGTGGTAATAGCACCAGTGTTATAGAAAACAACAACATCAGTTTATCGTTTGATTATAATTTAGTTCCTAACACCACTAACGTGATTGAAAATGCAGCACCTGCAGCAACCAAAGCAAATGGTGTAGGTGTACAGTTGGTGTCTAAGTATCAAAATTCAGATCGAATTGTGGTAAAAGGTGAAAAGATCCCACTTGGAAGTGTCAACTCTAATCAAACTATTGAATATAATGTTCCAATGTTGGCTCGTTATTATCAAACAGAACAAAACGTATCGGCAGGTCGTGTATCCAGTGTTTCAACTGTAACGATCAACTATGACTAATACAAAACAACGCTCTAGAAAAGCCCAATAATCATTATTGGGCTTTTTTTTGGTCTATTTTTTAGAGATTAAGCTTTAGTGTTTTGTTTGGCATGCAATTAACAAGATCAATGAAAGCTATATTGTGGATAGAAAACTCAAAAACGAAGACGAAAAACAAGCACTATGCATGCTTGATGAGCAAGCCTAGATGATGTGAGATAATAGAAAGAACTTGTTACATATAATAAAAATTACAAAAATTGATTAAAATTACTAAAATTTACATAAATAAAAAATAAGTAGTTTGATTTTACTTAAGTTTACATTTTACAAGTCAACTGATAAATCCATGATTCAATTTTCAACAGGCTAAAAATAACTTGTCTGTTCATAATGGTCTGTATATAAATAACTTGTATGCAATTTTCCGAGCTAGGAGTGTATTTATTGATTATTTGTAGTATTGAAATAGCAAACTGTTTTTGACTTGACTAGATACAATCCATTACATAGTTGAGATTCATCTAAATGAGCGAATCATTCTGACAGGAAAAATTTTAGTTCGGACAAATAAAAAAATAAATTTAGGAATAGCTGCTGAAGGGCAATTTATTCAAAAAAACAAAAAATGTAAAAACAACATCGTACTTTTAGAACAAGCGTGACTGCCAAATTTTGATCATATCCGAGTTTGAATAATGTGAAATTATTTTTTCGATTAAAAAATGTTTTGTTTAGTTCTACACATTGATCATTTTTTATGTGATTTATAACACGTTTAACATTGATTATTTTTTGTAAATTAATTGTTAAGGTATTGTCAATTTACGTTAATGGTGTAAATTATGAGCAACCAAACTAATAGCTCAAATGTCTGAGAGGGTTGTAATGAAAACTTTATCTAAAACTATTTTAATCGCAATTTTAACTGGTTTTGCTGCACATTCTGTAAATGCAGAAGAGATCACATTCCATGGAAATATTGCTGAATTTAGTTGCTCACAAGATTCATTAGATAAAGATTGCAAAGATGTTGCAGGCTTGGTAAATCGTTTAAAGAATACAGAAAGTAGTTTAAAACTTACTCAATTAGTGAATGGTAATACACAACGCGCTGCAAAATTATCAATACAAGATATTGATAATAAAGAACATAAAGTTGTGGTGGTGAATTATAATTAATCTTATACAGGTTTAAGTTGAAAAACTTAAAGTGTTTTAAGTAGTTCGGTTTTATTATAAACAAGAGTGAAGTGGGTCTCTATTTCACTCTTGTTTTGAAACCTTAATCACGCATCTTAAATTATAATTAAAACGCTTTTATAATCCTTTTAAAATTTCTTAGAAAAATCATTTATCTGATTAAACGCTATTTTATTTTATATATTTTAAGTCTTAATGATTGTCATTTTTTGATATTTAAAACAAACTTTAATTTAAGCTACATATTGTTAACTTATGTAAATTAGCAGTCAATTTCCTGCATTATAATGACCAAAAAACACGATTATTCCCCAAAAAACCAATCTTGATAAAAATACTCGGATAAAAGTGCTTCTCAGCCGATTTGCAGATGAATTGTGCTAAACAATCGGTATAATAGATTTATGTTAAAAAATTTATATGTAGGAGCTCACATGACAGTAGATGTTACTGAAACCATTTCCCAAACCATCCATCCTGCGTTTCAGTTGGTACGTCAACATCATGTAGCTGCATTAGATATTCAGGTGACTGAATATCGTCATAAAGTGACCAATGCTGTGCATTATCATTTGGCAACTGAACATGATGAAAACGTCTTTTTGGTTGCTTTTCGAACTCAACCAATGGATTCAAAGGGTGAAGCTCATATTTTAGAACACACAGCTTTATGTGGTTCTGAAAAATTCCCAGTACGTGATCCATTCTTTTTAATGATTCGTCGTTCACTCAATACCTTTATGAATGCTTTCACTGCAGCAGATTGGACGGCGTATCCTTTTGCGACTCAAAATAAAAAAGATTTCCAAAATTTACTGTCTGTTTATTTAGATGCTGCCTTTGCTGCCAATTTAAATCCGCTTGATTTTGCTCAAGAAGGGATTCGTATTGAGTTGGAAAATGGTGAACCTGTCTATAAAGGTGTGGTGTTTAACGAAATGAAAGGGGCGATGAGCTCACCTTCAGATCAGCTTTATCATCAATTGGCGCATCATTTATTCCCGAAAACCACATATCACTATAATTCTGGTGGTGATCCTAAAGATATCCCTGACTTAAGCTATGAAGAGTTGGTCGATTTTTATAAATCGCATTATCATCCAAGTAATGCGATTTTTATGACTTTTGGTAACCAATCTGCTTATGAACTTCAAGAGCAGTTTGAAACGTTAGCATTGTCAAAATTTGAAAAAGGTCAAACCATCTATTCTGTTGCAGAAGAGCGATTAACTGCACCCAAAGAAGTAACAGAAACCTATGCGGTTGATGCTGAAGATTTAAAAGACAAGACTTATCATATTTTGTCTTGGTTATTGCCTGAATCGAGTGACATTAAGCTACGTTTAGGGATGCGTTTGGCAGAAGGAATTTTGTTGGAAGATTCTGCTTCGCCCCTTCGTCATTATTTAGAAACTTGTGGTTATGCACAATCTACAGGTCCAATTATGGGCTTGGACGATTCAAACTTTGAAATGACTTTCTATTGTGGTATTCAAGGTTCTAACCCAGAACATGCTGAAACATTTAAAAATGGCGTATTAACAGTTTTAAATGATGTTGCATCAAAGCCTGTTGACCCTGCATTAATTGATGCAATTTTGCATCAAATTGAATTGCATCAACGCGAAATTGGTGGAGATGGCACGCCGTATGGTTTAAGCCTGATTTTAAATGGTCTGGGCAGTGCAATTCATCATAATGATCCGATCCAAGTATGGGATGTAGACGCTGCAATTGAGCAAGTGAAAATTGAGCTGAAAGATCCAATGTGGATTTCAAATCTGATCAAAACGCATTTAATTGATAATCCACATCGTGTACAAATGACCCTTGTACCCGATGCAACCAAATCTGCCAAAGAGGCGGAAGAGGAAAAACAACGTTTAGCCCATATTGGTGCCAACTTAACAGAAGAAGATCGTTTAGAGATTATTCGCCAAACTGAAGCGCTGAATGAACGCCAAGCGACTCCAGATAATTTAGATCTTTTACCAAAAGTTGGCTTGGAGGATATTCCTGCTGAGTTAGCGATCGTTCAAGGTCAGCTTCGTGAAATTATTTCAAATGGTTTGGATACGCCGTTGAATTTGTATCATGCAGGCACCAACGGTATTTATTATCAACAAGTGTTGATCCAAATTCCGGATGACATTATTCAATCACCTTATTTTAATCTCTTGTCTATTTTGATGGGCGAAGTGGGTGCGGGTGAATATGGTTATTTGGAGTTGCAACAACTTCAAACTGCGGTAAGTGGTGGTTTGGGTATGGGGGCATCTTTGCGTAGTCATGTTGATGATAAAGGTCGTATTTCAGGTTGGTTAACACTGACCACAAAATCATTAGCAGATAAGCTAGACACCATCCAATTGCTTAAATTGGCATTTGAACAGCTTCGCTTTGATGAAAAAGATCGCATCATCGAGCTTTTACAACAACGTAAAACACGTTGGGCTTCACGTTTATCGGGTTCTGGTCACAGTTATGCAATGCAAGTTGCTTCAAGAAACACCAGTGCGCTAGCTCAACGTGATTACAACACAACGGGTTTAGGTGCATTGAACTGGTTAAGTCAGCTGGTTGCAAACATTGAAAAAGATGATGCAGCTTATGATGATTTAATTGCTCAGCTTAAAGCCATTCATCACATGCTTTTAAATGCACCAAAACAATTCTTACTGGTATGTGAAGAACATCATTCTGAACGTCTTGTTGAAGAAGTCCAAAATGTTTGGGATAAATTGGCCATTGGTCAGACACCTTCAACGTTAAAAACAGTTGAATTTGACACCACTACAGAAGATGAAGCATGGTTGATTCAAGCCAATGTTCAGTTCTGCGCATCTGCTTATCCTGCTGTGGCGGTTTCACATCCAGATGCTGCACCACTCATGGTACTTGCAGGCTACTTAAGAAATGGTTTCTTGCACAGTGCGATTCGTGAAAAAGGTGGTGCATACGGTGGTGGTGCTACTTATGATGGCAACGCATGTTCGTTCCGTTTCTATAGTTACCGTGATCCGCGTTTAGCTGAAACATTTAAAGACTTTGAAGCAAGTTTAGAGTGGTTACTTGAAGTTGAACAACAGCCGCATCAACTTGAAGAAGCGATTTTAGGTTTGGTGTCAAGCATGGACAAACCAGGTTCTCCAGCAGGTGAAGCAATCACAGCATGTTATGCGTTATTGCATGGTCGTAATCCAACATTTAGAAAAACTTTACGTGAACGTTTACTTAAAGTGACGCTTGAGGATTTGAAACGTGTTGCAAAAACGTATTTAATAGAGCAAAAGCCAAGCAAAGCCGTAGTTGCTCCTGTTGCAAAAAAAGAAATACTTGAACAACTCGGATTTGGAATAAAACAAGTGAATTAAAAAAACCTTCGGGAGAATTGAATGCCGTTCAAACATTTTGAACGGACACCATTGAATTTGAGCATCTTTTTGATGCTCAATTTTGTTGGGGTGTCTGTTTCGCACGCAGAAGATCCATCGACACAAATAAATCCAGCAAGCTCCCAAGCTTGCGTAGCCTTAGAATCAAATGCAGATCGATTGGCCTGCTATGATGCTTTATTTAAAACTCCAAATGTAGATAGCTCTGCACCTGTTTACGTTTCAGAGCAACGAGCAGCAAAAGAAATAGAAGCAAAAGAAGAACCAAAAACTTTGGCCAATAAAATTGAAAATAAAGTCGAAAATTTATTTAGTGTTCATGCCCAAGTTGATCCAAATTCATCTTTACTCGATAAGCGTTGGGAGTTGTCTGAGGACAGTAAACTTGGAACGTGGAATATTCGAGCACATCAACCGGTATATTTAATGCCAGCATTTTGGACATCGAAAAAAAATGAATTTCCACATAGTCAAAATCCAAATAATACAGTTACCGATGATCAAAACTTAAAATCCTTAGAATCTAAATTTCAAATTTCTTTAAAAACCAAAGCACTTGAAAATTTAATTGGAAATAATGGTGATCTTTGGTTAGGTTATACCCAGTCATCACGTTGGCAAGTTTATAACGGTGATGAATCTCGACCATTTCGTGAAACCAATTACGAACCTGAAGCCAGTTTAGTGTTTCACACTAATTATAATATCTTGGGTTTAAATGGACGTTTATTGGGTTTAACGCTGAATCATCAATCCAATGGTCGTTCTGATCCACTATCACGCAGTTGGAATCGTGTCATGTTGAATGTAGGATTTGAGCGTGGCAATTTTGCAATGATGGTGCGTCCTTGGTACCGTATTGAAGAAGATGCAGAAGACGATAATAATCCAGATATTAAAAACTATATTGGTCGAGGCGATCTCACCACATTCTATCGTTGGAATGACCATGATTTTTCACTGATGCTTCGTCATTCATTAAAAGGTGGTGATGATTCACGTGGTGCAGTTCAGTTTGATTGGGTATTCCCAATTAAAGGTAAATTGCGTGGACATTTCCAAGTCTTTGATGGTTATGGTGAAAGTTTGATTGACTATAATCACCGTGCGACGTATATCGGATTAGGTGCTTCATTAATGAATGCTTTTTAATTCGAAATGTTTTCCGAAAAGCCATTGTTTGAACAGTGGCTTTTTTATTGACTTGCATCTGATGTGTATTCCAGAGTTATACAAAATTTTGCAACAAACATTTTTAAAATGTAGCATCATGTGTATAAACAATATTTGGTTAAATGATGATCTGTGTTAAGATCATAGAACACATCACCACAGGTGTCATAGGTGTAGAGAATGGATATGACTACATTTACAGTCATGAAAACCACACTGCAAGAAGAATCATGTATTCCAACTTATGCTGTGCAAGCATTTCAAAAGGCTTTCACTGAAGCGTATGCTCAACAAGCAGAGATGGTTTATGTCGAACATGCACAACTGATCAAGAAAATGCCAGATGGTCATACGGTTGTGATAAAAGATTTGAGTGATGCTTATGTAGCGCCTCAATTAAAGCGTGCTGTGCTTAAACGTCGTAAGTCCGTAGCATCTTTGGTTTAAAGTATTGTTTAAGTTTTAAATTTTTTTATTAATTTTCTATTTTTTGATATAGATAGCGCTTGTGCCAAAACCACGTATTCGAATGTTTGCAGGACCAAATGGTTCAGGGAAAAGTACGATCATTGAATATTTGTCACCACGACAGGTAGGCGCATTTCTAAATGCAGATGAATTGGAAAAAGTATTAAAACAAACGCATCGACTTGATCCTAGCCATTACCATTCTGAGCTGTCCGCCCAAAAACTGATTCATTTCCTCGAACAGAAAATACGTAAAGTTGGGCAAAAAAGTAAGCCATTATTAGCTAAGTTGCCTGTCATTCAGCCTGATGGTGCAATTGCGTTTCAACCGAGTGAAATAGACTCGTATTTGGCAGCTCGAATTATTGATTTTATTCGTTTTGAATTTTTAGCACTGAATATAAGTTTTACCTTTGAAACAGTGATGTCGCACATCAGTAAAGTTGAGTTTTTAAAACAAGCGCAGGAACAGGGTTTTAGAACTTATTTATATTATGTCGCAACAGTAGATCCTGACATCAACATTGCTCGCGTTCAATATCGTGTAGATATGGGTGGACATCCAGTAGCTGAGCATAAAATTCGTGAACGTTATACACGAAGTTTAGATTTATTGATGTCCGCCGTAGAATACGCCAATCGTGCCTATATTTTTGATAATTCGTCCAATGGGCAAATGGCATCGTTTATTGCGGAAATAGAAGAGGGTGAACGCTTAAAGTTAAACCCTGAAATTGAACAATTTCCAAGATGGTTTGTAGACAAAGTTTTAACTGAATTTCAATAAAAAACGCCCGTATTTAATTGTAAATACGGGCATTTTTAATCTAAGAGAATCTTTGCTAAATTTATGACTCAATGCGTTTTTAATTTATCTAACACTTGAATCAGTTCATTTGCTTTAAATGTTCCAGTGAGTCGAAGGTTGCGAATTTCCTGACCATCTGGCTGGAAAAGTAAGAGCGTTGGGGGGCCTAGAATTTCATGATCTTTTAAAATCAGATCTTGTGAAGCGTTATAGTGAGATAAGTCTAGTTTGATTAAATAATAATGCTGTAAATGTTCCTGCACATCTGTACGTGTAAAGACTTCACGTTCCAGCGGCTGGCATGCAACACACCAATCAGCATAGACATCAATCACCACAATCTTATTTTTTTCGTGGGCTTCATTCATTGCAAGTTTTAATTGTTCACTGGTGGTGACTTTATTCCAAATAATCAAATCATTTTGCAAATGCTCAATTTGATTTGATTTCATGCCTAGTTGGAATTGCCACACACTTAAGCACAATACACATACTGCGATCAGCGAAACCAAAATACGTGCAAACAACTTTTGATTGTCTTTGATGACTTTAATTAAATAAAGCGCAAGTACAAGTCCGATAGCTCCGAGCATGTAGGCATAGACTTCTGTACTGAGCATTGGACGAATGAAGTAAACAGCCATCATAAGCATCAAAAAGCCAAAACAGACTTTGAGATGATTCATCCATAGTCCAGGTTTTGGTAAAAGCTTGGTTCCAAATACACTCGCGATAAACAGTGGAACGCCAATCCCCAAACCGAGTATCAATAAATATAAACCGCCCAAAACAGCACTATGACTTTGTGAAACAAAAAGCAATGCACCTGCCAATGGGGCACTCATACAAGGACCAATAATCAGTGCCGAGAGTGCACCCATGACACCAGCACCCACAATTGTGCCTGCTTTTTGCCGATTTTGAACTTGGTTTAACCGTTGTGTAAGTGCCTGCGGTAAAGACAGTTGAAATAAACCAAATAAATTTAATGCAAAAATCACAAAGAGCAGTGCAAATAATGAAATAAAAATCGGGTTTTGGAACCAACGCTGAAAGCTGTAACCAATTTCAGCCACAAAAATGCCCATGAGGCTATAAACCAAAGCCATGCTGATAACAAAACTTAATGCGATAGCAGCAGCTTTATAGCCAGAATTACGTTGAATAATAATGGTGGATAAAATAGGGATGAGGGGTAATGAGCAAGGCAAAAAAGCCAATAAAATACCTAGAATAAAGAAAATTAGCAGATTTAATCCAATACTCTCTTTAGAGAGTAACTTAAAGAACGATTGGTCATTGTTCCATTCAATTAAAGGTGCATTGCTTGCCTGATCAACATCAATCTCTGAGTCGGAATCAGTATTTCTTTGGGCATTTGTGATTGAATCTAATGAAGATTGTACCGTATCTTGTTCAATTGCATTATTGCGTTGGGTATTGAGCGGATTATTTGAAGATGTACTCCACGCAGATTGAGGCGTTGGAGTATTCTGCGGTAATAAGCCAGATGCATCCGTTTCAATGATTTTACTTTGTGGCGGATAACACAATCCATCTTTGGCACAGCCTTGCCAAGTAATTTTATATTGCGTATTGGGCCGAACATCTATAACAATATTGACCTGATGATAATGAACTTGTGTTAATCCGAATGTAGGATCATCTTTTGGCTGTCCTTTTGGAAGTTGAAAATGAACAGGTTTTTGTTCAGCACTGATTTTAAATTGATCATGATAAAGATAATAATCTGGAGCGATATTCCAATTCAGCTTTACTTGTTGCTCAGTCACAGATTCGGAAGACAACTGAAAAGCTTGATCTGCTGGAAGGAATTCTGAATTGGCAAAACTATATGTGCTTAAACCGATTGTAGTGATTAAGCATAATTTGAATAGAGATCGCAAAAGAATTTTCCTAAAAGCTAAAATTAAAAAAAGATGAATTTGATAGGATTTTCGCATCAACATTTTATTATTCTCAAGGAGTCAGAACCAAATGAAAAGCATTTTATTGTTGTTCATATCAAAAATAATATCATAATCAAATGCATAAGCATTGCATATCAAGTTAAAGCGAATAAATGATAGAAGCAAGCGTTCCGTCTAGGTGAATACTTTTTAATTCATTTATATTTTTTAGGTATAAAAAGGAAGCAGGTTTAGTATTCTTTTTTGACCTATTGGTTTATTTTATCGGCTATTATACTTTTAATTTGCAACTGAAGTGACAATTCATTACGAATTTAATTTGCTAAATTAAGACATTAAGCGTATAACAGTACCTGTCGGTGCGGGATGGAGCAGTCTGGTAGCTCGTCGGGCTCATAACCCGAAGGTCGTTGGTTCAAATCCAGCTCCCGCTACCAATCCAGAGTTAAATATGGCTAAAAGAGAAAATAGTCCGTGTTTAAGGTGATTTGGTAGAGCATCGTCAAGCATTGTTCATGTGTTTAAATATCCGAGGTCTAAAGAGTACAAAAGCTCTTTTTCCTTGATGTAAATAAAGATCAATTCATATTTGTTTTAATGACATCGTCAACGATAAACGTGGTTTAGTGATCCAGAACCATTCTAATGAAAAAATGATATATCGCTGTAAATAGAGAAAATAAAACAAATTCAATGATCTCACAAACATTGATCTTGATATCACAATGAATAATGCACTGAAAATGAAATTCTAATGTTGGAATTTCAGTTGGTAAAGATATTGGTGTATAAATTGAAAAAATCTGAAAAATTAATTGCAAAATCTGTAAATGGTCGTGAAATTGTTGTGTCTTTGATTCCTTCAATAAAAAAGCAAAGTACGCGTGAAGGCTTTAAATGGGTTGAAGTAGGTAAAAGAGTATTACTACAATCTGGTATTGAAATTGAATTAAACTTAGACGGACGTAGTTTCTATACAGGCATTCACGAAATGTTCCGTTTAGAAGCACGTGTTTGCTAATCACGAAAATCTAGAATCAAACAAAAAACCGCTTATGTAAGCGGTTTTTTTATGTGCTGTATTGGTATATTTAGAGGGAGCTATTTAGCTGAATACCGGTGGAGCATAGGTCAGTGTTCGTCCTAAAATCCACAGTAAAAATAACACCAAAGGTAAATGGAATATCAATTGCGTGACTGTAAATCCGATGACATCCTTCGCTTTTAATTTTAAAATACCCAGCATGGGTAACATAAAGAAGGGGTTAATTAAATTCGGTAAAGCTTCTGCTGCATTATAAATTTGCACTGACCAACCTAAGTGTACTTTTAAATCATGGGCAGCTTGCATCACATAGGGTGCTTCAATAATCCATTTCCCACCACCAGAAGGAATAAAAAATCCTAAGATCGCCGAATATATTCCCATGACTATAGCAAAGGTTTCTTTTGTGGCAATGGAGACAAAAAATTCTGCAATATAATGGGAAAGTGATAAATCTGCACTATTTACAGCATTGGTCATGATAAATGCAATACTGCCATACAGTGGAAACTGAATTAAAACACCAGAGACAGCAGGAACAGCTTTTGCGACAGCATTTAAAAAGTTTCGGGGTGTGCCGTGTAAGGCTATACCGAGCATTAAAAAGATAAAGTTGTAGGTGTTTAAGCTGGATATTGCAATAATCGGATTGCTTTTGGTATATTCATTAAACATCCAGAGTAAGCCTAAAACCACAATTAAAATACTTAAAATAGGCGAGTTTTCTAGCCAATCTCCAGGACGCTTTGGCGTATTTTCAGCTTTTTGTTCTTTATCTTCATCCCATTGAATATCAAATTGATCAATGGTTTTAATGCTATTGCCTTTGGGGGCTGACCAAAATGCAATCGCAATCGATACGATAATTAAAACAGCAGTCATGATCATCGATTGTGGAAGAAAAATGGTTTCGGTAAATGGTATGACTCCTGATAGGTTATAAAGCGGTTCAGGCAAACTGGCTTTATTGGCTTGCAGTTGTGCTGCTGAAGAACTTATACCCAGTGCCCATGTTGCACCCATACCAATAATTGCCGCCGCTGCCGCAGCACGATAGTCCATATTCAGCTCTTTACGTTTGGCTAAAGCAATCACCAGTAACGCCGTTAATACGGTACTCATTGCCCAGTTGATTAAAGAGATAAACAAACTGACAGTTGCCACCAAAACGATTGCACCACGTCCAGAATTGGGGATTTTTGCCATTTTTCGAATTAAGATTTCGACTGGTTTTGAGACAGACACCACATAACCAACGATAATCAACATGCACATTTGCATGGTGAATGGAATCAAACTCCAAAAACCGTTTCCGAAAGAAATGGCGACATCTTGAACGGGTGCACCAATGGATAAAGCTGCAATTGCAACAATAATCACACCTAAAAGTGCAAAGATATACGAGTCTGGAAACCATTTTTCAGACCAATCACTCACTCTTAAGGCAAATCTTTGTAATATATTTTGAGAATGATCCATATTGTTAAACTCCATTCTTATTAAATATTGAACAGTAATCCTGACTGTTTTTAGAAAATAAAAGCCTGATCACATTGGACAGATCAAGCCAATGAGTCCTTATGTGTGAAATCAATATGTAGAAACGAAATGAGGCCGTTCAATAATCACGACCTCATTTCTTGGAAATTTATTAACTTATTGAAGCAGTTGTACACCTGTGACTTTTTGAATTTCATCGAAAGTGACATCTTTTGCCAGTTCGACCAGTTTTACCCCATCTGGAGTAATGTCTAAAACACCTAAGTCGGTAATGACACGATGGACAACGGCTTTACCTGTCAGTGGCAGGGAGCATTGATCCACAATTTTCGGTGTGCCATCTTTGGCGCAGTGTTCCATGAGTACGACTACGCGTTGTACGCCAGCCACCAAGTCCATTGCACCGCCCATACCTTTGACTTTTTTGCCTGGAATCATCCAGTTGGCAAGATCACCCGTTTGAGAGACTTCCATTGCGCCTAAAATGGCAATATTGACATGTCCGCCACGAATCATAGCAAAGGAGTCTGCACTGGAGAAAAACGATGCTCCTTTACGTGCAGTGACCGTTTGTTTACCAGCATTAATCAAATCGGCATCGACAGTTTCTTTTGTAGGAAATTCACCAATGCCTAAAAGCCCATTTTCAGACTGAAGCCACACATTGATATGCTCTGGAATGTAATTCGCCACCAATGTGGGCAAGCCAATCCCTAAATTGACATAAAATCCATCTTCTAACTCTAAGGCCGCTCTTTGAGCCATTTCATTTCTTGTCCAAGCCATGATTTAAGCCTCCGCCTTCAAAGTCATTTGTTCGATGCGTTTTTCAGGATGCGCATTGAGCACAATACGGTTGATGTAAATACCTGGCAAATGAATCGAGTCTGGATCCAGTTCACCAATTTCAACAATTTCTTCTACTTCGGCAACAGCAATTTTGCCTGCCATCGCACAGACTGGGTTAAAATTTTGTGCGGTTTTACGGAAGATGAGATTACCTGCTGTATCTGCTTTCCAAGCTTTCACGAGTGCTACATCTGCTGTTAAAGATTCTTCCAAAATATATTCTTTACCATCATAGGTACGTACTTCTTTTCCTTCGGCAATGAGCGTGCCTACACCCGTTTGGGTAAAGAAAGCTGGAATACCAGCTCCACCTGCACGGAGTTTTTCAGCCAATGTTCCTTGTGGTGTGAGTTCGACTTCAAGTTCACCATTTAAATACTGACGCTCAAATTCTTTATTTTCACCCACATAAGATGAAATCATTTTCTTAATTTGCTTGGTTTCGAGTAACAATCCTAAGCCAAAACCATCGACACCTGCATTATTGGAAATACAGGTCAGTTGTTTTGCACCAGTATGTTTTAAAGCCAAAATCAAAGCTTCAGGAATACCACATAAACCAAAACCACCTACGGCTAAGGTTTGTCCATCTTGAATAATATCTTGCAGTGCGGCATCAGCACTGTCATATACTTTATTTGTCATACATGACCTCTATTATTATGGTTTTACCGTTAGACGGAATATCCTTTTTGAGTTTTCCTCTTTATCAAAGAGGGTGAAGATTACGCACAGCGTGTTTGCCAATAGGCATTGGCATAATTTGATGGATTATTACGCTGTAAAACTTGACTAATGTTCTGTGAGGCCTTCATTAAAGCATCGAGATCAATGCCTGTTGTAAAGCCCATTTTTGACAGCAAATAATACAGATCTTCAGTGGATACATTGCCAGAAGCGCCTTTGGCATAGGGGCAACCACCGAGTCCTGCAATCGAGGAATCGAAAATACGAATCCCTTGTTGCAAGGACTGATAAATATTAGCAATTGCCATACCATAGGTATTGTGAAAATGACCTGCTAAATAGTGTGCATCCATACTTGATAAACAAGCATCCCAAACTTTGGCAACACGATCTGGCGTTGCCGTACCAATGGTTTCACCTAAAGACACTTCATAGCAGCCCATATCGAGTAAGCGCTGGGTGACTTCAGCCACTTTATGTGGATCAATGGCTCCTTCATAAGGGCAATCGACAATACACGACACATAACCACGAACTTTAATGTTATTTGCTTTGGCAGATGCCATGATATCGGCAAATTTATCAAAGCTTTCATCGATTGAGCAGTTGATATTTTTTTGAGTAAAACTTTCTGAAGCAGCAGTAAATACCGCTACTTCAGTACAACCCACTGCCAATGCCGATTCAAAACCTTTGATGTTCGGCGTCAGCAAGCTGAATTGAATATTTGGGTCTTTAGGCAACTCTGCATACAGTCGATCGCTGTCTGACATCTGTGGCACCCACTTGGCAGAGACACAGGAACCAACTTCAATATTTTTAAGCCCAGTCTGCATTAAATCTAAAATTAGATTTTTTCGATCCTCCAATGTCAGTGGCGTCTTTTCGTTTTGAAGCCCATCACGCGGACCGACTTCGACAATTTTAACGAAATTTGAACCCTGTAAATTCATTGTCATGCGACCTCCTCAAGCGCTTGGAACTCGACCAGTTCATCACCTGCTTTGACTTGATCACCTTTCTGGAAATACGCAGCGACAACAATGCCATCAAATGGTGCACGAATGGCATATTCCATTTTCATCGCTTCAAGTGTAAGTAATACGTCATCTTTTTTCACACGTTGATTCGCTGAGACCAGAACTTGTGTCACAGCGCCAGGCATCGGTGCTTTCAAATTGGCTTCTGAACCTTGTGCATCTTCACCGGCATAGTTGTTTTGAATCGCTTGGAACAGATAGGTCTTACCCTGTTTAAATAGTGTCAATCCTTGCTGAGAACGACTGAAGGAATACAGCTGTTTTTGACCTTGATGTTCAATGGTTAAATTACTTTGATTCAAAAGTTCAGCTTTTAATTGAATAACTTCACCATGAGTCGCCACTTGATAATAGGAATCTTGAACTGCAATACTGAGCTTGATCTCTTCATCGTTCAGTTTAAAACGAATCGGATATTGTGTTTGTATATTGCTACGCCAAAGTGGTGAACTATTCCAAACAGGATTGCTTGCCGCAAGGTTTGTTTGAACACGATTTAAAAATTCAGCCACGCCAGCAACCGCAATAATCTCAGAACTGACTGAATGATCTTGCTTAAACAAATAGTCGTCTTCACGCTGAATCAGGTTTGTATCTAATTTGGCGTTTTTAAAAGAATCTGTTCCCACTAACCGATCCAAAAAGGCGATGTTGTTGCCCAAACCTTCAACATGGAATTGGCTTAAAGCATGATGCATTTGCACCAAGGCTTCCTCACGGTTTTCACCCCAGACGATCAATTTTGCGATCATTGGGTCATAAAAGGTTGAAATTTCATCACCTTGTACAATGCCACTGTCGACCCGAACATGTTCGTTCTGTTCTGGATAATGCAAATAGTGAATTTTACCAATGGCAGGTAAAAAACCTTTTTCAGGTTCTTCGGCATACACACGAGCTTCTAAAGCATGACCGTGAATATGAAGTTCATGTTGCTGTTTCGGCAATGGCTCGCCATATGCGACACGCAGTTGCCATTCAACCAAGTCTTGTCCTGTAATCATTTCAGTGACTGGGTGTTCGACTTGCAAACGGGTATTCATTTCCATGAAGTACGCCGTACCGTCTTGTTCAACAATGAATTCGACCGTTCCTGCACCAACATAGTCTACGGCCTTGGCAGCATTAATGGCAGCTTCACGCATGGCCTCAAGTTTTGCTTCTTGCATTTTAGGTGCAGGTGCTTCTTCCAGAACCTTTTGATGACGACGTTGTACAGAGCAATCACGTTCAAATAAATGCACATAATTGCCGTGTTTATCACCAAAGACCTGTACTTCAATATGGCGTGGATTAACCACATAGCGTTCAATTAATACATCATCATTGCCAAAGCTCGATTTAGCCTCAGATTTACAAGAGGAAAGTGCAGTTAAGAAGTCTTCGCTACGCTCGACCAAACGCATGCCTTTACCACCACCACCGGCAGAAGCTTTAATCAGAACAGGGTAGCCAATGCTATCTGCTTGTTGTTTTAAAAAATCTGCATCTTGGTTTGTGCCATGGTAACCCGGTGTTAATGGTACACCTGCTTTTTCCATCAAAGCTTTCGAGGTGGCTTTCAGACCCATGGCTAAAATGGCCGCCACAGGAGGACCAATAAAGGTAATGTTATTTTTTTCACAGGCTTCGGCAAATTGATCATTTTCAGACAAGAAACCATAACCTGGGTGGATGGCTTGCGCACCTGTTTTTAGCGCTGCTTGAATAATACGATCTGCTTGTAAATAACTTTGCGCAGCCGGTGATTCACCAATATAAACCGCTTCATCTGCCAATTTGACATGTTGTGATGTGGCATCTGCATCGGAGTAAACAGCGACAGTGGCAATCCCTAATTTTTTTGCACTACGAATCACACGGCAGGCAATTTCACCACGGTTTGCAATTAAAATTTTATTAAACATGATGTCATCCTTTTATTGTTCAGCCGTCGCTTTTATCCATGCAGGGCTTTGTTTATTTAAAAAGGCGGTTAAACCATTTTTGGCCTCAGCGCCTTGACGTACATGTGCAATGTGTTGGGCTGTTTTGTGTAGTAAGTCTTCAGTAACTTCTTGATGATCCACCATTCGAATTAAAGCTTTTGACGAAGCTTGTGCTTCAGGCCCACCCAATAAAATGTTTTGTACAATTTCATCCACTTTTGCATCTAAACTTTCAGGCGTACTAATTTCATGCACTAATCCAATGGCTTTGGCTTGTTCAACATTTATTCTTTCTGCAGTTAAAAAATAACGTGAAGCCTGACGAGCGCCAATCGCACGAATCACATAAGGACTGATGGTTGAAGGTGCTAAACCTAGGCGTACTTCTGATGTCGCAAACTTGGCATCTGTACTTGCGACACAAATATCACATGCTGAAGCCAAGCCCATGCCGCCACCGAAGGCAATGCCATGTACACGGGCAATAGTTGGTTGTTTTAATGTCGCAAGGCTTTGTAGCATTTTTGCCAGTTTTAAGGCATCCGCTTCGTTATCCTCAATAGATGCTTGTCCGGCTTGTTTCATCCAGTTTAAGTCTGCACCTGCTGAAAAGCTTTTACCACGTCCTGCTAAAATCACCACACGTATATCATCTCGACTATTGAGTGCTGTAAAGCAGGCATCCAGTTCTTCGATTACTTTGGTATTGAAGGCATTGTGCAGTTCTGCACGGTTGAGCCACACCGTTGCAACTTGGTTTTTTTGTTCGAGTTGTAAAAAATCATAGTTCATCGCGATCATCCTTACATGCGGAACACGCCAAAGTGTGTTGGTTCAATTGGGGCATTCAAGGCTGCGGCTAAACTTAAACCCAGTACATGACGAGAATCGGCAGGGTCAATCACGCCGTCATCCCAAAGACGAGCAGAGGCATAGTATGGATGACCTTGTTTTTCAAATTGATCACGATAAGGTTGTTTGAACTGATCTTCTTCTTCTGCAGACCATTGTTCACCACGCGCTTCAATTTGGTCTCGTTTTAACGTCGACAGTACACTCGCAGCTTGTTCACCACCCATTACTGAAATTCGAGAATTTGGCCAAGTCCATAAGAAGCGAGGTGAGTAGGCACGTCCACACATGCCATAGTTACCTGCACCAAATGAACCACCGACCACTAAAGTGAGTTTAGGTACATTGGCTGTTGCAACGGCCATGACCAATTTGGCACCATTTTTGGCAATTCCTTCATTTTCATATTGGCGACCCACCATAAATCCTGTGATATTTTGGATAAACAGCAGGGGGATATTGCGTTGGGTGCATAGCTCAATAAAATGCGCACCTTTTTGAGCTGACTCAGAAAATAAAATCCCGTTGTTGGCAATAATCCCGACAGGCATCCCATAAAGTTTGGCAAAACCTGTAATCAGGGTTGTACCGAAACGGGCTTTAAATTCATCGAGACGTGACCCATCGACAATACGAGCAATCACTTCACGAATATCAAAGGGTTTGCGTGCATCATTGGGAATGACGCCGTAAAGTTCTTTGGCATCATACAAAGGGGCTTCAACACCCTCCTGAAAAGCTTTAGGTTTAATGTTCAGGTTTTTAACGATATTTCGTGCAATGGCAATGGCATGTTCATCATTTTCAGCCAAATGATCGGCCACACCAGACAAACGTGTATGGACATCACCACCACCTAAATCTTCAGCACTCACGACTTCGCCTGTCGCAGCTTTGACTAGTGGTGGACCACCTAAGAAAATCGTCCCTTGGTTTCGTACAATAATGGTTTCATCAGACATTGCAGGCACATAAGCACCGCCAGCGGTACAACTTCCCATAACCACCGCGATTTGAGCAACTCCTTTGCTCGACATGCGGGCTTGGTTATAGAAAATACGTCCAAAATGATCACGGTCTGGGAAAACTTCATCTTGCATTGGCAAAAAAGCTCCACCAGAATCGACCATATAAATACACGGTAAATGATTCTGTTCAGCGATTTCTTGCGCACGTAAATGTTTTTTTACCGTCAATGGATAATAAGTACCCCCTTTAACCGTTGCATCATTGGCAACGATCATGCAAGTGATCCCTTGCACTAAACCAATACCAGCAACCACACCAGCTGCAGGGACATCGTCGGTATAGACTTGATAAGCTGCCAATTGACCTATTTCTAAGAACGAAGTTCCTGCGTCAATGAGTTGATCAATACGTTCACGCGGCAATAATTTTCCACGATCAAGATGCTTCTGGCGGGCTTTTTCACCCCCACCTAAAGCGATGGTTTGTGCTTTTTGCTTTAAATCATCAACCAAAGCCTGCATAGCTGTTTGATTGATTTTAAACTCATCAGAGCGAACGTTGATTTTGCTTTGTATTTCATTCATCACTCACATCCCTGTATTTTTTCATTATCTTTTGAGCATTGATCAATTATTTGGTCTCATTAAAAAGTTCACGACCAATCAGCATACGGCGAATTTCTGAAGTTCCTGCGCCAATTTCATAGAGTTTTGCGTCACGCCATAAACGACCCGTGTCGTAGTCATTGATATATCCATTACCACCTAAAGTTTGAATCGCTTCACCTGCCATCCACGTTGCTTTTTCAGCAGAGTATAAAATGGCACTGGCTGCATCTTTACGTAAGCCACGGTCATGGTCGGCTTTATCACATGCAGCACCCACGGCATATACAAGGGCTTTACTTGCCAACCATGTTGAATACATATCCGCAATTTTGCCTTGCATGAGTTGGAACTCACCTAAACATTGACCAAATTGTTTGCGTTCATGAATATAAGGAATGACTGCATCTAAACAAGCATCCATAATGCCAAGTGGACCACCGCTTAAGACAGCACGTTCGTAATCCAAACCACTCATCAACACTTTTGTTCCATTGCCAACGCCACCCATGACGTTTTCTTTTGGCACTTTGACGTTGTCGAAAAATAGGGGATAGGTATTTGAACCACGCATACCCAGTTTGTCCAAATGTGTGCCGTGGCTAAAACCTTCCATGCCTTTTTCAATTAGGAAAGCTGTCATACCTTTAGGGCCAGCATTGATGTCCGTTTTTGCATAAACCACCAGAACATCAGCATCACCACCGTTTGTGATCCACATTTTTGAACCGTTTAAGACAAAATGATCACCATGATCATCGGCACGCAGTTTCATGCTGACCACATCTGAACCCGCATTTGGTTCAGACATCGCAAGTGCACCAACATATTCACCAGAAATCAATTTAGGAAGATATTTACGTTTTTGTTCTTCAGAACCATTACGATTGATTTGATTGACACATAAATTTGAATGCGCGCCATAAGACAAGCCAATCGATGCAGAGGCACGAGAGATCTCTTGCATAACAATAATATGCGCTAAATAGCCTAAGTTGAGGCCACCATATTCTTCACTGACAGTCAAACCCATCAACCCCATATCACCAAATTTTTTCCATAAATGGGCAGGGAACAGATTGTCTTTATCTACTTGAGCAGCAATTGGCTTAATTTCTTTGGCACAAAATGCAGCCACTGAGTCACGTAAAGCGATCAAAGTTTCGTCTAGACCAAAGTCAATGCTCTGTAAATTCATATTTATCATCCTAAAAAGTTCTTTTTTATTCCGTTTAACAAGCAAAAATCCTATGCTTAAACCTACAATACATTTTTTTTTTGAAAAAGTGAACCATAATTCACAAAATGATTTATAATTCATTTTAGTTGATTGGATAAACAATTATGAGCTATAAAAGATCATCTTTAATGCAAGAGCGAATGGCGCAGAACCGCCAATCGATTTTGAAATCTGCGCGTGAACTGATTGCTGAAGGTGGGTTTAAAGATGCTCAAGTTCAAGCAATTGCTGAAAAATCAGGTGTTTCAAGCGGTTTGGTTTATCGTTATTTTGAAAACAAAAACCAAATTTTGATTGAAGTCCTGTCACATGCAATTGAAGTTGAAGTTGATATCTTAAATTCGATCGCTCAAAGTGAATTGAGCAGTATAGAAAAATTAAATAAGGCAGTGACAACGTTCGTAAAACGAGCGCTCAACAGTCCGCAATTGTCATATTCATTGATGTTTGAACCGATTGATCCAACTTTGGAACATGAACGTTTTAAAAGTAAACAATTGATCAAACAAACCATGAAAGAGATTTTGGCGGAAGGAAAAATTAATGGTGAATTTGATTTTGAGGATCTAAATACAGCCGCATTGTGTGTGGTGGGAGCAATGACTTTCGTTGTTATTGAGCCACTCAATCCATCACGCAATGTCATGTTTGATGACGGTTATAAAGGTCACTTTGTTAAACAAATCGCAGACTTTTGTGTCAATGCAGTTCAGCTTAAGGAGGAAAAATAAAATATTGCGCTAAGCAATTTTGTACGCACAAAAGGATAGGAATGTCGTCAAGCTGAGTGAAACTCAAAACAAAATTGAAGAAGTAAAGAATTAGAAAAGCGAATCAAGGAGTAAGATTCAATGTCACAAGTTCGACTTAGTTATGCCTATGGCACCAGTCAGCAACCCTTATTGGGCATGACCATAGGTGATAAATTTGATCAGGCGTGTCAACAATATGCAGATCAAGATGCCGTGGTCAGTGTGCACCAAAACGTGCGACTGACCTATCGTCAATTACAAGAAAAAGTCGATGCTTTTGCCTGTAGTTTATTGAAATTGGGTCTCACAAAAGGTGATCGTTTAGGTATCTGGTCACCGAATTGTGTCGAGTGGACCATCGCCCAATTTGCTGCATTTAAAGCGGGTATTATTTTGGTCAATCTAAATCCTGCTTATAAAAGCAGTGAGCTTGAATTTGTATTGAATAAAGTGTCTTGTAAAGGGCTAATTATTGCATCTTCGTTCAAGACCACAGATTACCAAGAGATTTTAAGCAAAATTGCGCCTGAAATTAATCAAGCGACAGATAAGGTTTTAAATTCGCAAACTTTACCGCACCTTAAAGTCGTCATTAAAATTGATCAAGCAGAACAGGTTGGTTTTCATCGTTTCAATGATTTACTGTCTACGCCTACAGCAGAACAACTTGAACAACTCAGAAAGATTTCTGCAGAGTTACAATTTGATGAGACCATTAATATTCAATTTACCTCAGGGACGACAGGTAATGCGAAAGGGACAATGCTGACCCACAATAATATTTTGAATAATGGTTATTTTGTTGGTGAAGCCATTCATTTGTCGCCACAAGATCGGGTATGTATTTCTGTGCCATTATTCCACTGTTTTGGCATGGTCATGGGCAATTTAGCGTGTATCACGCATGGTTCAACGATGGTGTATCCCGCTGGGGTATTTAATCCATTAGAGAGTTTAAAGGCGATTGAACTGGAAAAATGTACCGCTGCTTATGGTGTGCCGACCATGTTTATTGCCATGCTTGAACAAGAACAGTTTGATCAGTTTGATTTAAGTAGCTTACGTACGGGGATTATGGCGGGTAGCCCTTGTCCTCGTGAAATTATGCAACGTGTGATAGATCGTATGCACATGCGCGACATTACCATCTGTTATGGTATGACGGAAACCGCACCAGTGAGCGCACAAAGTTCAACCTCAGATTCCTTAGAACAACGTGTCAGTACTGTAGGTCGCGTGCATCCGCATATTGAAATTAAAATTGTGGACGAGCAGGGCAAAGTGGTGCCACGTGGAAAATTGGGTGAACTCTGTGTCCGTGGATATTCAGTGATGCTCGGTTATTGGGAAGAAGAAGACAAAACCCGAGAAGTGGTCGATGTAGCGAAATGGATGCATACAGGCGATATTGCTGAAATGGACGATTTAGGCTTTATTAAAATTAAGGGACGCATTAAAGATGTGGTAATTCGAGGCGGTGAGAATTTATTCCCGAAAGAAATTGAGGATTTCTTGTACAAGCATCCAGATGTTTCTGATGTACAGGTGATTGGATTACCAGACCCACGTTATGGTGAAGAATTATGTGCCTGCATTATCTTACATGAACACCATAATTGTACCGAAGAAACCATCCGTGCTTATTGTAAGGAACATATTTCTCATAACAAAGTACCACGATATGTGCGCTTCTTTACTGAGTTTCCAATGACAGCTTCAGGTAAAGCACAAAAATTTAAATTGCAAGAAATTATGCGCAAGGAATTGAATATATTGGAAGAAATTGCGTAAATCGATTCTAAACTAAGTGCCAAATTCCACGGGGTTTGGCATTTTTATGACTATAAATTCAAAAAAACAACCAATTCTGGGAATGATCATAATGGCAAAAGATTTTAACCATCCTAAGGTTGTAGAAAATTATGATGAACATATTCGAAGTTTAATTCCTGCATATGAATTGGTGCATTTGCAGATTCAAGCGATATTAACCACGCATCTTAAACCAAATGCTAAAATTTTAATTGCTGGATGTGGTACTGGCTATGAATTGCAATATTTAGCCAATCAATTTCCAGAAGCGCAATTTGTCGCAATTGATCCATCACTGAATATGATTGAGTCTGCCAAACAACGACTCGCCAAAACAACGGATATTGATCGCGTGACATTTATTCATGGCGATACGTCCATTCTTGCTGATGATCAGTATTGTTATTGCAATGAATTTGATGCAGTACTGGCAATATTAGTCGCACATTTCCTTGCAGAACCAGCGAAAACAAAGTTTTTTAATGATTTAAATCAGTCATTAAAAAAACAAGGGGTACTCATCACTTATGATTTGATGCAAATGGATCAATGTACACAACAGATTTTATTTCATTTGACTCAGTACAATGGTTTAACTGAAAAACAAAGCTTGAATATGATTGATCGATTAGAGGATGATTTTGCGCTTATTGATGCAGCAGAAATGAAAAAAAATTTGATGCAATGTGGTTTTGAAAATGTGCAGTGTTATATGCAAATTTTAGGCTTTCATGGTTTTTATGCATATAAAGCATCTGGAAACCAGTTGAACTCTAATACCTAAATCAATATTTCTCATCAAGTTCTCGTTTAATATTATATCAATTAATTACAATTTGATTTTTATGCCCTTTTAAAAAGGATTATCATCAGATTATTGTTTTAAATTATTCAAGGAAAGATCATGTCTACAGATCCACAATTTCCACAAACTGAAAACTTAGGTATTGCTGTATATAGCAATAATGCTGATTCGATTGGAAATACACCACTTGTGCGTATTCATCGTCTTATTTCAGGTGGTGCGACGGTTTTAGCCAAAGTTGAAAGTCGTAACCCTGCATTTTCGGTAAAAGACCGTATTGGTGCAGCACTTATTGCTGATGCTGAAAAAAGTGGAAAATTGAAAAAAGGCATGCATATTGTTGAGCCAACCAGTGGAAACACGGGTATTGCCTTGGCATTTGTTGCTGCTGCAAAAGGCTATGATATTACCTTGACCATGCCTGCAAGTATGAGTATTGAACGTCGTAAAGTATTAAAAGCTTTGGGCGCAAATTTGGTGTTAACTGAACCTGCAAAAGGCATGAAAGGTGCAGTAGATGAAGCAGTTCGTTTAGCCACTGAACAGCCTGAACTTTACTACTTGCCACAGCAGTTTGAAAATCCAGCAAACCCACAAATCCATGTCGAAACCACTGGTCCTGAGATTTTTGCTGCTACAGGCGGAAAAGTAGATATCTTGGTTGCAGGTGTGGGTACGGGTGGTACGATTACGGGTATTTCACGATATTTTGAACAGGTAAAAAATCAGCCGATTTATTCTGTCGCTGTTGAACCTGCAGATTCACCGATTATTGGTCAAACCAAACGTGGTGAAACATTGACACCTGGACCGCATAAAATTCAAGGGATTGGTGCAAACTTTATTCCAAAGAACTTAGATTTAGATTTGGTCGATGAAGTGATTGCGATTAGTAATGAAGAAGCGATTGATTTTGCGCGTAAATCGGCAACTCAAGAAGGTATTTTTGTCGGTATTTCTAGTGGTGCAGCATTGGCTGCAGCTGCTAAATTGGCGACACGTTCCGAGAATGCCGGAAAAACGATTGTAGTGATTTTGCCAGATGCAGGTGAGCGTTATTTATCTTCAGTGTTGTTTGAAGATATTTCTGCTGATTAATGTAAATATATCCTTAAAGCCGACTTGAATAAGTCGGCTTTTTATAAGTTTTAAAAAATCTAGATAAAACCGTGAAATAATGCTTAAAGTATAGGCGTGGAACGGTAATATTCAACAAAAAGCCCAACTATGCTCAGTTGGGCTTTTTATTTCAAGATAAATATATGATTTAAAAATAGAAATAAAATAATATCGTATAAGGTGTATTATGTTAATTTAACTTTAAACATTGAGATCCATTAATTAAATCTGGATCATTTTTCAAAAGATTTAAATATTCACTTTGCAATACAAAAGTTTTATTCAAGGTTGTATCATATCGTTTTACTAATTCTTTTCTTTCCAAATGACTTTGATATTTTTTCAAAAACTTATTAATAATACACATTGAATCAATAGCATCTCCCGATATTAACCTGTAACTTTTAATGTCTTTCTTATAATCTAAAGCACCCATATCATAAGTATTAAAAAGTGATTCGATTTCACTCAAAGCATATAAATATAAGTGATCGTTAACTTCCGAAGATTTTTCTGAATTTTTATATGCAGCTCGATATAAAAAGCTTGCAGATTCTAAACTACTTGAAATAGCAATGATTTTTGTTTGTAATATTTGCTTATCCAATTCATCTTCATTGATCGCATTTTTTGCATTAGAGCAAGAAGAAAGAAGGAGCGAACAAATTAGTAAAGAGATTTTTTTTTTCATTGTTAATACGTTCCATCAAATTTTTCAAATTCTTCTTTTCTAGGAGTTCTGTAGCCTTCTGAAACAGCAAAATTATGAGCTTGTTTATTCCATCTTTTTCCAAAAATCATGGTATACAATCTTTCACTAATCATAAAAGGACCACCATTTTTTAGAATTTGTCCAGCTTTACCGACATATTCTGCTTTTGAAAACATACCATAGCCAGCTGGCGTAAGCTGAATGATATCTTCCTTATTTTTATAATGAGCAGCAACTCGAATTTTAAATGTATCTTTTAATAATTCAGCGGCTGCTATCAGTGCTTTGTCTTTACTAACCTTAGTAATATATGTAGCAAATTTGAGATACATCATTGTGTGAAAATATTCAGTATAAATAAATCCAGGTGTATCTTTATCAATTTGCCTTAAATCAAACTCTAAACCAAATCTTAAAGCCATATCATACTCAAAAGGTTGTCGTCTCTTAATATTATCCCAAAGATGCTGTGGAATACAAAAAGTGTAAGGTACTATTTGTTTCACTTTAATTAAGTTTTGCCAACCTTCACAAGCTGTAAGAAAGCCATCATCAGCTCGGCACATGTTGACTGTTCCTTTTAAATCAATTCGTTCCGCTGCTTGAGCCTGAATAGGAGTTTTATCGTAATTGCTATGATAAATTAAACGGCCAGTATCACTCATTTTTTTTCCTAGTATTATTTATAAGGGATCTAATGTCTTCGACAAGTCCAACGTTATAAGTTCAATAGCTTCTGGTTGATGCTCGCTTTCATAAATCGCTGTCATGCCATTTTCATCTGTATAGCCTTGAACTAATAATTCCCCTGATTCTTTGCTATAAAGTTCATACAACATATCTGAAAGTAATTCCTGAGAATCTTCATCTATAATTTTGAACTGAATTTTATGGATTTCTTTCGCAGTACCCTCAACCAAACTACTTATGATAGGTGTGGTTTTTGTTGAGATACTAGAAGTAGAACTAGCTCCACCGCTTGTCCCAACAACATGCACTTGTTGTGGCATTAAGGTTGCACCACAAGTAAACTTATCGCCAACATAAGCCACTGCTTTCCCATCAAAAATTACATGATCATTACTCTTAATTAATGTTGACCACGTTTTACATTTAGGGCAAGCAAACCCATCACCAGCTCGAAGAAATAAATTCCCCATTTGAGAACTACGTGATTGAGTCGAAAGAACTGTGCCACCATGATTTGTTGTAGAACCATGAATACCAAAACCTTTAGACATCTTTAGACTCCGAACATGCTGACTTCATAAAACCTTCAGGTGGCAGTTGATCATGATAGATACGTAAAACATGTGAGGTGATAGGGCTATCAATAATTTCATCGCCATTGTCAAGTTGAGAACCTATTAAGGCAGCAGAAAGACCACGTACAGTGATAGCAGAACCAGCTCCAGAAATTATTTTAGCCGTTGAACCATCTGAATAAATAGCTTCATCTCCAACAAGTGCTAAAGAAATACCATTTAATTTGTAAGAATCATTAGATGCTCGAATTAGACCGCCATGCATTGTCTTTGCACCGTTAAATGCAATGTAATATGTAGTAAAAGGTTTGTGACTCCAATAAAGTTTTTCCGCTTCTCGGATTTTTTCAATATCTTCATGAGAAAGCCTATTAAATTGCTCTTCAGGCAATTCGTGTAGAAAAATTGGGCTAGACATTTTGAATCCAATTATTACTATTTAAAATGTGAATTAGTTATCAAACAATAAGTGATAATACATACTTAGACAGATGGCTTAAATTAAATTAATGTAATTTTTCATAATGATAATTTTTACTTGATTAATACTTAAAAATAAAAAACTGACAGCAATCATCACTGTCAGATTTTTGTATTCAACATTAACTAAATTATAAAAGTTAAGCATTTTCACCCAAAAGCACATTTCCAAATTCTTCACGTAACTTCCGTTTCAGCATTTTTCCAGTACCACTCAGGGGAATGGCATCGACAAAAATCACTTTATCTGGAATTTGCCATTTAGCAATTTTTCCTTCGTAATAGTCGAGAATGTCAGCTTCAGTCACTGTACTCTCAGGTTGTTTCACTGCAATTAAGACAGGGCGTTCATCCCACTTTGGATGGTCGGCTGCAATGGCTGCGGCCATAGCAATTTCAGGATGTCCCATGGCAATGTTTTCAAGTTCTACTGATGAAATCCATTCGCCACCTGATTTAATTAAATCCTTGGCACGATCACTAATATGTAAATAACCATCAGCATCCATTGACGCAATATCACCTGTGTCAAACCAGCCATCTTCTGTCAGACTATTTTTTTCTTTGCCAAAGTAACTTTCAATAATCCAGTGACCTTTGATTTGAACATTACCAATGGTTTCACCATCTTGAGGCAACTTATGCGTACCATTTTCTTCATTGACTAAACGTACATTTACACCAAAAGGTGGACGACCTTGAGACAAACGGAGCGCCGCTTGTTCTTCTACACTGAGTTTACGATGTTTGGCTTTTGGACGGTTCACAGTGCCCAGTGGACTGGCTTCCGTCATTCCCCAAGCATGGATGGTCTCACAATCATAGACATCACGGAATGTCGCCAACATAGATGGCGGACATGCAGAACCACCAATCACATTATGTTTTAGTGTGGTGAGTTTAGAACCAGACTGTTTAGCCGCAGCCAATAAACTTTGCCAGATGGTCGGAACACCAAGCGCCACAGTGACTTGATACTCATCAATGAGGTTGACCAAACTGTCTCCGTCCAAACCTGGACCAGGTAAAATCATACTTGCACCAACCATGGCTGCTGCATATGGTGTGCCCCAAGCATGCACATGAAACATCGGAACTACAGGTAAAATAATATCATTTGCAGACAGATCTAAAGAATCAGGTAAACATGCAGCAAAGGTATGCAATAACGTTGAGCGATGGGTAAATAAAGCACCTTTTGGATTCCCTGTAGTACCAGAGGTGTAACACAGTGAGCTTGCTGTGGTTTCATCAAATGTAGGCCATACATAATCTGGTTTTTGCCCTGAAATCAGTTCATCATAAAATTTGACTTCAGGAAGTGCTTTGGCGACATCTGCATCGAAAGGTTCTAAGCAAATAAAATTTTTCACCAATGGAATATGCGCTTTAATTGCTGTGATTAAAGGTAGGAATGTTTTATCAAATAAAATCGCTTTATCTTTGGCATCATTGATAATAAAAATCAGCTGTTCTGGGAATAAACGTGGGTTAATCGTATGACAAATCAAACCACTGCCAGAAATGGCATACCATGCTTCTAAGTGTCGATGATTATTCCATGCAAGGGTGGCAACACAATCTCCATGTTCTAAATGCAAAGCGGCTAAAGCGTTGGCTGTTCGTTTGGCATTTTCTGAAACTTCTAGCCAATTGGTTTCATGTATTGAACCGTTGGTGTTTTTGGAAATGATGGTGGTATCTGCGTGAAATTGAGCGGCATGTTCAATCAGGCTGCTAATCAGTAGCGGTTGAAACATCATACGTCCTTGCATTTAAATCTCCTTGTATTTTTTATTGCGTTATCCAAGTACCCGATTTTTTATCGATATTTTGATTATAAAAATAAAATTTAATTTGGATGAACAAAAATCAGATTGTTCAATTCTCATTAAAGGATCATGAGGGTAGATTCATCTACTCCCATGATGAATACACTAACTTATGCACTAAGTAAAGAACCCAATAATTGCTTAATTGAAACTTTAGATTTCCGTTCTGGAATGATGATACCTGCAGATTTTAAATCAGCCACCAATTCAGCTCTAAAGTCATTGTAATCGACTTCGGCTGCATGACGTTGCCCACTTTCAAACTGATGATGCGGATTCTCAAGCTCTTTTTGAATGGCTTTGTGCATATCGGCTGGGCGTTTGTATTTACCCAAAATCTCTTGGCAAGCCAAATTGGCTTGATGGTCTGAAGCGGGCCAAATACAACCTAAAGGTTGAAATAAACCAATAAAGTAAAGATTGTCATGATCTGCATGCATCATCTTACGATATAAAGGTAATTTTTCTGCATGTTGAAAATCAATAAAATCACGATCGAAGAAAGGGAATACAGTCCAGAACCCTGTGCAACAGCAGACAATATCAAACTCCTGTTCTGTTCCATCAACAAATTCAATTTTTTTGCCATTGAGTCGTTTGATTGCAGGTTTGGGTTTGATTTTGCCATGACGGACGTAATCGATAAAATCAGAGTTGGCCGTCGGATGCTGTGTCAGCATAGGTTTATCGTTCACAGGTAACCCAAAATCAGCATAATTGCCCGTAAATACCTTAACCATTTTGGTCAGTAACTTGCGTCGCGTATTGGGTGAAAATTTTTCAATGGCTTTAACTAAAATATCAGCAGGATGCCCCAGCATAAACTTAGGGACAAACCATTGTGGGCTACGCATCGACAAAAAGACCTCTTTAGAAACTCGAGCCGACTCAACCGCAACATCACAGCCAGAATTACCAGCACCAATCACCAAAATTCGTTTGCCACGCCACTCATCTGTGACTGCTTTAAAATCATGGGAATGCATCCATTTTCCGGTAAATTCACCTTCATATTCAGGATATTTGGGCATCCAGTGGTGTCCGTTACACACCATTAAATAATCATAAATGTGTACATGATGTTGTGTGTGATCATCGGTGTATTCAACTTGCCATTTACCTTCGGGGGTTTTACTGACATGATTGATTGTGTGATGAAATTTGATCTGATCATAGACGCCAAAATGTTTGCTGTATTTTTCAAAATACGCTTGCAGATGATCGTGTCGAGGGTAATCGGGATAATGCTCAGGCATCGGATAGTCTTCATATTCCGACATGGTTCTAGAGCTAATAATATGTGTATTTTCATACACAGATGAATGTCCTGTTTTTGAATTAAATACCCAGTTGCCACCCACTTTGTCATTTTTTTCAAAAATGTCATAGGGGATGCCATATTGTTGACAGTTTTTTGCAGCAGAGATACCAGACGGACCTGCACCGATAATACATACCTTGTTCATATTTTCATCCTTGGTCTATTATTGTTATACATAAACCAACTATAGTTGGTTTAATAAGACTATAATTGATTTATTTTTAATCATCAAGCTAAAGGCGATACGGTTTATGTTGTTCGATGAAATGAAGCTTCCAGTGCAAAAAAGAAGTAAGGCTAGACTGGAATTGGTCGTGGAAAAAACCATTCAACTCATCGAGGAACAGGGGATCACTGCGTGTACCATTCCAGAAATTGCACACAGAGCAAATTTACCTAAAATCACGATTTATCAATATTTTCCAACCATTAATCATCTATTTACTTTACTCATTAAGCGTTATTTAGATGAAGTTCAAAGGTATGTTTCTTTTCAAAGCACACACTATCAATCATGGAAAATTGAGCAAGTGACGCGAGATTTAATAGGTCGCGTTGCAGCGTTTTATAATCAACACAAAGCGGCAAGTTTGCTCATTCTCGGTGGGCCTGTACATGTCGATGGCTTCAATCTCCAAGAAATGGTTATCGAGCAGATTGCACAAGATTTACTAGAGCTTTTTTCTCAGCATCCAGCAGGCCTAAAATTTAAAAAAACAGAGCATGTGACTTACTTAATCGAAATCGTATTTGCATTAATGAAACATAGTTTTTATAAATATGGCTGTATTAGTCCAGAAATTTTGAATGAATGTATTGAATTGACTGACCTTTATATCCAACACAAAATTCAGGCTTAAATGGATGAAAAGATCAGTTAATGTAATGTTATCTTAAATGTTTTAAAAACAAGGTATGACATTCTAAAATTTGCGATTTATGCGGTTCATGGAACAAATCAAAATGTCCACATTGCAACTCAATATACTGACTTGATTTTATTTTTTTCGCCATTTTACGTGTTGCTGAAATGGGAATGAGGGAATCTTTTGCTGCACCCATCACCAAGGTATCAGACTGGATTTTGTGCGCTACAGTTGTGGGACGATATAGGCCAATGGTCGCAACAATACGTGCAGGAACGGCGTTATCCCATTGTTTTTCTTTAGGAACGATAGACCAATACCCATCATAACAATCTTTGCCTGCAAGTATGGCGAAACGATCTTTTGCCACCACTGGCATGGTTTTAATTTTACCAAACGATGCCAAAACTAAATCTTGGATCGCAATCGCTGTGGCAGGGAGTAAATATTTTTTGGGATATAAAGTCAGGCTGGCCAAGCCATCTGTATGCGGAAAATTTGCAATGACTCCTTTAAAATGATCATTGCTGGCAAGTGTCAGTGCATGTGCTCCGCTAAAGGAATACCCCCATAAAATGATCTGTTGTTTAGTGATCTGAAATTGTTGATTTAAGTATTCAATCACGGCGTTCCAATCTTGAAGCTGACTGTGTTTATCTACCAAATGCTTAACTTTCCCGGTACTTTGACCAAAACCTCGATGATCAAACACACAGACATTGAACTCCATTTCTTCATAAAACTTTGCAAACTCAGTCAAACCACATTGCTTTTCACCCCCTAAGCCATGTGCCATGATGATGGTTGACTTGGTTAAATCATGAAAATCGCCATAAAGATCAGCTTGAATCTGATCATTTTGTATAGGGATAAAGATTTCTTGCATTGCCATTGTTATTCTTCCTTGTATGCTTTCCATGCGTCGTTATTGTTTTGTGCATTCAATTGCACAGTTTTATTTGAGTCTTTTTTAATGTACTTGGAATAATGAATCCTGTCTATCTTAACTAACTATTTGAATATCATTAACAATATTATATTTAAGTGTTTTTTAAGCCTCAATTAACTCAATATTAAGTTATGTGGTTTTTAATATGCAAAGTTAATTTTGAAATTTAAGTCCTCATGACTGATTCATTTCCTTTTTTCTTTAAGCAATGTTGTTTGCTGAGTATCAGCTTCATTGTGCTGCTGTTATTTTTTCCTATTGGTGGAAAAATTGATCTTATGCTGAGTCAGCCTTGGATCAATGATCAAGGTCTCTTTTTTTTAAAGCATAGTTGGGCATTAGAGGTGCTCAATCACCAATATGTGAAGCATTTGATTATTTTCTGTGATGTTTTATTTTTTCTGGCATGGTTGGCATCATTTAAAATTCCCAAATATAGATCTACGCGTTGGCAAAACGGATATTTTTTTATGATGGTGATTTTAAGTGTCTCTATCATTGGAATATTAAAAGCGCATTCGTCACATTCTTGTCCTTGGGATTTGACGGTCGTCTCAGATACAGGGATTTCTTGGAATTTTATAAAGGGTTCAGGGCATTGTTTCCCAGGAGGACATGCATCGAGCGGCTTTGCTTTAATGGTTGGGTATTTTATCTTTCGGTTGTCTGATCCACCACGCGCATATTTTTATTTAACGGCTGGAATTATTTTAGGTTTTGCGATGGGCTGGGCACAAATGATGCGAGGTGCACATTTTATCAGTCACAATTTATGGACAGCTTGGATTATTTGGGCATTAAACCTTGTTATCTATAGGGTGACCTATCATCATTTTGTTTCTCAAATCGTACATAATGAATTTAATAGTTCTCCTATATGCAATAGCAAGTTCAAGACTTAAGGTTTTGCAGTTAAAGGTAAGCGAATTTGTACTTGAAGGCCCCCAAGTTGTTGGCTCTGAGAAAATTCTATTGTGCCACCCAATCGATGAACGGCTTTATCTACAATCGATAAACCCAAACCGCTTCCAATTTCAAGATGTTGATGAACACGATAAAAGCGCTTTAAAATTTTATTGTATTTTTCTGGGGAAATACCTGGACCGCTGTCTTCAATTTGAATAATTGCAGAGTCATATTCGTGATAAACCGATAAATTGATGATGCCATGTTGCGGTGTATACTTTATCGCATTGTCTATTAAATTCATTAGAACTGAACGTAAGTGAGAAGCTTGCGTATGTATAACGATGACTTCTTGCTTTTCCATACCCAAATCAATTTCTTTACGCAAAGCTAAATTCATCAATTGTTCAATGCAATAGATCACTTCTTCATTGAGGCTGATTTCTACATTGACTTCATCCTGACTTAAGGCCGCATCTTGTTTGGCTAGACTCAGCAATTGGTTGACCAAATGTTGAACACGATCCAAACCTTTACTCAAATTTTTTAAAGATGAATGGTTGGGTAGTTCACTCAGTAAGATTTGAGTTTGTAGGTTTAGCGCTGTAATTGGCGTTCTGAGTTCATGTGCTGCATCTGCAATAAACTGGCGTTGCTCTTGTTGAGTATGCGATATACGTTCAAACAAATGATTAATTTCATCAATACTGGGTACGATTTCAATGGGGTAATCATGACTAGAAATTGGCTCAAGTTCATTGGGTTTACGCTGTGTTAGCTCTGTTTTGAAGTTTTCCAAAGGTTTTAAATTCCGACGAATAATCAGACTCAATCCCCAAATCGCAAAGGGCATGATCAATGCATAAGGGAGAAACATATTGATTGCAAGCTCTAAAGCCAAATTTTGTCGTACAGAATCCTGTTGGCTGATTTGAACTTGTAAATCTTTTAACGGTAAAACATAAGTATGCCAACGTCCTGCATTGGTTTCATGGGTATAAAAACCTGCCTGTTGAACAGGTTTAATCAACAAATGGAAGGCATGATATTGATGTTCATTTTTTTTATAAGACCAGACATCTACAAATAAGTCTTCTTCATGATAATGCTTGAGATGATTAAAATTACTTTGAACAGGTTGAGGATTGAATTTACCAATTCGCTCAGCCAGATATTTCATCTGTGCATCTAAGATTTCATTGGTTTCTTCCAGCGCGATGCGATATGCAGAGACAACCAACAAACAGCCCATTAAAATACTGAAAATAGAGGTATAAACGAGCAGTTTACGTGTTAGTGAGTAATGAGGGTGTGGGGTTGCCATACATTTCCTTAAGGCGTACCTAAACGATAACCGAGTCCACGTACATTGCGAATAAAGTCCTTGCCTAATTTAGCACGAATATGGTGAATGTAGACTTCAATGGTATTGCTGCTGACATCGGAGTCGATGTCATACAACTTTTCTTCTAGGTTGGCTTTGGAGAAAATCTTGTTGGGAAAACTCAATAGCGGGATCAGTACAGCCCATTCACGATTAGAAAATTCAATCATTTCATTTTTAAATTTAGCAATATGATGTTCAATATCTAAGCTTAAATCCCCATAATTTAAGACCAGATTTTTATCGACCTGTTGACCTATTTGCATACGACGAAGTAAGGCATTGATTCGAGCCAAAAGTTCCTCAAACTCATACGGTTTAATCAGATAGTCATCTGCACCATGATTTAAACCATCAACACGGTTTTGTAATTGATCTCGGGCAGAAATGATTAAAACAGGCAAACTGGGTTGATCTTGGCGAATGAGTTTTAATACTTGCATGCCATCCATTAACGGTAAGCCCAAATCCAGCAAAATAATATCAAAAATGGCTTGTTTCATTGACTTGAGTGCATCAATACCATTATTGACGCATTCAACTTCAAATTGATGATATTCCAGAAGTATGCGAGTTGATTCCGCAATCATGAAATCATCTTCAATAATCAATACCTTTGTCATAGACACATTCACTTTTGCTATTAAATGGTATTTTTACATGTATTTAAAATATCATTTTTTTCATTAATGACACTGGTTTTTACGTCTAATAAATGCAACAAGGTTGGGAATAAATGATCATGACTGAGTTCTTGCTGACGAAGTTGACGCATACATGATGCTTGCTGAGCGTTAAATTGATTCCACTCTTTTGAGAACCACACGAACATAGGCACATGGGTTTGTTGCGAAGGTGCAATCGCATAAGGTGCACCATGTAAATACATACCATGCTCACCAGTAGATTCACCATGATCTGAGATATACCAAAAACCTGTTAAATGATTTGGAACTTTCTCAAGTGTTTTAATCATTGAACTTAAAATATGATCTGTATAAACAATTGAATTGTCATAGGTGTTAATCAGTGAATTTCTATCACAGCTTTGAATGGCTTTGGTGTCACAAGTTGGTTTGAATTTTTGGAATTCAGGTCTTGTACGCTTGTAGTAAGCAGGCCCGTGACTGCCCATTTGGTGTAAGACAACCAATCGAGGGGTTTGATCATCTTTTGGAATTTGATCAATATAATACTTTAAGCTATCAACCAATATTCCATCATCACATTCACCATCTGCATTACACCATTTTTGCTGAATGTTCTGAGGGATCTCAAATTTCGTGACACGATCACATGTGCGTTTACAACCAGAATTATTGTCAATCCAAGTCACATGATAACCAGCACGTTGTGCAATATCGAGTAAACCATCTCGTCTATATGCCAATTGAGCATCATATTCTTTTCGGGTCATACCTGAAAACATACAAGGGACTGATACAGCAGTTGATGTGCCACATGAGCTTACATTTGGAAAATTGATAATATCGAGTTGAGATAAACTCGGATTGGTCATTTTGCTATAACCATTTAAAGAAAAACTCTCAGCACGCGCCGTTTCACCCACAACCAAAACCATTAACTTTTGAGGATGTGATTTAGATACTTCTTGAACGAGTTTTGCATCTGTACCATAAGGAATATGGGGTAAATTTTTCTTTGGTGCATGTTTTTTATAATATGACCATGTCGATGCAAAGGTATTCTGCGGTGAAATCATTCCTTTTAAAGTACGATGACCACGGAAAATAGCGGCATAATCAACAAAGAAAATATACAGCAAAGTTAAAATGACCAATAAAGAAATAACGCTGTTGATGGTCTTTTTAAGCAGTGTTTTGGATAATGGATCGGGTTTAATTTGAATAAAAAATACAGCGAAAATTGGAATTAGGATGGTGTAGACCGACCATAACAATAATTGTATGGTCATTAAGTCTAATGCTTCATTTGGATTTGTTTCTACAGCATTCTGAATTTGATCTGCTGTAATGATCACTCCAAGGCTGTTGACGATATAAGCACTGATACCACCTACAAATAAAAAGAGACATGCAAAAAATTTAGTGCTATAGCGCCAGTTTACAAGCTGAAATATGAAATTATACAAGGCAACCAAGACAATTGAGGTTGCGACAATGAATGCAATTGCACTTATTCCTTGATAAGGCGTAAGTTCATAAATGGTCTTTAAAAAACCATAATTAAAAATGAAAGCAATCCACACGGCCAAAATCATATTAAATGTGGTTAATGTGATTGTTGGTCTATTTTTCAGCGTATTTTGTAAACTGTTTAGCATTATTTCTTTATAATCTTAATAGATAAAATGGATAATAGTGGACTTAACTTAAATTAAACTTAAAGTGAAATCAATCCTTTGAAAATTTATAAATTATTGATTTTTATATTAATTTTAGCTAAGTGTTATTATTGGATTAATGATAGTTTTCAGTTAAATGTGAATGCAATTGATTTCTAGAATGATTAAAAAATAATGTAAAAATGGAGAAAAATATGTATACAGCAACGTGTCTTTGCGGAGTGATTCATATCGAAATCAATCAGCAGATTGATCAAATTTATATTTGTCATTGTAAAGCTTGTCAAAAAGCGCAAGGTGGGGCATTTGTTGCAGTCACAACCATTTCAACTGAAAATTTTCAGATTAAATTCGGGCTTGAATATCTTGCTGAATATTATTCAAGTTTGAATAAAAAAAGAGTGTTTTGCTTGAAGTGTGCTTCACCCATATATAGTGCACGATTAGATTTACCAGAGGTTTTAAGGCTACGGGTTGGAATTATAGATCAGCCATTAACAGCGAAGATTTATTCGCATGCATTTATAGATGAAAAAGCCGAATGGTACGAAATACATGGAGATGCACAACAATTTCAAAAGCAGGTGATTGATGAGTGATTTGGTCGAGTTGCGAAAAAAAAAGAGACATAATGAGTCTCTTTCTTTTCTTCATGAATTTTGAATGTTCATGAAATGTGTTGGAGGTTTAAACCATAGCATTTAGATAAGTCGTTAAATTGTGTCCTTAGTCAGCACGAATCCAAGTTTGTGAACGACCGAGTGCAGACACACCTAGATAACCACGACCACTAAATGTTTTACCATCTTCAGAAAGTTTTGCTTTAAAGCTGTAAGTTTTACCATTTTGAGGGTCAACAATTTGACCATTTTCATAAGTATTTTTACCAACTTTTTTCAAACCTGAGACGATTTGTATACCAGTTAGCGATTTTCCTTTGTATTTACCTTCACATTTCACACATTTAGAATCTTCAGTGGGTTCGAGAACTTTAACGATTTTTGCTGAAAATGTGCCATTACTATTTTCAGTAAATTGGACGATGGATAAAGCTTTTTTAGTTTTATCATCAATCGTTTTCCATTTTGTACCATCCAATGTATCAGCAGCGAAAGCTAAACATGATGTTAGGGATAGTCCTAAAATTAACATCGCTTTTTTTATCATCTTAATCCTCTTTTGCTCTAGCTAAGTTGCATATCCATGCACTTTATTCAATAGCTATTCAGTCCTATTGAGTTTGCAAATTATGCTTCGAAATCATTTTATATTTGATTTCGTTCAAATTATGTATTGCTAATAAGGATAAATTATGAGCTTTTTATTGTCGCTTTGTTTAACTGCGTAGTCATAAGATTCATCATCGATACAGCTTGATATGTGTTGAAACATGCCTCACCTAACTATTGATAAAACGGGGACGTTGAATTTTTAAATATTTGGTCGCGATATTAACAAAATGACACATCAGATTTAATGAAAAAATGTATAAATATAAAAGCAATAAGCAATTTTGGCTTTGAGCCAACTACAAAAAAGTATTTCACTATTCATCTTAATAATACTGAAAAATGTCTCATGTGATACAAAAAATATAGGTGCTAATCAATGGATTTTGAAGATGTTTTAAGTGAATTTGATTTGTCCGAACCCAATATCGAACAAGAACTTGAATCTGCACTTAAAAAATTAGTGAAGCAAAGCACAAATATTCCGCATCCAGCACAAGGTCAAACTTTTTCAAGATGGCAAGTTTTAGCTCAGGTCTCAGCTAAAAATTTAAATTTAGCAAAATGGTTTGAATCACATTTAGATAGCATCAGTATTTTGCAGGAATTAGGCTATAGCGATCTGATTGAAAGTGACAAAATATATGGGATTTGGGCTGCAGAAGGAAGTCCAAATCCTGTACATGAATTGAAGGGTCTCATCTCAGGTCAAAAAAACTGGTGTTCTGGTGCAGGCATACTCGATTACGCGTTAATCACTTATCAAAATGAAAATCAGCAATCGCAATTGGTACTGATTGATATGCATCAACCCAATATCAATATTGACTACAGTACTTGGCAGGCAGTGGGTATGGCACACACACAGACTGCATCTATTGCGTTCGATCAAGTCAAAGCTATACCCGTTGGTCAGCCAAATCAGTATCTAACCCGTGCAGGTTTCTGGCACGGTGCTGCAGGCGTTGCTGCATGTTGGTTTGGTGCAACTGTACGTATCGCTGAATTTTTAAAACAGGCATGTACTACGAAAGCCAATGATTATCGATTGCTGTATTTGGGCGAAATGAGTACCCAAATTCACATGACAAAACAGTATTTTAATTATGTTGCAACGCAGATAGATCAATATCCAACTGAAAGTCATGAGTTGGTTATTCGCATATTACGTGCTGAAGTTGAAAAAACTGCACAGTTGGTTTTGACAAAAGTTGGGCAGGCCTTGGGCGCTCGACCTTATTGTGAAGATCGACGATTTGCAGAGTTGACGGCTGATTTGACTGTATTCATGCGCCAAAGTCATGCAGCATTTGATTTAAAACGGATTGCCGAATTGACCTTGGATGTTGAATCTCAAGCAGATAAGGAGCAATTATGGACGCTCTAGATGAAGCATTACAATATCGCTTAGCTCATTATGAAATTGGTCATCGATTGTTATATGGGACGGGTACTGAAAAAGAAACATGGCTTAATTGGCAGGGAATTCGTACCCTTACAAAGATCAATCTTGATGAGGACTTTCCAGAACATCAACGAATATTGATTTTAGCGCCACATCCAGATGATGAAATACTCGGTTGTGCCGGTCTCATGCAACAACTCAATGCATTGGGCCGTGAAATGATTGTTATCGCGATCACCAACGGAACAGCAAGTCATCCAAACTCGACGCAATTTAGCCCTGAACAGCTCAATACGATTCGCCCACAAGAATCTATAGCCGCATTACATACATTGAATCTTGGGCATGTTTCTAGAATTGAATTGAATTTGCCAGATGGTCAGATTAGTCAAAATATGCATATTTTGGTCGATCAACTAAAGACATTGATTCAAGCTCAAGATATTTTAATCAGTACGCATGAACAAGATGGTCATCCTGATCATGAACTGAGTGCTTATGCGATCAAATTAGTCGCACAACATTTTCATTTGAAGCATTTTCAGGTATTTATCTGGACTTGGCATTGGGCAAAACCAAATCAGGCTGACATTGATTGGACTAAAGCGAAACGCTTAGATTTGTCTCAGGCGCAGATCGATTTAAAAGAGCGGGCTATTCGTTGTTTTAAAACGCAAACGCAAGTCGATGTTTCTACAGGCAATCCGCCTATTCTTCCTGAATATGCAATTCAACGAATACTCATGCCATATGAGGTGTATATCAATGAAAACTAAAACAGAATATTTTGATGCCTTATATTTCGAAAATCATGATCCATGGGGTTATGAAAATCGTTGGTATGAAGAAAGAAAACGCAATGTTTGCTTGGCATTATTGTTAAAACCTATCTACAACAATGCGCTGGAAATTGGCTGTGCAAATGGCGTATTTAGTCAACATTTGGCATTACGCTGTAAAAATCTACTGTGTATTGATGCAAATGAAACAGCAGTTGATTTGGCTCAAGCACGACTCAGTCATTTAAATCACGTCAATGTGATACAGGCCATGATCCCTGAAACTTTTCCAGAACAAAAGTTTGACCTGATTGTACTGGGAGAAGTGCTTTATTATTTAAATCATGATGAATTGATGAGTCTGATTGAGAAAATTCACAGTTGTTTAAGCGAGGATGGTGTTGTGCTGTGTTGTCACTGGCGTTATCCCATTGAGTATTTTTCTTTGACGGGAGACCATGTACACCAAGTTCTAAAAGAAAACATTCAGCTTTATCATTATTTATCTCTACAAGATCCAGATTTTAATGTCGATATATGGGCTCAAGAAGGTCAATCGGTGGCAGATCGTGAGGGATTAATATGATCGGAATCGTCATTCCAGCATGTAATGAAGAAGCACATCTTAAAGCCTGTTTAAATGCGATTCAAAAAGCCATTGATTTTGTTAAGAATCAAAATATTCATATTCAAACGTTGGTGGTTCTAGACAGTTGCCAAGACCAATCTAAACAGATTACGCAACAGATGAATATTCCCTTTATCGAATGTCAGGTACAAAATGTCGGGATTGCGCGAGATTTGGGCGTGAGAGCACTAATTGAGCAAGGAGCACAGTGGATTGCATGTACAGATGCGGACTCATGTGTATATGAAAACTGGTTATTGGAACAAATCAAATTACAACCAATTGATGCCATTTGCGGCGTAGTACAAATTTCTGATTGGGGGAGACTGTCACCCGAAACGCAAATGCATTATTTAGAACATTATCAGGATCGCATGGGGCATCATCATATACATGGTGCCAATCTAAGCTTCAGTGCTGAGGCTTATTTAAAGGTAGGCGGTTTTGAAGCAATTCAATGTCATGAAGATATTCGTTTGGTGCAACGATTAAAAGCATTTGATTTAAAGATTATATGGAGCAATCAAGTGCGTGTGAACACAAGTAGTCGTTTGAATGCAAGAGCGCCTGAAGGGTTCTCACAATTTCTGATCGATTTGGAAAACAAAAATATAATGACATCAAAGCAAGAATCGTAAAATCAAGAACCATAGTCGTAACACTTCATCATTCACGAACTTATAAATGTATATATGATCACATTTTTAAAAAATGACATGAGTTTGTATTAATATAAAAAAACGATTAAAAAATAATTTTTGATAATCTTAAAATAAAAAATAGTGAAGTATTTTATAGTTTTAAGTTTTTAGCTTATAAGCAAGTATCTATAAGGCTTTTGGCTGTTACAAAAATATGGTTTTTTCGCTATTTTTCTGCTTTTTATTTTAAAAATACTGTATATAATTTCGCCAAATAAACCCCTGTATAACTTATTTTTTCACAATAAGTCATCAGGGGTTTTTGTATGGAAAATTGCTCGATCTGGATGTCTTAGCCCTTATATCTGTGGTGATACACGATGTTAACACTCAAAAATGATTCAATTGCTCAAGGTGTACAACAGCAAGTACAAACTCAAACGCATCCAATTTTAGCGACCTTGGTTTCATTTTTTTGCTTAGGTTTTGGCACAGCAGCTTGGGCGCCGTTGATTCCATATGCACAGCAACGTCTCCATGTAGATCATGCTGATTTTGGCTCTTTGCTGTTGTGTGGTGGTCTAGGTTCAATGCTCGCGATGCCACTGACAGGGTTGATCATTCAACGTGTAGGCTGCAAAGCAGTGATCGGGTTATTTTTAAGTGTATTACTGTTGATGTTACCCATGCTTAGCTTGACCCATACTGTATTAATGATGGCAATTGCTTTATTTCTGTTTGGTACAGCTGCAGGTGGTTTAGGTGTCGCAATCAATTTACAAGCAGTCATTGTGGAAAAGACATTCTCACGCAATATGATGGCTAGTTTTCATGGTATGTGTAGTCTTGGTGGTCTTGTAGGGGTAATGCTGGTCACTTGCTTGTTGGCCGTTGGTTTAAGTCCAATGCTCAGTGCTGCGACCATTACTGCCATCATGATCCTACTCACTGTATTTGCATTTCGACATAGCTTAAATCGGGTACAAACGGGTGATCAAAGTATCGATCAAGACGAGAAACCGCGCGGATTTATAGTGCCTAAACCTGTGATTTTGATTTTTGGTTTAATGTGTTTTATTGCTTTTTTATCTGAAGGGTCGTCTATGGACTGGAGTGGTATTTATCTGGTCGATCATTTTGATGTCGATAAATCATATGCAGGCTTAGCCTATACCTGTTTTGCAATTGCCATGACTGCTGGCCGTTTTAGCGGTGTACACATTCAAAAGAAGATCGGTGAAAAAAACACAGTCATTTATGGTGCTGTGATTGCTGCGTTCGGGTTAGCTTTGGTGATATTCACGCCAGTTTGGTGGGGGGTATTATGTGGTTATTTGTTGGTCGGTTTTGGGTGCTCAAATATTGTTCCGATTATTTTTTCACAAGTTGGTCGTCAAAATGTAATGCCAAAAGCAACTGCACTTTCTTATGTCTCAACCATGGCCTATAGCGGTGGTTTATTGGGTCCTGCGCTTATAGGGATGCTCAGTATGGCAATGGGATTAGACATGGTATTTGTAATTATCGCAGTGATGATTGTTATGATTCCAGCATTAAATTTGATTTCTCAGAAAATGTTGAAATAATTTGGTGAGATAATGAAGTTTTAAAATGATTAAACTTCTTCCATAAATCATTTTTTAGCCAATCAAAATTTATCATAAAGTTCCTCGCTTTCTCCCTAAGCCATATATGGCGCAAGCGAAGGAACTTTCATTGTTCATGCAAATTCGAGCCAAGGATTATTTTTGATTTATGAACGATCCCTATTGATATTGAATGACAAATGGAAGTACAAGTGATTTATATGATTGAATATTTTCTCTCATACTTCCAAAAGTGTTCACCATAAATTGAATGACACACGGTTCTTTATTCTGTACATATCTTGAAAATTCATCTAAGCAACTTTCAATCTGGCATCTTTAAAAAACCTTTTTTTGAGTAGCGCTTTATAGTGAATGTGAATGAATTGCGACACGTTGACGTTTTAACGTATGTGAATACGCAAGTTGTTCAATCTTTCTTAAATCTTTTAAGAAACTATTTCGCCAATGATGAATATCAAACTGTTTCAATCCTTTAAATAATTCACGGTAACGTTCTTGTTTTTCGACTTTAGACATACTCAAGGCTTTTTTTAAGGCATCAACCATACTCTTTGTATGATGAGGATCAATTAAAATCGCTTCAGGCATCTGTTCAGCAGAACCTGCATATTTGGACAGGATAAGGACACCAGGATCATCTTCATTCTGTGCAGCAATGAATTCTTTAGCAACCAAGTTCATGCCGTCTTTTAAGGAGTTAACCCAGCAAATATCAGCATCTCGATAGAGTTTCATGAGCTGATCATGTCCAACTGTATCGTGTGTACAATTAATAGGTGACCAATCGCCTTGCATATATTGTTGGTTAATTTCCTTTACTTTGGCTTGAACATTTTTAAACAAGGTCTCATAAGCAGGAATATCCATTCGACATGGACATGCGATTTGAAGATCTGTAATCATTTGATGATATTCAGGATGCTGTTTTAAGAAATCTGCAAATGCATCGAAACGTTCCAACATGCCTTTGGAATAGTCAACACGATCGACTGAAATAATGGTTTTTTGCAACGCTGAATGTTCCATTTCAAAAATATCATCAATCGAAAGGTGGTTTTGTTGTTCTGCCGTTTTTCGAATTAACTCTGGATTAACGCCTATAGGATAGCATTCGATTTTAATCATACGATGTTGAGCATTTAGAAAATGAGATGATGTGTTCTCTGATGCTTCATCGGCAGAATCAAGCACTTGGCACTTATTTTTTTGTCGTTCAATGTGACTGTCTTGAATGGTGTGAGCAAAATTTCGCTTTGATTGCTCAAGACTGATATCAACCGTATTTTTAGGCTGAGCTTGTACAAAGCCTTGACAAATTGACATGCATTTTTGTTGGTCATATTCGGTTTGTAGTCCTATGACATCATATTCACATAGATTACCAATCAACTGATCAGCAACGCTCAGTTTTTTCCAAATCGATTGTTTGGCAAAGGGGATGTGCAAGAAAAACCCCATTCGATTTTTCATACCCAATTGACGACAATACGCTGCTACACTCAAAAAATGGTAATCATGTACCCAAATCATGTCATCGGGCTGTGCTATTTTTTTTAGTTCTAAAGCAAAAAGCTGATTGACTGAAAGGTAAGTCTTAAATTCATTTTGATCAAATTCAATCAAATCTTCGCGTTCATGCATGGCAGGCCAAAGCGTGTTATTGGAAAAACCACAATAATAATCTTGGTATTCTTTATGAGTCAGTGGACAGGTGATGTAATCCACCTGATCGATATGCACTGTCTGAAAATGTTGTTGATCCTTTGTTTCGACTTTTTCACCATTCCATCCTAACCAAACACCACCAATTTCTTTTAAAGCATCTTGCAATGCAACAGCCAGACCGCCCGCTGCATGATGATCCGCTGAAGGAATATTTACACGATTCGACAATACAATTAACTTAGACATGGCGATGCTCCTCGTTATGTAGATATTTTGGAATTTGATTTTTTTGTTTAAGTGCAAAAGTTTTCAATAAATGAATAAATTCACGAACAGCAGATACATCTTTAAGGCGGTATTGTGCAAACGTTGCACCTTCACCGACTTTGATGGAGATGCCATTGAGTTCACGAATGACCTTAAAACCCGATTCATCGGTTTGATCATCACCGATAAATATCGGAATCAGTGATTGTAAGGTCAATTGATCTATCAGTTTTAGTATGGCTTGGCCTTTATCAGCATCTTTTAACATCAACTCAAAGACAAACTTACCTTGATTTAATTTAAGATCGCTGTATTTGGCATGTAATTGATGCATGATGTCTTGTGCAATATCGGCATATTGTGGTGCTTCTCGATAGTGCAAAGCGATGGCATATTTTTTTTGTTCAATTCTTAAGTTTGGATAGGGTCGACATGCGGCTTCCAAATCCTTTAGCACTTTGTTGAAATCTTGCCATTTACTGGGAGATTGAATATGCGAATCTATTTGGGTGCGTAACTCTAAACCATGTGTTGCAGCAATCGGAACATCTAAGGGAGATAATAAGCGCGTTGCATCTTGCATACTGCGTCCGGTCACAAACAACACAGTAATCTCTGATTTTTTTAAAATTTGAAGATCTTCAATGATCGATGAGGCGATAAAACTTAAATTTGGATTGGGATGAAATTCTGAAATAGTTCCATCGATATCTAAAAAAAGGCAATATTTTTGTGTGGTAGAAATTTGTGGATTAGAAAATTGCTTGATAATGTCATTGCATAGCGCTAATGAAGAAATAAAATCATTAGAAATATAGTCATTATTTTCATGAATTGAGTCATCCTTCGACGCAAACATTGTTATTGCCTATTTAGCTATGATGTATTGATACTTCCTTAGTTATGCTTTGAAAAGTTGTATTTTTACATTAAATACGTATAAAACTACAAAGTGTTAATATATGTAAGTGAATGTGTATCTCTATAAATAAACTCCATCTTGTATTCACAATTTGTTGTTTAAAAATTATTCAACTCATTAAGTGTTTGAAATAAAATCAATCTCATTTTTCTTTTTTAAATTTTATTTTTAGATTTGAAGTTCATATATTTAACTTTGCACCTGAAATACTGAAATTTCATCATGTTTAAAAATGAAAACAATTGTAAGAATCTACTTACTCATCCTCAGTCAACAAACTTCTTATAGAAACTTTTTTTAAAGCTTCCTTTATAAAAATTCTAAATCGAGGTGCTATTTATGACTAAAACAAAGGTCGCAATAACAGTACAGCGCTGATACTTAAAAAAGAAAGGAGCGCCGTTAGCATTACAGCCGCAGATGCTTGTTCAGCCACGCCATAGTTTTGACCATAAATCGCCGTTGCACTGGCCATAGGTAGGGCAGCAAGAATCAATGCTGCAAAGTACATTTCAGAAGTGGTGTTGGGTAAGCAGAAAAACACCAATGCCATGGTCAAGGGCATCAAGAGCATTTTAAAGCTGCATATCGACAGGATATTCTTGCCAATAGAAGCAATGTTGAGTGTAGATAGACTGCCACCAATCACAAATAAAGCCAGAGGCGTTGCTGTATGCGCAAAGAAATTCAGTGTGGTTTCAATGGGTTTAGGCCATTGTATTGAGATTAATGACAATACACAGCCAACGACAATCGATTGAATAACGGGATGTTTAATTAGGCTTTGAATGGTCGTTTTGAATAACGCTGTCAGCCTTAAATCTTGATGTCGTCCCATTTCAGCTAAAAAGAGCATTAGACTCAGCATAATAATACTTTCAATAATCAGGGTCATTGCCAAATACGGAATAGCATGTGAACCTAAAATCATGGTCAAAACTGCCGTACCAATAAAGCCTGTATTTGACATGGAACTACCGAAAGCAAAAATTGAGGCTTTTTCAGCAGGAAGAGATCGAGCTTTTCTAAAATAAAAATAGCCTAAGCAGAAAACAGAGATCGATGTTAGCGCATAACCAAGGAAATACGTGGTTTGCCAAATTTTCTGTAATGGAGTTGTCGATAAGGCATACACCAAAAAACTCGGCAGTGAAATTTTGATAATAAATTGGCTTAATATCGGAATTGAACTCATCGGAAGTAATTTAGCTTTGATGCTGATGAATCCAACTGCAATCATCAAAAAAATAGGCAGATTAATTGCGAGTATTTGATCCATTCAATATTCCAGTGTTTAAACGGCAGACTTTAAGGTCTTAACGTTATGTCTTAAAAAGACGATCGATGTATTGAAGTCATTTTGCGACAGTATTCAAAAAAATAACCAATACTCAATTTCATCAGATGTTATATGTTCATTTTTAACTTCTGATAAGCCAAAAATACGTGATTTTGATTATAACTCAGATGCATAGCATAAGAGATCATTTGTATGGCGAACAATTTGGCAAATGTACTATTCCTTTCATTCATATAGATAGATTGTATGGAGGCAAGATGAATACATCGCATGAATGAATTGGCTTTGTTCGATTTGTTTGCAAGATTGATGTTTGAAACCATAAATTGATTGAAAAATATACTAAAATAATCATTTATATCAATAACATGTTTTAAAAAATAACCAAAATTAGAAAAAGTGCGCGGTTTTATTTATTATTTTAAATTAATATGTAAATATATTGACATAAAATAAATCATCGTTTAGCTTAAAAACTCAGCTTTTTAGCGTAATTGCTAAGCTGTGAATTAGCGAAAAGTCATTAATCCATGATGGGTTTGGGTTGAAATGAACAATAGCTAAAAACGTTGGATACAAGTTTTAGTATCTCAAATTGTAATATTCATAATCCAAATTGCTAGCTTCACCTCTAACAATCAACACATAGGTTTTGTTTAAATATCGCTATTTGGACCATGTATAAACTATAAAAAAATGCCACAAGGAAATGTGCACATATGTTAAAGCTTAAAATTCAAGATGATGGTGTTGCAATCGTTGAACTGAATCGTCCAGAAGTTCGTAATGCCTTAAACATGGCGTTAAGGCAGCAACTCGCAATCACTTTTGATCAGCTTGATCATGACACAAATGTACGTTGTATTGTCCTAACAGGTGGGCATGATGTTTTTGCAGCAGGTGCTGATATACAAGATTTTACTACGGCAACGACTGCGGAAATGTATTTACGTCATACAGAGCGTTACTGGCAAAGTATACAAACGTGTTCTAAACCGATTATTGCAGCAGTCAATGGTTATGCTTTAGGTGGAGGATGTGAGTTGGCGATGCATGCAGACATTATTGTTGCAGGTAAATCTGCTCAGCTTGGGCAACCTGAAGTGAAATTGGGCTTAATGCCAGGTGCCGGAGGTACGCAACGGTTACTTCGTGCAATAGGTAAATTTCAAACATTACTTTTGCTGCTCACAGGTAAGATGATCAGTGCTGATGAAGCTAAATCCATGGGTTTAGTCTCTGAAGTGGTTGAAGATGACGACACCATTTCGCATGCATTAAAATTAGCCCGTACCATTGCCAGTTATTCACCCATTGCGGTACAACAAATTAAAGAAGTGACATTGCTTGGGCAAGATTTGCCTTTGACTGGCGCATTGGCTTTAGAGCGTAAAGCATTTCAAATTCTGTTTGATACACAAGATCAAAAAGAAGGTGTTCATGCGTTTTTAGAAAAACGGAAACCTCATTATCGTGGAGAATAGAACATGAACATACAATCCATTGCCATTATTGGTGCAGGTATCATGGGTATGGGCATTGCCCAAATTGCAGCGCAAGCTGGAATGAAAGTACAGATTTATGATTCACATATGGGCAATGCACAACAAGGTCTGAATACATTAAAAACCACGCTTGAAAAATTACAACAAAAAGGCAAATTTTCTGAAGAAGAACTAAAGCAAATACTGTCCCGAATTTTAATTGTAGATACGTTAGAACAAGTCGATGCAGTTGATTTGGTGATTGAAGCGATTATTGAAGATTTAGAAATCAAACAAAATCTATTTAAACAGCTCGAAAAGATTGTTTCTACAGACACCATTCTTGCGTCAAATACGTCATCTTTATCCATTACGGCTATTGCTTCTGTGCTTGAGCATCCTGAACGGGTTGCAGGTTTTCACTTTTTCAATCCTGTACCACTGATGAAAATTGTAGAAGTCGTAGCTGGTTTAATGACACAGAATCAAGTCATCAACACCTTGTTGGATTTTGCTAAAACAGTAGGACATTTAGGGGTGACCACCAAAGATACCCCAGGATTTATTGTGAATCATGCCGGACGTGCCTACGGAACAGAAGCCCTAAAAATCTTCAGCGAAGGGGTCGCATCGTTCAGTGAAATTGATCGTATCTTGAGAGATGGTGCTGGTTTTCGTATGGGACCTTTTGAATTGTTAGATTTAACAGGTTTAGATGTCTCACACCCTGTGATGGAATCGATTTATTATCAATATTATGAGGAAGACCGATATCGTCCAAATCCACTCACACGTCAAATGCTTGAAGGAAAGAAAATTGGGCGAAAAGTGGGTGAAGGTTTTTATCGTTATGAGAATGGCAATAAACAAAATGAAGCGCCAGTGGTGTCCATTCCCAAGGTCGACCAATTCAATCAAATTTGGCTTCAGGCAGATCGTGCACAAGATGTTGAATTATTAAAACAATATTTACAGCAACATGGTTTGCAATTGGATGAATCATTGCAACCTGATTCAGACAGTTTAATCATTTTGGCCACTTATGGTGAAGACACCACGACAGCCGCGCTTCGTTATGGTGTTGATCCTAAACGTGCAGTCAATATTGATATGCTTACAGATTTTGCACGCCATCGTACCTTAATGCCATCTTTAATGACAGATCAGTCCTATATCGATCAGGCCCATGCCATTTTTGCGCAAGATAATGTGACTGTGTCTGTGATCGATGAAAGTTATGGATTTGTCGCACAACGTGTTTTGGCAATGGTGATCAATCTTGCATGTGATATTGCACAACAAAAGATTGCAACAGCATCCGATATCGATCAAGCCGTGAAACTCGGTTTAGGTTATCCATCGGGTCCCATTTCTTGGGGCGATTCTCTGGGTGCAGATCGAATTTTATTGATTTTAGAACGCATTCTAGCGTCAACCCATGATCAGCGCTATCGAGCAAGCCCATGGTTAAAACGCCGTGTACAACTGGGTTTACCGCTTTTATATCAATCATGATCTTACCGTAACGATCATAAACTGGAAGTGATCGGATCAATGATAAAAAAAATTAAAGGACTAAATAATGTTAGATGCATACATATACGACGGAATTCGTACGCCTTTTGGTCGCCATGCGGGAGGACTTGCAAGTACACGTCCAGATGATTTGGCAGCACATGTTATTCGTACATTGATTGAAAAGCATCATTTGCCCAATGATATTTATGATGATGTTTTACTTGGAAATACCAATCAGGCGGGTGAAGACAGTCGCAATGTTGCGCGGCATGCAGCACTGCTTGCAGGCTTAGATGTAAAGACTCCAGCACAGACGGTCAACCGTTTATGTGCATCAGGGCTTGCGACCATTGTTGATGCAGCGCGTGCGATCACTTGTGGTGAGGGTGATATATATATCGCTGGTGGTGTTGAGTCAATGAGTCGCGCACCCTTTGTTTTTTCTAAAGCTGAAGTACCATTTAGTCGTGATTTTAAAGTCTTTGATACCACCATTGGCGCACGATTTCCCAATTCCTTGATCGAAAAGCAATTTGGCGCAGATACCATGCCACAAACTGGGGACAATGTCGCCGTAGAATATGCAATTACGCGTGAACAGGCCGATCTTTTTGCTGCATCATCCCAAGCCAAATATGAAAAAGCCAAACAGGAAGGCTTTTTTGACGAAGAAATCATTGCTGTTGAAGTATCCCAAGGTCGAAAACGACCACCCAAAATCATCAGTACAGATGAACATCCACGTCCTGCAACAGATCTGACTGCATTAGAAAAATTAAAACCTTTATTTGAGGGTGGAGTGGTCACAGCAGGGAATGCCTCAGGTATTAATGATGGCGCCGTAGCATTGATTATTGGTTCAAAAAAAGCAGAACACACACTTGGTTTTAAACCTATTGCAAAAATTTTGTCGTCAGGCGTGGTGGGTATCGAGCCTAGAATCATGGGGGCAGGACCAATTGAGGCCATTAAACTAGCATTAATACGTGCCAATTTAACCCTTGAAGATATGGATATTATTGAAATCAATGAAGCCTTTGCCTCGCAAGTATTGTCTTGTTTAAAGGGCTTAAATATCGCATTTGATGATCCACGGGTGAATCCACAGGGTGGTGCAATAGCAGTAGGGCATCCACTGGGGGCTTCTGGTGCTCGACTTGCTTTAACAGCGGCAAGAGCATTGCAAAAAAATCAGAAAAAATACGCTGTAGTTAGCTTATGTATAGGTGTTGGGCAAGGTCTTGCCATGGTCATAGAGTGCGTTTAGATACATGAGATAGACCCGAATACATCTCATTTTAAATGCAGAGATGAGATGTTTTATTGATCATTGGTCCATCATTGTAGCAAAATAAATAGCCTAAGCGTTAAAAAAAATTTATGAAAATAGCCTAAGCAAATATCAATATATTCATGTAAGAAGCAACATATTCTTTTTAAAACATTTAAATATCAATTCAATAAAAAACGTACAATAAAATATGTAAATATATTGTCATAAAATAAAATTTATGATTAATTAAAATGATCAATAACAATGAAACATAGGCAATGGATCGTCCTATAAAATCTCAAGGAGCATCACATGATTCGTGATCCTGAAATGCTGCAACAACTCGTCAATACCATTCAACAATTTGTCAAAAATGAATTGGTGCCACTTGAGCATGAGGTCGAGGAAACCAATGCTATTCCTGAACATATCGTTGCTCAAATGCGCGAATTGGGGCTTTTTGGACTTACGATTCCAGAACAATATGGGGGTTTAGGCATCACCATGGAAGAAGAGATTTATGTGGCGATGGAACTTGGACAGACATCAGCTGCATTTCGATCTTTAATTGGCACCAATAACGGTATTGGTTCGAGCGGGATTTTAATCGATGGCACAGAAGAGCAAAAACAAAAATACCTACCTCGTTATGCCAGTGGAGAAATGATCGGATCGTTTTGTTTAACTGAGCCTGATTCAGGTTCAGATGCTGCTTCTTTAAAAACCACAGCAGTTAAAGACGGTGACTATTATATTTTAAATGGCACTAAACGTTTTATTACCAATGCACCTCGTGCAACCACATTTACCGTGATGGCAAGAACCAATCCTGAAATAAAAGGTGCAGGTGGGATTTCAGCATTTTTAGTTGAAGCAGGAACGTCAGGTCTTAGCCTTGGAAAAATTGATAAAAAAATGGGGCAACATGGTTCTTATACTTGTGATGTGATTTTTGATCGATGTAAAGTGCATAAGGATCAGTTGATTGGCGGTGTAGAGGGAATAGGATTTAAAACTGCAATGCGGGTTTTAGATAAAGGGCGTTTACACATTGCAGGTTACAGCGTAGGTATGGCTGAACGAATGTTGAATGATGCTTTAAATTATGCCGTAGAGAGAAAACAATTTGGTCAAGCGATTGCCAATTTTCAATTGATACAAGCAATGTTGGCGGATTCTAAAGCTGAAATTTATGCGGCAAAATGCATGGTTTTAGATGCTGCGAAGAAGCGTGATGAAGGACTAAATGTCACAACAGAATCTTCTTGTGCCAAAATGTTTGCCACTGAAATGTGTGGACGTGTTGCAGATCGATGTTTACAAATTCATGGTGGTGCAGGTTATATCAGTGAATATGCTATAGAACGCTTTTACCGCGATGTTAGACTATTCCGTTTATATGAAGGGACCACACAAATTCAACAAATTATTATTGCCAGAGAAATGATTAAACAAGCGACAGCTTAATTTTAATTGATGTATTGAATTAATTTTAGTTAGTTACTAATTAATAGTAAGTATGAACGATGCTACATTAAAAAAACCATCCGTTTTTATAAGGATGGATTTTATTTTGATGCATTATTTTTAGTGCTACAAAGTTTAATCGGTAATTTTAATTCGCTTTAACCCTTCATTCACTTTATTTAACAGATGAATCATGGTGACGGTATCATCTAAAGGGATACCTTCAAGTGCTTGCTGATAAAAATCAAAAAACTTCTGTTGCAGTTTTTCCCAATTTTCATGACCCGCAGGTGTGAGTGCGACTATCTTGGCACGACGGTCTTGCGTATTCATCACACGTTGAACCAATCCATCTCGCTCTAAGCGCTTAAGAACACCATCTAAATTTTGACGACTAACACGTAAATATTCTGTCAAGTCTGAAAAAGACATGCCATCTTGTACTTTTGGACGTGACAGTGCGCCAAGAACAGACCAATGTACAGGTGAAATACCCAGCTCATTTAAACATTGACGATCAAGTGTATTGCCTACTTGAAATAATCTAAAAAAGAGTCGGTTATGAACTGAATATAAGGATTGATCATAATTTGGGGCAGGTGCATCACTCATGATATTGACCAACTTTTAAAAGTAAAATGAGATGTTTCCATTTATTTAATGTTGAAAGGGCAATAATTTTGACCTTGCAATAATCTGTATAAATCTAAGGTTTGTTAACATTTTAGCCATGCGTTTTGTCATAGGAAAATGACAAGCACAAGGCATGAGTCAAAGACAATTCCATTGTCGGTGTATCTTGTTCAATTATAAATAATTAAATACGACGAAGACATGACTTATTGCAATGGTTTCAACCTTTTTTCATCAATAAATTCAATACCGTTTTTATGAAGACTGAGATCTACATTGAAACTAGTAAAATAACAAATGTATGTCAATATGTTTGTATTTATTAATTATAAAATATTGAAAATTAATAATAAATAATATATTTACATAAATATATGTAAATATATTGACATAAAATAAGCAAAATTCTATGCTGATTATAGGTAGCAATATCCAAAATAAAAACTGAGTGAAATGGAATGATCTTTGGATCACCATTCAACAAAGGACATAAAAATGAAAGGACTCAAAGATAAAGTGATCATTGTCACTGGCGGCGCTGGTGGTATTGGCAGTGCAACATGTAAACGTCTTGCAGCAGAAGGCGCAAAAGTTGCTGTATTTGATATGAATTTAAACGTTGCACAAAATCTGGTGGATCAGATTACCGCTACTGGCGGTCAAGCCATTGCTATTCAATGTGATATCACAGATAAAACCATTGTTGATCAATCAGTTGCAAAGACTGAGCAAGAACTCGGACCTATTGATGGTCTGGTCAATAATGCAGGGTTTGATATTTTTAAACCCTTTGTTCAATCAAGCCCTGAAGAATGGCAAAAACTCATTCAAATCAATTTGGTGGGTATGTTGAATATGCATCATGCGGTACTCAAAGGCATGGTCGAACGTAATGCAGGACGTATTGTCAACATTGCATCTGATGCTGCTCGTGTAGGTTCCTCTGGCGAAGCTGTTTACGCTGCATGTAAAGGCGGATTATTGTCTTTTTCTAAAACACTCGCACGTGAACATTCACGTCATAACATTACCATTAATGTCGTATGTCCAGGACCGACCGATACCGCATTACTTGCGCAAGTGACTGATGGTGCTGCCAATCCTGAAAAATTAAGAGAAGCGTTTATTCGTGCCATTCCCTTAGGTCGTTTAGGTCAACCTGATGATTTAGCATCCACAATTGCATTTTTCTTAAGTGATGATTCCAGTTTTATTACAGGACAAGTGCTCAGTGTTTCTGGTGGTTTAACTATGAATGGTTAAACGTACTATTTAGATTAAAAACTCAAAAATACACTACATTCAAGGAAGGAATGAGACATGAATTTTGAAGATATTTTATATGAAAACCGCAATGGTGTGGCGTGGATCACCATTAACCGTCCAGACAAAATGAATGCGTTTCGTGGACAAACTTGTGATGAGCTGATTCGCGCACTCAACAAAGCGGGTTATGACCGAGAGATTGGTGCGATTGTATTGGCAGGTGCAGGTGAAAAAGCATTTTGTACGGGTGGAGATCAGTCTGCTCACAATGGTAATTATGATGGTCGAGGCACCATTGGACTACCTATGGAAGAACTGCATACCGCAATTCGTGATGTACCCAAGCCTGTGATTGCGCGCGTGCAAGGTTATGCCATTGGTGGTGGAAATGTTTTAGCGACCATTTGTGATTTAACCATCTGTTCTGACAAAGCCATTTTTGGTCAGGTTGGTCCTAAAATGGGATCGGTTGATCCAGGATATGGTACGGCGTTTCTGGCACGTGTTGTGGGTGAGAAAAAAGCCCGTGAAATTTGGTATATGTGCCGTCGTTATTCGGGTCAAGAAGCGGTGGAGATGGGATTGGCCAATAAATGTGTACCTGCCGATCAACTCGATGCAGAAGTACAAGCATGGGGCGAGGAGCTCTGTGAACGTAGTCCTACGGCTCTTGCTATTGCAAAACGGAGTTTCAATATGGATACGGCGCATCAGTCAGGTATTGCTGGCATGGGTATGTATGCCTTGAAACTGTATTACGATACAGAAGAATCTCGTGAAGGAGTCAATGCATTAAAAGAAAAACGTAAACCTGAATTTCGTAAATATGCCAAGTAAGGAGATGAATCATGAGCAAAAATCCTTACATCACCGAAGAGCTCGAATTTTTGGCAGAAACCGCTGAAAAATTTGCGCAAAAATATATTGCTCCTGGTTTTTTAGAGCGAGATCAAAGCCGTGTGTTTGACCGTGATTTGGTGAAAAAAATGGGAGAAATGGGCTTTATTGCACCAGAACTACCTGAACAATACGGCGGTCAAGGCATGGGATGTTTGGCAGCTGGCGTGATTCATGAAGCCATTGCCAAAGCGGATTTAAGTTTTTCCTATATCAATTTGTTGGCATCTTTAAATGGTCAGATTCTCGCTGAACATGGCAAACCTGAAGTCGTTGAACCTTGGTTAAATAAATTAACTGCGGGCGAAGCGATATTTTCGATTGCCTTAACTGAACCTCGTGGTGGTTCAGATGCCGCAAATTTACGTTTAAAAATAGAACGTGAGGGTGATGAATACGTCATTAATGGTGAGAAAACCTCTATTTCAGCTGCGGATCAAGCAGATGCTTCAGTGGTTTTTGGTCGTACAGGTTCAATCGAAGATGGTGCCCATGGTGTCAGTGCTTTATTGGTTCCCATGAATCTTCCAGGCATTACCACCACACGCTTTGAGTGTCATGGTCAGCGTGCCATAGGACGAGGTTCAATCTTTTTTGACAATGTGCGTGTACCCGTAAGCCATTTATTGGGTGATGAAAATAAAGGCTTCGTACAAGTCATGCAAGGTTTTGATTTTTCACGGGCCTTGATTGGTTTACAAGTGCTCGCGGTGGCACGTGTCTCACTCGACGAAGCTTGGGAATACGCTGTGCAGAGGGAAGCCTTTGGTAAACCTTTGTCGGCATTCCAAGGTGTCTCACATCCCTTAGCAGATTATGAAACCCAAATAGAAGCAGCTCGCTTACTCTGTTTGCAAACTTTATGGCTCAAAGACAACCATCTACCACATACGGCAGAAGCAGGTATGTGCAAATGGTGGGGTCCAAAATTGGCCTATGACGTGATTCATCAATGCTTGCTCACATTTGGTCATGCAGGTTACGACCGTGGCGTGATGGAACAACGCTTACGTGATGTTTTAGGTTTCCAAATTGGTGATGGAACAGCGCAAATTATGAAAACTATTATTGCTCGTCATAAAGCAGGACGTAAAGCTGTACCTGCTTAAACCATAGCAATTTAAATCAAAGCAATATCAATTCAATTTTGATCAATGCAATTTGAATAAAAAGCATGAGATCCAAACGCAATATTGATGATGTTTAAGCTTGATGAAAAAGTTTAAACCCATCATTTGGATTGAATCATAACAATGATAAAGAAGGAATGTGCGAATGGAATTCGATGCAATACTTTTAGCCCCACGTAAAGCAAGAATGCTTCAACAGGGTTTATGGTTGAACAGAACCATTTTACAATCTTTAGAAGATGCAGTTGCATCATCTCCAGAAAAACAAGCTTTGGTGAGTTTCAGAACCGAAACCAAACAGCATATTAGCTTTAGTTATCAAGATATATTGGACACCAGTAATAAAATAGCCTTGGGATTAAAACAGTTAGGTGTTACTCAAAATGATGTGGTGTCCTGTCAGTTACCAAACTGGTGGGAATTTACACTGCTGTATATTGCCTGTTGTCGTATTGGTGCTGTGTTAAATCCACTGATGCCCATATTTCGTGAACGTGAATTGGAATTTATGCTCAGTCATGCTGAATCCAAAATATTCATTGTGCCGAAAAAGTACCGCAATTTTGATCATGAGGAATTGGCCAATAAACTTAAAGCCAAAATAGGCACACTTGAACATGTCATTGTGATTGATGGCTTAGGCGAAAATAATTTTGATCAAAGCTTAGTGAATCATGGTTTAGAAAAGGATGAACATTTACTCCAAGCATTGACGTTACATCACACACGTCCAGATGATATCACTCAAGTTATATTTACCTCAGGCACTACAGGTGAACCTAAAGGGGTTATGCATAGTTCAAATACGCTGTATGCCAATATTATTCCGTATGCCAAACGCCTACGTTTATCAGAAAACGATATTATTTTAATGGCTTCTCCCATGGCACATCAAACAGGCTTTATGTATGGTCTGATTATGCCCATCGAACTCAAAGCGAAAATTGTTTTACAAGATGTCTGGGAAGTTTCACAAGCCATTGATTTAATTCAACAGCATCAAGTCAGTTTTACTATGGCTTCTACACCATTTTTAAATGATCTAGCCAATACCGTGGCAGAAAAACAACGACAAGTGAACTCGTTAAAAACTTTTCTATGTGCTGGTGCACCAATACCCAGTCCATTGGTACAAAAAGCACGTGAAATATTAGGGGTCAAAGTCATCTCTGCTTGGGGGATGACGGAATGTGGCGCAGTCACATTGACCAAACCTGAAGATGAGGAAGAACGCTCTTTTAATACTGATGGAATTGATTTACCTGGAGTTGAAACCAAAATCGTTGACAGAGATGGCAATGAAAAACCAGTCAACGAAGCAGGGCGCTTAATGATTCGAACATGTTCAAACTTTGGAGGTTATTTAAAACGACCACATTTAAATGATACTGATTCAGAGGATTGGTTTGATACAGGTGATATTGCTTACAAGGATGAACAGGGCTATATCCGCATTTCAGGTCGAAAAAAAGATGTGATTATTCGTGGTGGTGAAAATATTCCTGTCGCAGAAATTGAATCACTGTTATATCAACATCCCGCTATTGCAATTGTGGCTTTGGTGGCTTATCCCGATGAGCGTATGGGTGAAAAAGCCTGTGCGATTGTGAAATTAAAAGATCCTACTCAAACTCTACAACTTTTTGAAATTGTGGATTTTCTAAAATCCCATCAAATGGCCAATCAATATTTACCAGAACGTTTAGAAGTGTGGGACGAGATTCCAATGACACCATCTGGGAAGATTCAAAAATTTAAACTCCGAGAAATGATTGTCGCCAAATTAAAACAATTTTCTTAATCCTTGTGATAGTCGCGCTGAGCTTAAACCTGCGTAAATCTCAAACTTATTCATTATATGCAATTATATTGTAATGACATTGTCAATCTGAAAATGACAAATCTAAAATAGAACTTAAAATGGAATTTAGTCGAATGAAAGTAAAGAAATATCCTTTTAATCATCATGCACTTGCAATAGCGCTTTTGGGATGTATCAGTCCTGTATATGCAGCAAGTAATGCAGAGTTAGAAGCCAAAGTCGATCAATTGCAAAAACAAGTGCAAATGTTGACAGAAATGATGACCAAACAAAATCAGCAACAGCAATTAGATCAACAACAGATTCAACAGTTAGCTCAAGTAAATAAAGACGTAGTCGCGCAAGTTCAGACTCAGCAAAAAAATATAGATTCAAATCAAACAATAAAAGTTAAGTCTAATTCTGAGAAAACCGACTTACAACTCAAACCTTTGGTGACCAAAAATGGTGCTGAGTTAGAGCTCTATGGAAATATTCGTGCCGATGCTTCTTATCAAGTCAAAGGACCGGGGACCATGTATAACTCGATTAGTACTGTGCCTTTAAAAGGTTCCGCAGGTGAAAAGAACAATACAGATAAGGTTTTAAGTACACTGAATGCCACACGCTTTGGTTTTAATTTCAAAGCCCCGAAGACATGGAATCATGATGTAGGCGGTAAGTTGGAAATGGACTTCTTTGGTGGTGCAGGTCGTGACACTTTTCGTATTCGTCATGCTTATATGACTTTTGATCAGTGGTTGGTTGGTCAAACATGGTCTAACTTTAATGTACTAGATTTCTTTCCAGAAACGGTCGATGCATCACTTTCTGTTGGTGGTTCACTCACGCGCGTTCCGCAAATCAAATACAGTCATGATATTGATAAAAAAACCAGCATGTTGGTGAGTTTAGAAGATCAAAAATCTGAAATTGTGACCACTACAGGCACACAAAACATTCGAACTGACCCATATGCCAAAGTGAAGTTGCCATCCCTCACAGGTCGAATCAATTACAAGTTTGACAATGGTTCGATTATTTCAGGGCGTGCATTTATGACGCAAAAATCGACATCCTACGGCGGTAGTGATGATTTCTTAGCGTGGGGTGTGGCAGCAGGCGGTAAAATTCAAATCACCCCAAAAACGACATTTAAAATAGATTACAGTCATATTTATGGTGATACTAAAAATGTGCTCTGGTCAAATTATGCTTATGTGTTTGATGATAATGCCAAAATTCATCCCAATGAGTTCGATGCTGTAACGGTTGGTTTAACGCAACAATTTACCCCGAAAATTCGTTCAACTTTAGGCTTTGGGTATAGCCGTGCCAATACAGGTAATACTTTTGCAGATTTGGTCAGATTGCATAATGACCAAACGCAAAATAAAGAGCTCATGGAAGGTTGGATTAACCTGTTTTATACACCCATTAAGCCCATCAATATTGGGGTTGAATACATGTATGGTCAACGTAAAACTTTTGATGATAAAACAGGTGAAAATAATCGATTTAACATTACCGCAATTTATGATTTTTAAAATATTAATGTCGAAATCACTACCATCTCACATGTAGGATCATCCAAGGATGATCCTTTTCTATTGGCTTTTGGGGAATGTTTATTGCGGTGAACTTTTCAGAGGCATCTTGAGAGAATCATTAGGTCAAATGGATGCATGTCATTGAAAAACAGCAAACGATAAAATGAACTATTTTTAAGCTAATTTTCTTAAGCTAAGTATTGAAATACAAGAATAATTTGATCTTTATTGTTATTAGCGTTATGTTGAAAATCATCATATTTAAAATGATCAGTAGCACCACCATGTTTACCATCATTTCTATAAGAGTTTAAAGGCATTAAAAACATAAAAAATTAAAACAATATAAATTAAGGTTCAATATGTACAAAGCGAAATTATGGCAAGTAGCATTCTTAGTAATGATGAATGTGGGGTGTACTCAAACCAATACCTCAACAGAAAAAACCATTGATTTCACCCAAACAAATCAAGTTTGTCTAGGGCGTATAGAACTGACTGTGCCAAAAGAAACAGATATTCAATTTGGGCAATTTTCATTTGATGGGAATCAGTTTGAAATTGATTCAACCATCACAAATTTGATTCATTATGAAACTTATATAGCTGAAAGAATTGAAGAATTATCTGAACAAAAACATGAATCTACAGATAGCTTATTGAAGTTGCACAAAATCATAGTGCTTGATCATAATCATAGCAGTCACGTTATTGCGTATCGACCGACACCTTTTAGTTATGATGCTTTTCTGATTGAAGCATATTTATATTTAAATCATAAAACCATTAAATTGGTGAATTTAACCGATGACGCACACTTTGAAGAAACATTAAGTAAAGTTGAAAATACCTTGAAAAATTTTAAATTATTCTCTGCAAAACAGCCCAATGAAGCAGGAATATGTTGGCAAGAGTATTTTCTCTCTGATCCGATGACTGAAAATCGACCTTTTCTGACTGAAGCAATTTTAAAATTCCCTTCATATCCAGAACTTAAATTTAATGTAGAAAATCGAGGAAGATTCGAGTCAGATCAGTCACTAATTAAAACGATTCAAGACAATAAAGCCAGACTTCCTCTAAACCCATTAATTTATAATGAAAAAGTGCTTAGAGAAATTGAGAAAGAAATCAATCAACTCAAAGGCGAGGAAGTGATTACTCATTATAAATTACGTTTGCTTTTTAGTCGTGGCTTCGAAACGGGGGCTTGGCAATATTTAGGTTCAATCAATGATCCCAAAGATTCTTATATCTATTTTGGATTGGAAAGTGCGGATAAATATCGCAACAAGTCACTGAATTCGCCAACCAATCCATCTAAAGTGCTTGAACTGTATGATTTTATTTTAAACAGTATTCATGTTGCCAAACATAATCAGTTCAAATGAAATAAAAATTTAATACCAATTTGCGTTTGTGCTGAAATTGCATCGTTGAGGTGCATTTTCAGTATTTTTTTCTATGTTATGCCACCTAAAAGTACAAAAAATAAGCCAAATAGTATGATAAAAACTAAAAATAGTAATACTGAATTGGCACGTCATTTGCATCTTTAACAACATCATAAAGTGATCTAGGGTTCCGATACATGAAATTTATGTATGACTGAGACCGAGAGTTCACGGCTTAAGTTTCGAGCTCAAGCTACACGGAGGGATAAAAGCCCGGGAGGTAAACCGTTAAAGATTGAGGAAAGGCGAATGAGCACAATCACTTATCATGAAGATCAAGTCTTATGGACTGAACGTTTACCGGGTGGACATCACTGGTCAGCACGTATTCAACGTGGCGCAGTCTTACAACTCAAATCCTTAGGTAAAAATGCCAATGTGTCTCTGTTTTGTGTAAATCGTGAAGACACACTTGAACGCTACAACATGCCAGACAGTTTAAAAGCACAACACACCGCATTTTTAAGTACAGGGAACATTTTAGCTTCTGATCTTGGTCGTGCGATGGTCTCTATTGTTAAAGATGATCACGGTTGGAATGATGCTTTTTGTGCACCGAGTACAGCCCAACAAATCGAAAATCAATTTGGTTCAAAGACTTTCCAAGATGTGCGTAATGACATGTACCGCAATGCTAAAGACAGCCTACTTTTAGAGATGACCAAGTTTGGATTATCTGCTACGGATTTAAGCAGCACCTTAAATCTATTTTCAAAAGTTCAACCTGATGACAACGGCAACTTAAGCTATGTGCAGTCAGACAATACCGATCAAGTGATTGAACTGCGTTTTGAAATGGACTGCTTGGTGTTTCTATCCAGCGCACCTCATGCTTTAGATAATAGCCCTGAATATGCACCAGCAGATATCCAACTGTCTTTATATAAAGCGCTTCCTTTAAGGGACACCGATGTTTGCCGTGATTCATGCCCGCAAAATCAGCATGCATTCCAAAACAACAATCGTTACTACGCTTTAAGCGCTTAATTGGGGGATATATCATGACTGCATTAGTAAATCCAACTCAAAATCATGAAAAATTAGTGTTAAGCGAAGTCTGTCCTGCCGGTGAAGCATGGATGTGCGAAGTGAAAAAAGGCCAATATTTCCGTATTGTCGATCTTGAAGGCAACCAAGCAGTAGATACATTATTTATCTCAAGCCAAAACCCCGAAGAGCGCTATAGCGCAACCGATACTTTAACCATTAACCAGCAAATTTATTTAGAAAAAGGTACAGCGCTATATACCAACTTTGGCAATAAAATTGCCACTATCCATGATGACAATTGTGGTCGACATGACACTTTAGGTGGTGCATGTTCATGTGAAAGCAACACGGTACGTTATGCTCATGATAAATATCCAATGCACAGTTGCCGTAACAATTTCATGACAGCCTTGGCGCAACATCCGATTGCAAAAAAACATGGGCTTAATGTGTGTCATATTGGTCCAAACATTAATTTCTTTATGAATGTACCTGTGACAAGTGATGGACATTTGAAATTTGATGATGGCATTTCTGCACCGGGCAAATATGTCGAAGTCAAAGCGGAAATGGATTTGATCGTACTGATCTCAAACTGCCCACAGCTCAACAACCCATGTAATGCCTACAATCCAACCAAAATTCAATTGATCATCCGTGAAGGCGAGGAATAAGCATATGACTTTAAAATATGGGTTTAATAAAGTTCTCATCGCCAACCGTGGTGCCATTGCATGTCGTGTGATTCGTACCTTAAAAAAACTCGGCATCCAATCCGTTGCGGTATATTCAGAAGCCGACCGTGATTCATTACATGTGACTTTAGCCGATGAAGCTGTCTATATCGGTGAGGCACCAGCTAGCCAAAGCTATTTGAATGTCGATAAAATTTTAGAAGTGGCCAAACAAACTGGTGCAGAGGCGATTCATCCGGGTTATGGTTTCTTGTCTGAAAATGCGGAATTCTGTGACTTGTGTGAATCACAAGACATTGCCTTTATTGGTCCAAATTCAACGCAAATGCGTGCCTTTGGTCTCAAACACACCGCACGTGAGCTTGCGATTCAAGCCAATGTACCATTGCTGCCGGGTAGTCAGCTTTTGGCGGATGAAGCTGAAGCACTGAAAGAAGCGAATCGTATTGGTTATCCTGTGATGCTAAAAAGTACCGCGGGTGGCGGTGGGATCGGCATGCGTTTGGTCTGGAACGAAGCAGAGCTGAAAGATGCTTATGCAACGGTGTCCTATTTAGCGCAAGCGAATTTTAAAGATGCAGGTTTGTACCTTGAGAAATTTGTACAAAATGCTCGTCATATTGAAGTGCAAATTTTTGGTGATGGCAAAGGTCAAGTGCTTGCACTCGGTGAACGTGATTGTTCAGTGCAACGTCGTAACCAGAAAGTGATTGAGGAAACGCCTGCACCACATATCGATGACGAACAACGTGCATATCTCCAAAATGTTGCGATTCAATTGATGCAATCGGTGAATTACCGTTCTGCAGGGACAGTTGAATTCGTGATGGATACCGACACGCAGGAATTCTACTTCCTAGAAGTGAACACCCGTCTACAAGTGGAACACGGCGTGACTGAGCAAGTCTTTGGTGTGGACTTGGTCGAATGGATGGTGACACTTGCTAGTGGTGATTGGACTGCGCCAACTGAAACATTTGAATCCAAAGGTCATTCGATTCAAGTGCGTTTATACGCTGAAGACCCAATTAAAAACTTCCAACCAAGTGCTGGCTTACTGACACATGTGGAGTTTGATGAAAATGCACGTAACGAAACATGGGTCGAAACAGGTTCAAATGTTTCCTCATTCTACGACCCGATGATTGCTAAAATTATTGTGACCGCTGATGATCGTGAATCTGCGATTCAAGCCATGATCGACACACTTGCTAAAACCTCAGTCGCAGGGATCGAAACCAATCTTGAATATCTACAAAACATTATCGATTGCGATGTTTTTAAAGCAGGGACACAAACCACACGCTTTTTAAATACCTTTGAGTGGAAAACGCAAAAGATTGAAGTGCTACAAGCGGGTATTCAAACTGCCGTACAAGATGTGACAGGGCGATTGGGCTATTGGGATGTCGGTGTACCACCATCCGGTGCGATTGATCCATTGTCACTGAATGTCGCAAACCAATTGCTGGGTAATGCTTATAACACCGCAGGCTTAGAATGTACGCTACAAGGTCCGACCTTAAAATTCCATTGTGATAGCCAAATTGTGTTGGCAGGCGGTGATATGCCATCAACCTTGGATGGCATAGCTGTTCCAATGTGGCAAACCGTCAATGTGCGTAAGGGTCAGATTCTAAAATGTGGCAAAATCGCCACTGGTTGCCGTACCTATATCGGCATTAAAGGTGGTCTGAATGTGCCTGAATATCTCGGTTCACAAGCGACTTTTACCTTAGGTCAGTTTGGTGGTCATGCAGGGCGTAACTTGCTGATTGGCGATATGCTCCCCATTACGGCATTCACAAGCGATGAAGTGAAAGCGCTTGCACCTGAGCAAATCCCATCATTCAGTCATGAATGGGAAATTGCGGTAATGTATGGCCCGCATGGCGCACCAGACTTCTTTACGAAACATGACATTGATACCTTCTTTTCCAATACCTTTGAGATTCACTTTAATTCAAGCCGTACGGGTATTCGTTTAATTGGTCCAAAACCTGAATGGGCACGTGAGGATGGTGGTGAAGCTGGTTTGCATCCATCCAATATTCATGACAATGCTTATGCGATTGGTGCAATCGACTTTACCGGTGATATGCCGATTATTCTCGGTCCAGATGGTCCAAGCTTAGGTGGTTTCGTCTGTCCAGCAGTCGTGATTAATTCTGAACTGTGGAAATTGGGACAGTTAAAAGCTGGAGACAAAGTTAAATTTGTCCCTGTGAGCTATCACCAAGCGAAACTCTTAAATGAAAAATATCATGCACAGTTAGAAGCAAGTGATACTCAAAATGTTGCATTTGATGAGTCATTTTATCCTGAACTTTCGACTTTAAAAAATGCGGTTCTCGATACCTTAAAAGGTGTAAATGGCTTGCCTGATGTGGTGTATCGTCCTGCCGGCAACAATTATATGTTGGTGGAATATGGTGAGTTGGTGCTTGACCTGAACTTACGTTTCCGTATTCATGCACTTATGCAATGGGTTCAAAAGCAAAATATTCAGGGCATTATCGATCTGACACCGGGCATTCGTTCTCTACAAATTCATTTTGATTCGATTAAATTGGATCAACTTGATTTACTGCGCCTGTTACAAGTCGCTGAAACTGAACTGCCTGATGTGACGGAAATGCAAGTGCCATCGCGTACCGTGTATTTACCACTGGCGTGGGAAGATTCACAAACGCAACTCGCTACTGAACGCTATATGCAAACTGTGCGTCCAGATGCTCCATGGTGTCCAGACAATATCGAATTTATCCGTCGGATTAATGGCTTAAAAGATAAACAAGCGGTAAAAGATGTAGTCTTTGATGCACGTTATTTGGTGATGGGCTTGGGTGATGTGTACTTAGGTGCACCTGTAGCAACACCACTTGATCCGCGTCAGCGTTTAGTCACCACCAAATATAACCCTGCACGGACATGGACACCTGAAAATGCCGTGGGTATTGGCGGTGCTTATATGTGCGTATACGGTATGGAAGGTCCGGGTGGTTATCAGTTTGTCGGTCGTACCACGCAAATGTGGTCACGCTACCGTAAGAATGCCGACTTTGAACAAGGCAAACCGTGGTTACTGCGCTTCTTTGACCAAATTAAGTTTTATGAAGTGTCTGAGTCCGAGCTGATGCAAATGCGTGAGGACTTTAAAGCAGGTCGCTTAAAACTGCGTATTGAAGAAGGTGTATTGAACTTAAAAGAGTACAACGACTTCTTAACGGAAAACCAAGAATCGATTGCAGCCTTTAAGTCGGTGCAACAAGCCAACTTTGATGCAGAACGTCGTCGCTGGCATGAAGCAGGGCTTGCAGAATATGTCTCTGAAAGCCTCGATGCGGTGGATGATGGAGAAGGGGTTGAAATTCCAGATGGTGGTTGTGCGGTGGAATCACATATGCCGGGTTCAATTTGGAAAATTGAATGTCAGTCAGGGGATATTGTGGAAGAAGGTGCAACGCTTGCGGTGATTGAAGCGATGAAAATCGAGATTCCAATTATTGCGCCTGAACGTATGCGTGTAGATGCGATTACCATTGAAAAAGGGCAAACTGTGAAAACGGGGCAGGTATTGTTTACGTTAGCGCCAGTGGCTTGATGAGATAGATATTAAAAAAGACCGCTTAGGCGGTCTTTTTTATTTAGGAAGCTAAATTATATTTTTGTTCTCGTAACTTAAAGGCTCTATCTCCACCTTCAAGAATTTCACAGATATGTGACTTAATTGTTTTTTGATTTAAAGTGGATGAACAACCTGGATCATGATCTAGTGATTCAATACTACCAAACTTATATTGGAACTTATGATTATTCATATTTGGACTATGAATCCCATGTTGATTGGCAACAATGATTAGCTCACTATCGGCATTCACAACAACATTTGCGTTGTGAGTAACAAGAATAATTTGTCTTTCCTTTTTCTTTTGTTTTAGGAAGGTAACCAATTCAGAATAGATAGCTCGATTATCTAAGTCATCTTCAGGTTGGTCGATGATAATAGGGCACTTACTTTCACTACAATCTAAAGTCATTTTTAACACTACAAAAGCTTTTTTGCCTTGTGACATTTCATTGTAGTTGTCACCATCATATATCACGTCAAATTTTATTTTAAACCATGAATTATCGAAGAACTCTTTCGTAAATGTTTCTAAAGTAGTACCACCTCTAAAACGAATTTCTCCTTCTTCTAAGGATGCTACTATTTCATGATATTTATCTAAAAGTTCAATTTGAGAAGCAACTTGCATTTCAGCAAATAGCTTGGCTTTTTCTGGCTGTTGGTTAATAGTTTTTTTGATAAATTCATTGAACTTAAATTTATCAAATATATTCGTTGCAAGTATTTGTAGATCTTGGCTGATTGTAATTGATGATATAGCCTGTATTAATTCAGAGGCTATATTGGACATTGATAACCAAATTGTACGTTGAAACTCTGTTTTTAAACTTTCTAAAGAAGTTGTTAATTTAGAAATTTTTTCTAAAATATCATCAATCTCTAGAATTTTAGCTTTTTCAGTATTTAGTCTTTCTAATAATGGTTTTATAGCGTCAGAAGACTTTAGATAGACTTCTACTTTTTTAAATGTGTCAGTACTTTGGATATTTAAAATTTCTTTTTCAACTTTTAGGATTTGATCAGAAATAGTTTGTAGGGAGAGCTTTTTGAATTGCTCAAATTGAGTAGTTGTAAGTTTTTTTATTTCACTTGCAAAGGATTCAAAGTGTGATTGTACTAGCACATAATTTAAATTAAGTTCTAATGGGTTTAACAGTTGGTAGAAATCAGAACAGTGCTTATCTTTAAGTAGTTCTTTAAAAGTAATAAGCCCTTCAAGATTTTTATTAAGAATTTTTAAAGTTTCATTCGAAGCATTAAAATCAGCCATTTCCTCCTGAGTTATATTTCCAATATCATTATTTTGGATTTGTATAGATAATTCATTAACTTGATTTTGAATATCATCCTTATTACCTTTCTGTATCAATTGTGATTGATAGTCACTTAAAGAGCTTAAAATTGAAAAATAAGTAGATACTTTTCCTGAAATTTCATGACGTAAAAAATCATTTTGATCTTTAAATCTAGAGAAAAGCTTGTTGTCTTTTTGCTGTATCAAGTCTTTAACTATATCTTCAATACCTTGATCTTTTGACTTTGAATACATATGTCCTTGGTAAAAATATTCGATCGGTCTACTGTAATCCTCCTTACCATCTTGCCAAATAATTCTAAAATGTGAACAAAGCTCATCAATATGCTGAGATTGTTCAAGGATGTTTAGTGCAGTAGGTTTTAATTTATTTGCTAGACATTGCAATAGGGTGGATTTTCCAGAAGACCGCCCTCCGATGATAGAAGTTAGATTGCTATTGAAGCAAATTTTGCTATTTGAAACATTATTGTTGTTTAGTTCAACATAATCTATTACTTCGTAGGGGTTTTTGACTTCGGGACAGTGCTGTCCGATATTAACACGACTTTCAGGTTCATGAATGATTTGCTTTAAACCTTCAAAGGTTGGTTCAGCTTTTATCCAACAATATTTATGATCAATTGGTTCAAATAAAGTTTCTAATTTATGAGCATCACTTCCGTGGATACAAGGTTTATATGATCCATAACTGTCTAGAAAACTTTGTTGATCTTTAGTATTTTCCCCTAAGAAAAAGGGCTTATCTGTGAGAGTCGATGAAAAAATTACATCAGAAATTTTATAAAGTGATTCTCTTAATACTTTTAAAGTTGCACCTGTTTGTTGTTTTAGGAATGCTTCATGACCTTGAAATGCTGATGCGCCATCCTTATTTGAGTTTGCAACGGCAACCAAAGAGTTTTTTCGAAAATTTGGATATTGTTTAAATGCTTTAATAATATCAGAAGGATTAAGAACAAAAGATAAAATTCCAATTTTATAGAGCGCATTTTCATCCGTTGTAGTTGGACTCTCTTTTTGTCCAAGTCTAATCAGATCATATTTAGTTAATTTGTATTGCTCTGAATCTGATACTGTAAATACCAAGGAGTCTGAATATCTTTGTTCAAAGTCATTTATACAATCAGGATTCAGAAGTAAGTGCATATTGATTGCACTTCCTTTGTCAGTGCTAGGAGATATTCTTAACTCAATATTAGGAAGCAGAAAAATTTTAGAAATGATATTTTTCTGAATATCGTCGAATTCTGTTCTAGAAGAGATCGAATCTTGAAATGCTTTTACTTTTTTGTAATTTTCGACACTAAAATAGTCCGTGATACCAATAGCTTTTATATTTCTTTCTAAGGCTTTTTTGAAAAGCTGAATGCAGTATTCTTCAAAAGATATATCGCCAAATTTGTCATTTTTTGCTGTACCTTTTGTATGTACATGCAAATCCCAACGTCCCCATTCTGAACCGCGATTCATTTTTTAATTCCTTTTCAAGTAATATTTCCACTATAAAATACAAAAAAAATAATACTATATGAAACATATAATTTACATTTTGTATAAAAATTAAACAAAAAAATAGAAGTTAAACTTTATTGGAATTAAATCAAATCTGGCACAGTTCCTGCATATCTAATCGTAATACAAATTTTACATTTGGTATTACCAAGTGAGGAGATGCACCGTGAACAAAGACAACATCTTAAACATCGCCAAACTCTTCAAACTTTTTATTATTGAGCTTATTTCCGCACGCGCGGGCTTTTATATCAAACAAAATCATCAACATCGTAATAAAAGAGGCTAAAACTGTGCCAAAACAAAAGTTGGCACGCATTAGCATTACCGTGCCTGAAACCACACTCAATGCACTCGATCAGAAAATTGTCGATCAACATTACGAAAGCCGCTCACAGGCGATTGTCGACATGATCAATAAACACCTCATTGCGGATTTAGTGGAACGAAATGAAGTCATGGTCGGAACGCTCACATTATTGTATAACGCAGGACTCAAACCACTAAGATCACAACTCTTTGAATTACAACAAAAATACTTAACCCAAGTGATCAGCTCACTGCATATACAACTCGATGATGAAAAAGTCTTAGAAGTCATGCTCATGCAAGGTGCAAGCGAAGATTTACACCATATCAGTCAGCAATTTATTGCACTTAAAGGTGTCATTAAAGGGCATTTGGAACTCATGGATGCTGTTATGCCACCTATTGCGCAAAACACATAAAATCGGGGAGAGATTATAGTGAAATCATTATGGACCATAGAAAATTGGAAAACGGCGTACCAAGAAAAAGCCATTCAATTAGACGATTTAATTGATTATGTTGCCCAGTTTCGAAACCATGACCATGCTTGGATTTCAATCGCTTCAAAAGCGCAATTACAAGCACAAATTGATGCTTTAAAAGATTTAGATCCAAATACTTTAGCCTTATACGGCGTACCTTTTGCAGTCAAAGACAATATAGATGTTGCAGGCTTTTATACTACGGCTGCCTGTAAAGAAGCAGCCAATTTAGCCAGCGAAGATGCAACGGTCGTGGCGAAGCTTAAAGCCCAAGGTGCTATAGTGGTCGGTAAGACCAATTTGGATCAATTTGCGACAGGATTGGTTGGGGTACGGTCACCTTATGGTGCAGTAAAAAACAGTTTTAACCCAGACTACATCAGTGGTGGTTCAAGTTCTGGTTCATCGGTGGTGGTTGCCAATGGTTTGGTACCATTTTCACTAGGCACAGATACAGCTGGTTCTGGTCGTGTTCCAGCAGGTCATAACAATATTGTAGGCTTAAAGCCAACCAAAGGCTGGTTTTCAGCGCATGGATTAATCCCAGCATGTCGTACCATCGATGTTATTTCAATCTTTGCTTTAACCAGCGTTGAGGCATGGCAAGTCGCGCAAATTATGCAAGGTTTTGATGAGAAAGATGAATATTCACGTCAACATCCTGCATCTGTACCAACACAATTTTCTAAAGGCAAAATAGCGATTCCTGCACAGCTTGAATTTTATAGTGATGCTGAAACCGAAAAAGCGTTCAATAGCGCAATTGAGCGTGTGAAGTCACTGGGTTATAGCATTGAAAGTATCGATTTTACAGCATTTAATCAGTTGGCAGCTGCGCTATACAACAAAGCTTGGGTGGCTGAACGTACCAGTGCAGTTGAAAAACGTGTTGCACGTGAGGTGACACATCCCGTCATTCATCAAATTATTGCTCAGGCAGATCAATTTAATGCCGTAGATATGATTGATGCTGAATACGAACGTGCTCAACTGGCGAGAATCATCAACCTAGCCTTAGCACCGTTCGATGCATTGATGGTACCAACCGCACCGACCATTTATAAAATTGAAGATGTTAAGGCCGATCCATTGGTAAAAAACAGTCACATGGGTGCATATACCAACTTTGTGAATTTTGCAGATTTATCCGCGATTGCTGTACCCAATGTCATTCGTGCCGATGGATTGCCTTCAGGTGTGACATTTATTGCACCTGCATGGCATGACCAAGCATTGGCTCAGTTTGCAGACGTTTGGCAAAAGCATACGGCACTTCACTTGGGGACGTCCAACTTAAAACCATCAGACAACGTACCAGCAGATTTTAATTCCGCTCATTCAATCAAATTGGCCGTTGTTGGTGCGCATTTAACAGGTATGCCACTGAATTTTCAACTGACTACACGTTTGGGTACTTTGCTTAAAAAGACCCAAACTGCAGCTAAATATAAGTTATTTGCGCTAAAAAATACCACACCACCTAAACCAGGACTGCAATTTGTCGAACAAGCAGGTCAAAGCATAGACATTGAAGTTTGGGATATTCCTTTGGCTAGATTTGGTGAAGTTGTCGCTGAAGTACCAGCTCCACTAGGCATAGGAAATGTACAACTAAAAGATGGCACATGGGTGAAAGGTTTTATTTGTGAAGGTTACGCATTGCAGGATGCAACAGACATTAGTCATTTGGGTGGCTGGCGCAACTATATTGAATCTATTCAAACCACAACAACCACATTTGAATGTAACTCGATTGGGGATATTGCATCATGATAAAAAACATCTATTTATCGGCATCCGTTTGTTTGGCTCTATTTGCTTCTGGTTGTGACAATACCGCAAAGATTCCTGAACCAACAGATCGTGTAAAAAGTAGTGTAAGTTCAAAACCTATTTTAATTGGTTATAGTGACTGGCCTGGTTTTGTCGCATGGCAGGTGGCGATAGATAAAGGCTGGTTAAAAGAGGCTGGCGTGAATGCAGAATTTAAATGGTTTGACTATTCAGCATCGCTCTCTGCTTTTGCATCAAATCAACTTGATGCTGTCTTTGTCACCAATGGCGACAACCTTGTCACAGGCTCTGGAGGTACTAAAGGGGTCATGATTTTAGCGACAGATTACTCAGCAGGTAATGATGTCATTATTGCTAAAAATGGCATAAACACGATTGATGAGCTAAAAGGTAAAACTATTGCCACTGAAAAAGGCTTAGTCGATCACTTATTATTATCGACTGCATTGGATGATGCCAAAATTAATCTGGCTGATGTGAAGTTGGTCAATACCATGACCAATGAATTGCCTCAAGTTTTTGCAACGCCTGATATCAATGCGATTGCCGTTTGGCAGCCTGTAGCGAATCAAGCATTAAAAGCGGTGGCAGGTTCAAAAGTTATTTATACATCAAAGGATAAACCAGGCTTAATTTACGATACTTTAACCGTGAATCCTGCACATTTAGAAGCGAATAAAGAACAATGGATTAAAGTCCTACAAGTGTGGGACAAAACCGTCAAATTTATTAATGATCCTGCAACACGTGAAGAAGCAGCACAAATCATGTCTAAACGAGTGGGCGTTGACACCAAAGCTTATATGCAATTTATTGATGGTACGCATTTATTAGACATTGAAGCCAATAAAAAGGTCTTTAGCAAAGGTACAGGCTTTGATTCAATCTATGGCTCAAGTTATCACGTCAATGAATTTAACGTAAAAAATGGTGTGTACACCACAAAAATGGATGTGGATAGTGTGATTTACCCAGCTTTACTTGAGCAGATCAAATAGTTAGCATCACTTCATATGTTTAGATGTTTAATTTTTGACTGATATTACATTTGACTGATTAAAATATTCAATACAAAGACTCGGATCTGACAGATCTGAGTCTTTTCTTTATTAATACAAGAATAGCTTCGAATGTACAGACAAAATGAATAAACCTAAAAATAAACACAAGGCTTTTATGAATCTATATAGGACAAATCATCAATTTTTGGTTTATATATTTGAATCAATCAAATATTGGCTAGCTCATCCATCAATACATGTTGATGTAAATCGGCTTGTTTTCTTAAAAAATCCCATACCAATTTAATTCTAGGTTCATGCTGCAAGTCGACTAAGGTCAGCATCCAAAAGGTATGTACAAATTTCACATCATCTTTCAGCACTTGTTCTAGTTCAGGCCGATCATTGGCTAAAAATTTGGGCAAAATGGCTAAACCTGCACCAGCAGACACTGCAATTTGCTGTGCCAAAATACTGCTACTTCTAAAATGTGCTTCTAACTGTAAAGGCAAACGTTCCAAACAATAGAGTTCAGGGCTATACACCAGATCATCAATATAATTGACAAAACGATGTCCTTTTAAGTCCTCCAATGTACAAATGGTCGCATGATTTTGTAAGTAATCATGACTGGCGTAGATTTTTAAACAGTAATCACTTAGACGAGTAATGATATAAGGACCTGATTTTGGACGGTCAATTGAAATCACAATATCTGCTTCACGATGCGATAACTTAATCATTTTCGGCACAGGAATTAAATCAATCGTGAGTAGTGGATATTGCTTTGAAAATTCAGCCAAAAGTTTGGCTAAAAAAGCCGTGCCTAAGCCTTCAGGTGTGCCAATTCGCACACGACCTTGTAAAGGCTGGTTAGGTTTTTCAATTTGCAAAAATGCCTGTTCCATTTGTTCTACACGCGGCACTAGCGCTAAACCCTCTAAAGTCAGTTCATAACCCGAGGCTTCACGTTTAAACAATGGCGTACCTAATGCCAGTTCAAGCGCCTGAATACGTCTAGATACCGTACTGTGTTCTACACCAATAATTTTGGCGGCATTGGTTAAGGTCTTAGCACGCGCTAAAACCAAAAAATAATACAGATGATCCCAATCCATTTTCATTATTATTTTGTCCTTGTGCAAATTTGCACATTCATCGTGCGTGAATTTGCGTTGGTGGTCAAATTTTTCTTTGCTAGTCTGAATTGAAACAGGACAGTTGCATATAAGACCTTAGCCAGTGACTTTGAGATGAAAGTAATAAGGTCAAACATCGAAACAACAAGAAACAAGCCCAAGGAGTGGCCATGAACACCATGTCAAATATTCAATCAACCACGGCAAAATTGCTTATCAATGGCAAATTTATCGAATCAAATACCCAAGAATGGCAAGACATTGTTAATCCCGCAACTCAAGATGTCATTGGGCGTGTGCCTATGGCAACGCTTGATGAAGTCGATGCTGCGATTGTAGCAGCGCAAGATGCATTTAAAACTTGGCGCCTAACCCCGATTCAAGCACGCATGCGTATCATGCTTAAACTGCAAGATCTTATTCGTGAAAATATGAAAGAAATTGCCAAAGTTTTAACAGCAGAACAAGGCAAGACTTTGGCAGATGCAGAAGGTGATATTCAACGTGGTTTAGAAGTCGTGGAGCATGCTTGTTCTGTCGGCACATTACAAATGGGCGAATATGTCGAAGGTGTAGCACGTGGCGTCGATACTTATACTTTGCAACAACCTTTAGGCGTGTGTGCAGGCATTACGCCATTTAACTTCCCAGCGATGATTCCACTGTGGATGTTCCCAATGGCCATCGTTTGTGGCAATACGTTCGTTTTAAAACCATCTGAGCAAGATCCATTATCTACCATGATGTTGGTGGAGCTTGCCGTACAAGCAGGTATTCCAGCAGGTGTTTTAAATGTCGTACACGGTGGTAAAGATGTGGTCGATCGTTTATGTACGCATCAACACATTAAAGCGATTTCATTTGTGGGTTCGACAGCGGTGGGTACACATGTCTATAACTTAGCAGGACAACATGGCAAACGTGTGCAATCAATGATGGGTGCGAAAAACCATGTTGTGGTTATGCCAGATGCCAATAAAGAACAAACCTTGAATGCTTTAGCTGGTGCGGCTTTTGGTGCTGCAGGCCAACGCTGTATGGCATTGTCGGTTGCGGTGATGGTGGGTGAAACCAAAGATTGGGTTACCGAGTTGGTAGAAAAAGCCAAAACTTTGAAAGTAAATGCAGGACATGAGCCTAATACTGACATTGGTCCTGTGATTTCGCCACGTGCTAAAAATCGTGTATTGGAGTTGATTCAAAGTGGTGTGGATGAAGGTGCAGAACTGTTGCTGGATGGTCGTGACGTCAGCGTACCAGGTTATGAAAAAGGCAATTTTGTCGGTGCAACCGTGTTCAATAACATCAATACCAACATGCGCATTTATAAAGAAGAAATTTTTGGACCTGTACTTGGCATTATCCATGTCGATACCTTAGAACAAGCCATTGAACTGATTAACGCCAATCCATTTGGTAATGGTGTCGGGCTATTTACCCAAAGCGGTGCAACTGCACGTACTTTCCAAAATGAAATTGATATCGGTCAAGTGGGCATTAATATTCCAATTCCTGTGCCTGTACCATTCTTTAGTTTTACAGGCTCTCGTGGTTCAAAACTGGGCGATTTAGGACCATACGGTAAACAAGCTGTGCAGTTCTATACCCAAACCAAGACCATTACTAGCCGCTGGTTTGAAGATACGCAAGAAAAAGGTGAAGTAAATACCACCATTAACTTACGTTAAATCAGGAGCTCAAGGATGAATATTGCATTTATTGGATTAGGCAATATGGGCGGAAAAATGGCGCAGAACCTGCTCAAAGCAGGTCACACCGTCTACGGTTTCGACTTAAGCCCAACAGCAATTCAAGAATTTCAAACGGCGGGAGGCGTTGTAAGTACAAACCCTCAAGACGCAGCAAAACATGCCGATGTGGTGATTACCATGTTGCCAGCAGCCAAACATGTCAAAGACGTGTACTTAGGTGACACAGGTATTTTGGCTGTATTGCCTGAAGGGGGTTTGTGTATCGATAGCAGTACCATTGATCCACAAACCATCAAAGATATTGCTGAAGTCGGCAAATCTAAAAACATTCAGGTCTGTGATGCGCCTGTTTCTGGTGGAACGGTGGGTGCACAAGCAGGAACGCTTACCTTTATGGTCGGTACCGATGAAGACACTTTCAACAAGGCGAAAAATATTTTAAGCCATATGGGAAAAAATATTGTGCATTGTGGTGATGTCGGTGCTGGTCAGATTGCCAAAATCTGCAACAACCTGATTTTAGGAATTTCAATGGTGGCTGTCGCTGAAGGGATGGCATTGGGTGCAAAACTAGGCATTGACCCTGAGGCCTTGGCAGGTGTGGTCAACAGTTCCAGTGGACGTTGTTGGAGTTCCGATGTATGCAATCCTTGGCCAAATATCAGTGAAAATGCGCCAGCTTCCAGAGGCTATCAAGGTGGTTTTGCCACTCAACTTATGTTGAAAGATTTGGGTCTTGCGATAGAAGCTGCAGGTCAAGTCAAACAACCTATTTTACTGGGAGGTTTGGTGCAACAGCTTTATCAGCAACGTTGTCTGCAAGGTCATGCACAACTTGATTTTTCAAGCATTATTCAAAACTATTTGCCAGATGAGGCATAGCAACAATAACCATCTTTCTGATGATCAGGGGATGGTCATAAACTTGAATTAAAATTTAAAACGAAAACTTAAAACGTAAAGTACAGATGGAATATGAGCTAAGCGTGATTCATGATGAATGGTTTTTAATAAATCAATGAATCAATACGCATCATCAGCAAAACTTATCCATCTCAATCAATAAGCCATAGGATGGCGAATGTTCAATACATTCACCTGCGTCATAAATAAGAATTACGCCAGATGAGGTCAAGTTATGTTGAACTATCAAAATGCTGCACAAGAATTTGATTTAAATCAAGCAGCGCAAAAATTATTATCCGGTTCAGTCGATCAACTCAATGCATGCTTTGAATGTTGCGACCGACATGCAGAATCAGATCCAGAAAAAGTTGCTTTGTATTGGCAAGGCAAAGATGGACGAAAAGAACAATATACTTTTGCTCAACTCAAACAATGGTCAAGCCAATTTGCCAATTTTTTAAAATCGCAAGGTGTACAAGCAGGTGACCGTGTTTCAGGGCTTTTACCGCGTACACCCGAACTTTTGATTGTGATATTTGGCACTTGGCGCATCGGTGCGGTGTATCAACCATTATTTACCGCGTTTGGTCCTAAAGCGATTGAACACCGTGTTCAGCTGGCACAAAGTAAATTGGTTATTTCGGATGTCGGAAATCGTAGCAAAATCAATGAAGTCACTGACTGTCCGCAAATTGTCACAGTGGCAGATGCACAAGGTCAAGGCGTTGAAACTGGCGACTTAAATTTCTGGGATGTGGTCAATGCTGAGTCTGATCAATGTGACTTGGTAATGCGAACGATTCAAGATCCATTCTTGTTGATGTTTACTTCGGGTACCACAGGTCCTGCAAAGCCTTTACAAGTGCCACTGAAAGCGTTGATTGCATTTGGCAATTATATGAAAGATGCTGTTGGACTACGTGAAGAAGATTCTTTTTGGAATATTGCCGATCCTGGTTGGGCCTATGGTTTGTACTATGCTATTACTGGCCCATTACTATTAGGTCATTCCACCATTTTCTATGAAGGTGGCTTTAGTATTGAAAGTTTGTGTCAAATTGTTGAAGATTATCAAGTCAATAATTTGGCAGGTGCACCAACGGCGTATCGCTTAATGATGGCAGCTGATCAAAACCAAATGGCAAAGCTGAAGGGCAAATTCCGAGTGGTGAGCAGTGCGGGTGAGCCTTTAAATCCAGAAGTGATTCGCTGGTTTAGACAGGTCTTGGATGCACCTATTTACGATCATTATGGTCAAACTGAAGTCGGTATGGTGGTGTGTAATCATCACGGTTTAACACACGAAATTACCGCAGGTTCTGCAGGATTTGCCAGCCCTGGTTATCGCGTGGCGGTCGTTGATGAAGCGGGCAATGAACTGCCTGAAGATACCCCAGGAATTTTGGCAGTCGATTTAGAGCAATCACCAATGATGTGGTTTGGTGGATATCAAGAAAGCCGTAAATCACCTTTCCTAAAGCATTACTATTTAACAGGTGATACCGCAGAATTGCACGCCAATGGCAGTATGAGTTTTGTTGGGCGTAGTGATGATGTCATTACAACTTCAGGATATCGTATTGGACCTTTCGATGTCGAGAGTGCTTTGCTTGAACATGATGCCGTTATTGAAGCTGCTGTTGTGGGCGTACCAGACCCTGAACGTACTGAAATTATTAAAGCATTTGTAATTTTGGCTGAACATAAACAACCATCTCCAGAATTGGCCGAGCAACTCAGTCAATTTGTGAAAAAACGCTTATCTGCACATGCATATCCACGTTTGGTTGAGTTTGTCACTGAATTGCCAAAAACACCAAGCGGTAAAATTCAACGTTTTTTATTGCGCAATCAAGAGATTGCTAAACAACAAACTGAACACAAAGCCAGTTAATTACGGTAGATTATCTGTTCATTAAAATTGTGAAATATCGCGTAAATAACAAAAGCAAGATTGAGAAAGGAACAAAGGAATGCAGTTTACTGAAGAACAGTTATTAATTCAGGATATGGCACGTAGTTTTGCGCAAGAGCAAATCAAACCCAACGCTGCAGATTGGGATAAGAATGAAACTTTTCCAAAATCAGCATTGGCGCAAATGGGTGAGCTTGGTTTTCTGGGGATGTTGGTGTCCGAAGAATGGGGCGGCTCTGATACTGGAAATCTAGCTTATGTGATGGCATTAGAGGAAATAGCAGCCGCAGATGGAGCAACATCAACCATTATGAGTGTTCATAATTCCGTAGGTTGTGTGCCGATTGCTAAATTCGGTACAGAGGAACAAAAGCAAAAATATCTCACACCTTTGGCGCAAGGCAAAATGATTGGCGCATTTGCATTGACTGAACCGCATACTGGTTCTGATGCTGCAGCGATTAAAACCAAGGCCGTGAAAGATGGTGATTACTGGGTTATTAATGGTGCCAAACAGTTTATTACTTCTGGACATAATGCAGGGGTGATTATCGTCTTTGCAGTGACCAATCCAAGCGCAGGTAAAAAGGGCATTAGTGCTTTTATTGTGCCACGTGATACCGCAGGTTATGAAGTGGTACGTACCGAAGAAAAACTGGGTTTACATGCGTCGGACACTTGCCAAATTGCTCTGACTGATGTTCGTGTGCATCAAGACTTGATGTTAGGAAAAGAAGGTGATGGTCTTAAAATCGCTTTGTCCAATTTAGAAGGTGGACGCATTGGGATTGCAGCTCAAGCAGTTGGACTTGCACGTGCAGCACTGGATGAAGCCACTCGTTATGCCAAAGAACGTTTAACTTTTGGTAAACCCATCTTTGAACATCAAGCGATTGCATTTCGTTTGGCAAGTATGGCGACAGAAATCCATGCGGCACGTCAAATGGTACATCATGCTGCACGTTTAAAAGAAGCGGGGCAACCGTGTCTCACTGAAGCATCGATGGCAAAACTGTTTTCATCTGAAATGGCAGAACGTGTTTGTTCAGCGGCTTTACAAGTTTTTGGTGGCTATGGTTATTTAAAAGATTTCCCAATTGAACGGATTTATCGTGATGCACGTATTTGCCAGATTTATGAAGGTACTAGTGACATTCAACGTCTGGTGATTGCACGTATTTTATAAGAATTTAAAAGATTTAAATGAAATGATGACCAAGATTTTGCACTTTTAAAGTCAAGGTTTTGGGTCCGTATCAATTCTAATTTAAACAGTTAAGTTGATTGATCAAAGCGGATGAAATCATCAGCAGATTAATCTAAAAGAATAAAGGAATGAAGTGATGACATTTGAAACCATTCAGCTGGAAAAACAGCAAGGCATTGGTTTAATTCGTTTAAATCGACCTAAAGCTTTAAATGCACTCAATAGCCAACTCATTGCAGAGCTTAATCTCGCATTGGATGATTTAGAGCGTGATCCACAGATTGGCTGTATGGTGATTACGGGTTCTGAGAAAGCTTTCGCGGCTGGTGCGGATATTAAAGAAATGGTCGATTTAAGCTATCCGCAAATTTATTTTGATGATTTTTTTCATTTAGCAGATCGTATAGCTGAACGTCGTAAACCATTGATTGCAGCTGTAAGTGGTTATGCTTTGGGCGGTGGTTGTGAATTGGCACTGATGTGTGATTTTATTTACTGCGCTGAAAATGCGAAATTTGGTTTGCCTGAAGTCACTTTAGGCGTGATTCCTGGGATTGGCGGTACACAGCGTTTAACCCGTGCTATTGGTAAAGCCAAAGCCATGGAAATGTGCCTGACTGCACGCCAAATGGGTGCGGTTGAAGCTGAACAAAGTGGCTTGGTAGCACGAGTCTTTAAAAATGACGAACTTTTAGATGAAACATTAAAGGCTGCGACAACAATTGCAGAAAAGTCTTTAACAGCCACCATGATGATCAAAGAATCGATCAACCGTTCTTATGAAGTCAGTTTGCATGAAGGTTTACGTTTTGAACGTCGAATTTTCCATTCTATTTTTGCAACGCAAGATCAAAAAGAAGGCATGCAGGCATTTATTGAAAAACGTACAGCTGAGTTTAAAAATCATTAATTGAATCATGAGAGTAAGGGATGACCATGAATATTGAAAATAAAGCACTGAAGGATCAATTACATATAGAAAAAACGGGTCATTTAGGTGTGATTGGATTGAATCGAGTGGCACATTTAAATGCTTTAACACTGGAGATGATTCAAGGCATCACCAAACAACTTAGCGATTGGCATAATGATCCAGAAATTCAAGCCATACTGATTCAATCGAACAGCCCTAAAGCCTTTTGTGCAGGTGGTGATATTCGATATTTGTATGATGGTTATATGAATGGAACTGACAATCACAAAGCGTATTTTAGTGCCGAATATGACATGCTCAATACTATTCGTGCATATGCAAAACCTGTGATTGTGCTGTTAGATGGCTATGTTTTGGGTGGTGGATTTGGTTTGGCGCAAGCCTGTCACATGATTATCAGCAGTGAAAAATCCCGCTTTGCAATGCCTGAAACAGTGATTGGATTTTTCCCAGATGTAGGTGCTACACACTTTTTATCTCGTTTAGATGATATTGGTGTGTATTTGGCACTGACGGGTGAACAAATCAGCAGTAGTGATGCCTTGTATCTTGATTTGATTGATTATCATATTCCAAGTGAACAGTTTCAACATTTCAGAGAAGATCTAAGCAAGGCTACAGATTTAAGTAAAGATCATATTAGCCAAATGATTGGTCGCTATATTGTTCAGCCTGTTGAAAGTGAATTACGTCAATATGCAGAGATCATTCAACAGCATTTTGCATCTGATGACCTCGCTACGATTGAAAATGGTTTGGCTCAAGAATCCAATCCCAAATATCGAGATTGGGCGCAAAAAACATTATCGACGCTTGAACAACGGTCATATATTGCCAAAAAGACCAGTTTAAAGCTGCAACATTTAGGACGTGGCTTGTCCTTAGCACAATGTATGCAGCTTGAGCGTCAATTGCAGGATATTTGGCTAGATGAAGGTGATTTTATCGAAGGCGTGCGCGCATTGATTGTCGATAAAGATAAACAACCCAAATGGAAAAAAGAGAATCCGAAATTAGATCTTATTTTAGATCAATTAGGATAATGCAAAGTTCTAATTTTATTATAATGTTATGTATTTCAATATCTTAATTACTAAATGGAGTTTTTAAAAGCATTCAAGCACCAAATTATGAATCAAATCACCCATAGGATGGGTTTTGTCAGAGATTACTGACACAATAAGGGATTATACAATGCAAAATTCATACGTAACTGATGTTAAAGCCAAAAGTTCACATCGTTTGGCCGGCATATCCAGTATGGTGGGAACCACTATCGAGTGGTATGACTTTTTTATCTATGGTGCAGCTGCAGCACTGATTTTTAACAAACTATTTTTTCCAAATTTAGACCCATTGACTGGTGTTTTAGCCGCATTTGGAACTTATGCGGTTGGCTTTATTGGGAGACCATTAGGTGGGATAGTTTTTGGACATTTTGGCGATAAAATTGGCCGCAAGTCCATGTTACTGATCACATTAATGTTAATGGGTATACCCACGGTATGTATTGGATTATTGCCCACATATGAGTCGATTGGCTATTGGGCAGCAATATGTTTAGTTGTACTTCGTTTTATACAGGGTATGGCTATGGGTGGTGAATGGGGCGGAGCAGTGCTCATGGCCGTTGAACATGCACCTGAAGGTGGTAAAGGCTTTTGGGGAAGTTTACCACAAGCCAGTACAGGTGGCGGTTTAATGCTCGCATCTGTTGCATTGGGTTTGGTATCATTACTTCCAGAACAAGCATTATTTAGCTGGGGATGGCGAATTCCATTTCTTGCCAGTATTGTACTTCTGGCTGTGGGTTGGTATATCCGCGTCAAAGTACCAGAATCTCCAGATTTTGAAAAAGTGAAAGAAGCTGCCAAAGAAGTTAAAGTTCCGGCTTTACAAGTCTTTAAGTCTTATCCTAAAGAATTAATCACCATTATTTTGTCGCGTGCAGCTGAAAATGCATGGTTTTATTTGGCATCGACATTTGCATTGGCATATACGACCACACAACTGAATATTCCACGCCAAGACATATTGTTTGCAACCATCTGTGGTGCAGTTGTGATTATGGTCATTACACCCATATTTGGACATTTATCGGATAAAGTCGGTCAAAAAAACATGTTCCGTTTTGGATTATGTGTATTGGCACTTTATAGTTATCCATTCTTTGCCATGCTGAATACTAAAGATCCAGTTTGGGTGTGGACAGCCATTGTTTTAGCAATTGGTGTGGTTTTTCCTATTATGTATGCGCCACAGTCGCAATTGTTTGCACGCCAATTTCCAGCTGAAATTCGTTATAGCGGTATTTCTATAGCTGTGCAGTTTGCCGGCGTTTTAGGTGGTGGTTTAGCACCATTAATCGCAACAAAATTACTCAGTATTGGTCAAGGTAGCCCACATTTAATTATTGTATATATAGTGAGCATTGCAGTGGTGGCGATAATTGCATCAGGATTTTTAAAACCTGATCAAAAGCTAAACACGATAAAATCGTTAGGTAATGAGCAGGTTAAATCATCATCAAGTCATATTGGCTAGTATAGAAGTGCTTATATAGGATGATTAGAATGATTGTTTTGTAAATGCATAATTTTTGTAGGGCTTTGATTTGATGCTCAAGCGACTAAGATAAATCACTTAGTCGCTCTTTAAAAAGTTAAACAATCATGAATTGCTGTCTGTGTAATCAAAACGTATATAAGCACATGTCTAGCAACAAGTAATTCTAAAACTGATTTTACAATGTATATAAGTATATAGAGATCTTGATGTGTGGGAACTTTCAAATTAAAACAGTTCGCATAATGTATATTATGTTAAATAGGATATATTAGACTGTGGCCTATACAATACTAATGTTGCCACAGCTCAGTAACGTTATGACTCAATTTATGTCTCAATCTCATCTACCTAATAAAGATTCATACTAAGAAAATAATGTCTAGATACGTAAGGCTAATACAGCTGTAATTTTCGATGTTCATTACGTTTAAATTCCAACCCTCTCATTTTACAACTGGCTCAGGTTATAATAATGGCCTCCTAAAATATGATTGATTTATTATGAACACCTCCAATGACCCTTTACACGGCAAAAAACTTGCTGACATTTTGGACGAATTATTGGATTACTACGGTGGCTTTGAAGGCTTAAGTCGTAAAATTGAAATTAGATGTTTTTGCATAGATCCAAGTGTTAAATCATCATTGCGATTCTTACGCACTACACCATGGGCACGTGAAAAAGTAGAAAGCTTATATTTGTATGTCTTACGCCAAAAAGCCAAACAGCAAGCGTAGCCCTGAATAACCATCAAAACCTAGCATCAGCATAGCTAGGTTCATGAGCTAAATATTATAAGTCATTATTTTAGTTATCTACGTAATTAAATTTATTGTTTATTAAACATAAATTTAAGTGTGAACTGGATTCTAGGTGAACATAAGTTAAATAAAATATAGAGCAATTGATCCTTTAAGAGCAATTGATCCTTTAATCGTTTGACTCTCAATCCCATAAATGATTCACTTATTTTAAATCATGCGACTTAATGCATAACAATCGTAATGATATTTACGTCAGTCTCATTCTTAAACCTTAAGCCATTTAAAAAGCAGATAAAACTCAGTTTCGGTCGATACATATAATGGTCAAAATCATAAATGCCCTTTACAATACCGATTTATTGAGACTTGAATATATTTGGCGTTAAATAAACAATAAAAATGAAAAAAAAGAACAACTTTTACCAAGTTGCTCTCTTATCAAGTTCGACTTTATCTATAGGTCTAGATCATTAGCTTTGAATAAAAGCCAATAAATCAGGATTAATCACATCATGATTTAGAGTCAACATACCATGAGAATATCCAGGATAGACTTTCAGCGTTCCATTTTGAACCAATTCAACCGATAATTTTCCAGATATTTCAAAAGGTACTACTTGATCGTCATCGCCATGTAATACCAATACAGGCACAGAAATCTTTTTCAAATCTTCAGTAAAATCTGTCTGTGAAAATGCCACCACGCCATCATAATGGGCTTTAATGCTCCCCATCATTCCTTGACGCCACCAGTTTTGAATAACAGCTTCTGAAGGCTGCGCATTTGGACGGTTGAATCCATAAAATGGACCTTCTGGTACAGCGCGATAAAACTCAGAACGATTTTTTAAGATTTGAGTTAGAAAATCATCAAAAACGGCTTTAGGTAATCCGTTTGGGTTCTGTTCAGTTTTGATCATAAATGGCGGAACAGAACTCACCAAAATGGCTTTAGATACATGTGTTTCACCATGTTTAGCGATATATCTGGCAACTTCACCACCACCAGTTGAGTGACCAATATGAATAGCTTTAGATATTCCTAAATGCTGAACCACAGCAGCTACATCATCAGCATAATGGTCCATATCGTGACCATCCCATACCTGACTTGAACGCCCGTGTCCACGACGATCATGTGCTACAACTCGATAACCCTTTTCTAAGAAATAGATCATTTGAGCGTCCCAATCATCTGAACTGAGTGGCCAACCGTGATGGAAATAAAGGACTTCAGCATCGCGTGGTCCCCAATCTTTATAAAAAATTTCTACGCCATCATTTGTCGTTACGTAACCCATGAAATTCACCTTTTTATCGTACTTAATATTGATTGAGCACTCAATTTAAATTGGCTCAATATCCTCATACTATTCATTTTCTCATGGTGGTTATCTGTACTTTTGATCGTCTTTAATGATGATTTGTAAACTCACTATCTGCTTCATAAATTATGTGATATCTATATTTGTTATGGTTTTAATTTTAAGATGTAATACTTGCAATTTACTTTGATTATAATTTTCTAACTTTTTGATTTTAAATTATTTTTAATGAATAAAACATATAAATTTTTAAAGCATTCTGAGTTGCATAGTGACTTTAAAACTAGATTGACCCTTGATTAATCATAAATATATATTTTGCGCCACTTTTATTGATTCTAAGTGTATGATGAATTGCTTTTATCTTAAAATGTAACTATGAATCATCCTTATTCAGACAATGCTCAAATTCAAGTTGTCACTCACTTCTCTGAACTGATCAATACTCAATTTAAAGCGCAAGTGAATGCACTGTGTTGGCATCGAGATTTGAATGGAAATTTTGCAGAAATCGTTTTAAAACTTCAATTACAAGACAATATCACTGAGGTTTCTATTAAGGATCTTTTAGCATTAGATTTGACTGAACAAGGTCATATTGCCCGACAAACCATTATCCAAGATATAACGCTACTCAGTGATTATGGTGCTTCCCCATCACTCAATTTAATCAAAAACTATGAACGAGATGACGAGTTAGATTTTATTTCTACCGATGTCTACTCTTATCATGTCGACCGTTCTCCCATTGCGACTGATACATTTCTATGTACCTATTACGGCGCTGCAAGCGACATTATTGCCAATGATCAAGTAGAACAAAAGATTCAAATTCCAGAAATACGGGAAAAACTCAAAGCCGTACATGATGATTTTCATAAAAAATTAGATGGTGACTTTGAAAGCTTTTTAGCAGAATATTATTTTGATTTGCACTATCAGCCAAAGCCACAGGCTAAACCTACAAACTTAGGTATTGGACATCTTTGGCGGCTGGCAGTTGATCATCCGACACAACAAGTTTTGCCTTGTGTGCACCGTGCACCAGTAGAAAATAACGAGTTTCGATTACTGCTCATTTGTTAATTCTCTTCTACGTAAAAACAATGCCAAATACTGGGATTTAAATTTCAGAAGTTTCTGTCGTATCTAAATATAAAGGTTGAAGCTCATCAAAAAATTTTTCACCAATGGCAGACAAAATGTAGGATTCCGAACTGGTTTTTTCTAACAGAATATTACGCTCCACCAAAATATTTTTGATTTGTACGTAGACATCATCCCCCATGCCTGCACGAGTCAACAATTCTGCTGTTTCTTGCATATTCCGAATACCTAAAATATCAGAACGCGACAAACCTACATTTAAATGCTTGATCTTTTGTAAACTAAAATTATTGTTATTTAAATATTTACTAATCAAAAGCAATAAAATTTGTGCTTTCATCGCAATATCAGTTTTATTTTTTTCATCTTCAGTAATGTAGACATAGTCGCCTGAATGAATGAACTTAAAACCACTCATTTCATATTGTTTTTGGTAGGCTTCTAAATTATCCATAATTTCAGTAAAGAGTGGTTCTGGCACCAAAACATCATTATCAATTTTTTCACGATTAATAATTCGACCATTCATTAAGGTATTAAAAATTTGCTCACTGGTTTGTAAATTAACCATATTTCACCTCATTTTTCTGCCAGGACAGCACTGAATATTCTAAATAATAGTGTTCATCTTCTACCCGTCCCCTTAAATTTCCCCCTTTAAAATGGCTACGTAAAAGTGGAAGAAGCATTTCTAAACCAAAGAGAATATCTTTAAGTGAATAATCTGGAAAATGTTGTTTTAATTCATTGTGAATGAATAAATAAACATCTTCCATATATTCGGGTAATGCCAATTCAGCAACAAAATTCATAATGGCCTTTTTTCGAGTTTCTTCTAATCGAATTGTTTTGGGCAAAGCCACATGTTCAAGTATTTTGGTCTCACGATAAGGCTTTGAGTAAAGGCGTTCGAGATAATATTCAAATGAAAAACGATTATTTTCAGGTGCCAAATTCAGTTTAGCTTGATATTTTTTCTTATGATCTGCCAAACCATCTAGTACGGTTAAATGATCAAAAAAAGCAGCATCTGGTTTCAACTTAATATTTTTAAAACCACCATGACGTAAGGGTTCTAATGCTTGCATTAGATCGGCAAAGGCATTTTCAATGGCCAAATAACTTGATCGATCTTGCCCGATCTGATGTAGATAGCGGCTAATCCGCTCAGAAATGTCTTGTATGTCTTTGTAATAAGAGGTAATTGCGGTGAGTCGATAACTCAGTTGATAAGACAACTCAATATCACACTGCCCTTCAAAAAAATCAATGATAGATGACACCGCTTCATGGAAAGATTGCACGGATAAAATCTGATCGGTCGAGGTAAAGTCTAAAAATGGTTTTACATTACGTAAAAACAAATGATTCACTTGCGTATATAAATCTTGAATGGTGAGTTGACTTTCACCTATTTCGAAACGCCGATATTCTTCAGCAAAGCCTTCTAAACGACTATGCAACACCATACAATTTTCTTGAACATTACTGTGAATTTCATTGAGTAAAAGTTTAAATCCAAGCACAATTTCCTGATATTGCTGGCTCCCCACTTCTGCATGTTGTATTGCATTTGCAAAATCTACAGTTCGTTTACGCATATCTTCAAATTGCGCATTCACCAACTGTCTTGTACGTTTGGTATCTAAAAAACTCAGTATGTCCAAAACCGTTTTATTAATCACCAATTGCCCTGTCGATGGAAAATCAGCAAAAATATGATTATCAATCAGTGATTCTAGGCTTAAAAGCTGGATGAGATTTGCTTTGCTCAAATCCAATTTGGCTTGTGCACGAATATGTCGTTCAAAAAAATCAATATACAGGGTCTTAGGGAACTCACCCCCTGAATGATGTTCATTGATATAGTCTATAAATCGAAGAAAATGGCTTTTTTCATCAATAATTGCCTTTAAAATCAGGTCACGATTGAACTTCATGTATCCCCCAATGGTTTACATGATGCGGCATAATATTCCACTGGCACTCAGGTTCCATGAAGTGCTTTGCAACATTCTGATTGATATAGATATAACGACCCACTTCAGAGACCAAATACGCTGTGAGTTCAGGAGTTGCACAGAAAATAGAAAAACCATATTCCCCAATTTGTTGAATGGTCGAAGCTGTATTTTCAGCATCTAAAGCTGAAATTTCATCGACAATAATCGGGATACGTACCGATGACCCAATTAATTTAATTTCATTGAGTAATACAGAGAGAACAAATGAAGTAATGGTCGTGGTGGTTCCACCAGATTGAGACTTCATTACTTCTTGACCATCAATTTTATAGCGATATTGAATGGACTGAATCAAGTTGGCCATTTTCAAACGACCTTTTTCTTGATGCTTGTTAAAGAATGCAATCAGTGACAAATAGAATGATTCTTCAGCCAGTGTTTCACCTGAAATATTATATTTGTCCAGTGTATTCTTCAATGCATCAAAATCTGAAACCGTTTCTAGATGTAATCGAATTTCCGTTAAATTGGAAATCTGATGTTGATTCAACTTTTTATTGATCATCGCAACCACACGATGCAGCTGATCTTGTGCTTCGTTGATTTCATGGATTTGCGAACGTATTTCTTCATTATGTCCCAACACAGCGTGATTAAATTGCTGTTGTTCAAGGTCTAAATTGGCAAATACATTTTTATAAATTTCGACGCTGTGCTCTAATTCATCTAAACGGATGTGTACACGATTTAAATCCAAATCGGCTGTAGGGACTTCATTAGAAAATTGCGTAAACTTAAACACATAGTCATTGTATTGCTTTTGCAATTTTCGAGCTTGATCTGTGAGGTGCTGTGCTTGTTCAAGGAGCTCATCTACAGATCCGTGATCTATTTTAAAAAGTTCTGCATCAAAACGTGTTGATGGCAAGACATCAAACATATTCGCAGCATTTTCAAGTGAATGCTTAATACGTTTAAATTTGTCTTGCTGGTCATTAAGCTGATCCAAAATTGACTGACAATTGCCTTGCTGTGTTTTCAAATCATCAAATTGAATGTTTAAAATTTGAAATTGTTCATCTAACTTTAGCTTTTGTTCATTTAAAACTTCAATTTCAGCACTGTATTCTTTAAAACGCTCTTTATGACTTTGCAAAGCATCCAGTAATCCTATATCTGTTTGGTTCAGTTCAATGCTTTCAGTTAACTTTTGTTCATTGGCATTGTGTAATTCTGGATTATTTGCATCACGAATCAGCTGTTCAAGTTCTTTCACTTCAATCTCTAAATCTTGCGATTGAACATGTAATTGTTGATGCTGATTTTCAAGTTGTACAATCAGTTGTTCAGGTTGATAGTGATGAAATAAAATTTGCGTAGGATGTTGCTTAAAATCAAGATGCGATGTATTGAGTTGAAATAGCTGGGTAAACGACTCAATACTCTTTTTTTCTTCAACTGAAATCACTTGGCTGATTTTTACCAAAGCTGGATTTAAGTTATACAAAATTTGAAGACTATGTTCACTGATTTGATTAATCAATAAGTCTTTATCTTGCTGGTTTTTAAGTGTTTGAATGTCTTGATTCAGTTGTTCGAGTTTTTGCTGATGCGCTAATAATTGTTTTCTTTTGCTTTGAAATGCCGTTTCTGCTTTAGTGAAATCACGTAGAAGATCACGTTTTTCGATGAGTTCTTGTGTATCGACATGCAATGCGTGTTTAATTTCATGAATAGTCATTGAAGGTGGATATTCACATTGTACTTTTCCAGCCTGTTCTATTTTTTTATTGATGTTGTTGAGGTCTTTTTCCCGAAGTTCAATCTGTGAGTGACATTCTGTTCGTTGCGTTTTGACTTGTTCAATTTGGGATTTGAGCTCACGAAGAGTTTTATTCAAGTCATTTAATGTTTGCTGATTTTCTGTTTGTACAGGCAATAAGGTATTGATCTTTTGATCGACATATTGATGAATACGATGACTCTGCAAAGAATAGTCATTGGTTGCTTGGTTTAAACCATGAAATTCATGAGCAAGCTGATTAAAGCGCTCTAAATTATTCTGTTTTAATTTTAAATTTTCACTTTGTTTGTTGAGTTGTAAATATTTTTGATAGGTTTCATCCAAATCATGATCGAGCTTTTCTTCTTGTCGTCCACGTTGCATTTCAATTAAAGCAGCAATGGCTGAAGGCAAAACTTCTGAGACATTACTCGACATTGAAAATGCGAGATTATAAATTTTTCTAAATGCGTTAATCGAATCTGTAGTGTTGTCTTTTAAAGGCACAATACAATATTGCGCTTCTGGACTACCTAAGCGTGCAAAAATCATTTGGCGAAGTTTTGAGGCTTCATGAATGATCAGGCCACGATTTTTTTGGGTAAATTTGGTCAGTTGTTCTGTACCTAGTTGTTCAGAGAAATCCTCTTCCTCCATATTCCAAAACAGTTGACGCACTTGCTCATAAGGCAAAGGAATAAATGCACGATGATAGGCAAAACTTTGATTTTTTTCACTGCTGGCAGCACGGTACAACACCATCGTGAACGTACCACTTGGGTTTTCGACTTCTAAGGCAATATACGATTTAATGGTCGGAAAATAAAAGCGAAATGATTGTTCTGCATCATAGGGACCATCCTTCCCTTCAAAACCAAATTTATTGAAACAATGTCGAAAATTGGTTTCTGGGAAAAGGAGCAATTTGGTTGCTGCTAAACTTGCCGTTTTACCGTTGTTATTGCGTCCAAACATCGCCAAATGCTGATCTAAGAGTAATTCGGAATAGGCATGTTTAGCCGAGTTGACAAAAACTAAGCGTTTAAGTGTGAACTGTAATAGAGCCAAACTTTCATTGGTCATTTAAAAAACTCTCTTGTTCAAGACGGCATTTAGAATTTCGAATCATTTCAATAAAAGGATTGAGGAATGCGGGTGCATGTAAAGAAAACTGTGCCAATTTATCGAGTTCATCGGGCGTGCACGTTTGTACGACGTTTGATAATCGCTGCTCGATATCATGTGGCTGTACAAAGGTCATGGGTTTTAAAGGCAATAAAGTCTTGATGTTTTTTGCTATTTTTAGACCACCTAAATCACAATCGAAACATAAATACAGATGGTCATATTGATTCAAAAAATGCTGATGTAATGAATTGGGGATTTCATTACCCGTACCAAAAATAAAATCGATCGGTTGAGAACATGGCACGTCTGTATAATGCTGTAGAAAAGCATACATTTTTTCAATATTTAAAAAGATTTGACGATTTTCCAAAATAACGGCGATTCGTGACAATGAAATCGGTGTTTGATATTGTCCGTCATGATCAAAAATTACCACCTGTGGATGATTTGGAATCTGTCGTATCAGAATAAATGAACCTTGGACTTTATGCTGATGACTTAAATTCTGTCTCGCTGCACTGATGCGGTCATGTCCCATATCAGCAATCAGCTTATCAATTTCTTGTTTAATGGTAGGATGGATATAGCAAATCCGATATCGATCCCCCTTGATTTTAATCCCTCGAATATCAGCAGCTTCAACTCGATGTTGAATATTCAGTTGTGAAACCAATTCTTTAAAACGAATGAGATGAATAGGCTGATTTTGTTCAATAGCCCACATCATTTTTTTTAAAGTAGAAAGATTCAAACATTTCCCCTGAATAATTTTTATTGGTGTTTTTGAAATAAATACTTATTCGATAAGATTAAGATGTAAAAATTACACTTTTAAACAATTGGGAGTCAATAAAATTTTAGACAAAAAATAAAGAATGACGACCGTATATGTCGCATATTTGCATTTGTATGTATTGATAGAAGAGTCATCGTCATTTGAAAAAATGGATATTTCAGATATAAGATCTATTGATTATTGATTTTCTGCAAAGCAAAAAAGGCGTGATAAGAAAATCCCTATCACGCCATGAAACTTAAATATTATAAATTACTGATTTACAGGCTTGGTAAAAAATGCATCATAAGGGATAGAATCTACAGGCACATCATTGATCTGTATGATCATTCCCTCTTTCATTATAAAGTTCAGAATCACATAACTGGTTTGTACTTCAGGATCCCAACTTCGATTCATTCGGATGTATTCTTTAACAAAAACTTCATTTTCCGAGGCCGCAATACTGTCTATTTCCAATTTGTATTTATCACCTGAGACGTTAGACAATAAACGACTGCGGAAATCGACATAACCTTCCCAGTTTTGATAATATCCGGCTAAAAAACTGCTTCCAGGGACGGTAAAGACTAAATCTGGTGTGGCTAATTTACTCATTGAATTTAAATCATTTTTCCAGAAGTAATGATAGAACGCTTCAACATGATCGAAGTTTTTCGAAACTTTATCTTCCGATTGATCGGTATTGATGGTGACAACGGATTTTTCGATACTTTTAGGCGCTTTGAATGCTGCACCAGGTGTCCAAAAAGCATCATATATATCTGGATCCATGGGAATGGTCCACGCTTCAGAAATCAAATTATCTTTGAGTCTATATTCCATAATTAACCGTAAAGTCCACATTTCAGCAGGATTCGATTTACGATTCATGATGATTTGTTCGCGTGTGTAAATCACATCATCATTGATTGCAACTGTGGGTACAGAAACAGAAAATTCACCACCCCCATAGGAAGCAATATTGCCTAAAAATTTCTTAAAGCCTTCTTTACCCCAGTATTCACCAGCGTTTAAGCCCTGACCAGGCACATGCATAATAAAATCATCAGTCACATACTGTAAAATCTCTTCTGCATTGCCTCGACTAAAAGCTGCGTAAAATTCGGTAATTAACGTTTTATTTTCCATGATATTTCTCTCTCTGCAATAAACAAGAAGTAGACCTGCATGAGATATATTTCACATGTAGATTTCTAGATTTAGCTATAAGTGTGAAATTGTTGATTTGTCTCATGAAGTTTTATGCGTCGTATTATTCAATACAGTGCATTGATGATGGAGGATCAATAGTCTTTCTATAAATCAGTTACTGACTTGGCTATTGTTTTGTGAAAACATATATTTATAAATTAACCATGTATCTTTGATTTTCTTGAGAACGAACATTTCTCTAAAATAATTTTTTGTGGTCTGTCCTGTCGCTAACTCTGTGACATTGGCTTGCTCTTCACAACGTACAATGGCGATATCTGCACTTACATCTGTTGATCGAACCACAAGTTTCCCATCAATTTGAATACTGGAAAATGTTTGTTCATAAAATGGAACGATCAAAGCTGTACCTACAATGCTTGGCAATTGATCTGGGATAATTTCTGCATCATCATGGTAAAGCGAGATAATACCGTCGATATTCTTTGCATTGAGGTATTCGCCGTATTGCATGATCACTTGCTCAGGACTCAAATTTGCCGATGTTTGTACAATAGAAATCATCTTCGCATCCTCTTTCTTGACTATCTTTTTATGGGTTGTTTTTATTTTGTTTGATTTATCTTTAAAACATAAGTAACAATTCTATTGTTTTACTTTCAAATAAAAATTGAAAATCAATGACAATTGTATAATCATAATTTCAAATCAACACATTTAATCAACAAAAATGGAAACACTCAGCAATATCGAATCATTTATCGCAACAGTAGAACACGGCAGCTTTTCTGCGGCTGCTCGAAAGTTAGGATTAAGCCCAGCAGCAGTCAGTCGCAACATTGCTCAATTAGAAAAGAAATATGCAGTACGGCTATTTGACCGCAACACGCGAAATTTAACACTTACTCCTTTAGGTCAAGAGTTTTACAGCGAAATCAATGCGGGTTATCAAATGCTGGATCAAGCATTTGAAAATATCAATATGAAAAATTCTGTGCCCAAAGGCACCTTGAAAATCAGTATGTCTAAAGGTTTTGGGAAAGACTACATCATCCCTGCTTTGTCTGGTTTTTTAGAAAAATATCCTGAAATTATTCCAGATTTTAGTTTTGAAAACCGTCAGGTCGATTTAATCAAAGAAGGTTTTGATGCTGCAATTGGAGCTGGTATAGAGCTGAATAACACCTTAATTGCACGACCGCTTATCCCGATGCATATCATTGCTGTGGCCAGCCCCGATTTCCTTAAAGATAAAGCTCCGATTCAACATCCTAGTGAATTGGAACATATTGATAACATTGTGATGCGCTCGATACACAGTGGCAAAATACGCAAATGGTTACTGGCAAAATCAAGTGATGAGATCTTTGAGGTGAATCAATCTGCCAAAATCATCCTTGATGATACTCAATCGATCTGTGAAGCAGCAGTGAGAGGCTTTGGTATTGCCCTATTGGCAACGCATGATGTTGCTTATTATTTAGATCGAAAAGAATTGGTTCGTGTGCTTCCAGAATGGTATGGCGATATGGGCTATGGCAATATTTATTATTCTTCACAAAAAAATATGCCTTTAAAACTCAGAGTTTTTATTGATTATATTATTGATTACTTTAAAGAAAATAAATATTTTGAAAAATTATCGCATTATAATTATGTGTGATTTATTCATCTTTGATGTCTAAGGTATTTGTTAGGATTTTTTCTAAAATCATTAACTTATATGTTATTTAAAAATCCTAGATAAAATTCGATTTTATCTAGGAAATGTTGTGCAGAATTATTTTACTGATACTCGCCATACACTATTGCCAACATCGTCAGCGATAATCAAAGCACCCGTTTTATCTTCCGTTAAGCCAACTGGTGCACCAAACGATTCATTTTTCTCTTTGGAGTAAAATCCATCCACGACAGTGACAGGTTTGCCATTGGGTTTACCATCTTTAAATGGAATAAAAACAACATTGTACCCGACTGGATTTTTTTTGCCCCAGCTCCCATGATTACTCACAAAAGCGCCGTCTTTATACTGACTGGTTAAATTGATGTTATCCGAAGTGAACAACAATCCTAAGGGCGCAACATGAGCACCTAATGAATAATCAGGTTTAATGGCTTTGGCAACTAAATCTGGACGTTCTGGTTTGACACGCGTATCAACATGTTGACCATAATAACTATATGGCCATCCATAAAAGCCTTTGTCTTGAACCGATGTCATATAATCTGGCACTAAACTTTGCCCAATTTCATCACGTTCGTTCACAATAGCCCAAAGTTTTGCTGATTTTCTTTCCCACTGTAGACCTGTAGGATTTCGCAAACCACTTGCATAAATTCGACTTGCACCAGTCTGTGTATCGACCTCTAAGATATTCGCTCGTCGATATTCAACAGCCTCTCCATTTTCAGTAATATTACTGTTTGAACCTACACCGACATAAAGCTTGCTTCCATCAGGACTAGCTAATAATGCTTTGGTCCAATGATGATTCACTCGATCAGGTAAATCTGCCAATTCCACGCCCTGATCGGTGATTTGTGTCGCACCAGTTTGATAGGCATATTTCATAATATTATTGGTATTGGAAACGTATAAATTGTTTCCAATCAATTGAACCCCAAAAGGGGAATTTAAATTGTCTAAAAAATTATATTTATTCCAATGACTAGCCTCATCTAACCTTAAGAGTGTAATTCTATTTCCGCCCTTGCCACCTTTACCAGACTGCCCCTTAATGACTTTTCCTGCAACAATTTGTTTAGGCGCAGTCAGCGCTTCAGAACCAGGACTATTGCCTTCAACAACGAGAATATCCCCATTGGGTAAAGTTAAAAGCGAGCGTGGATGTTCTAATTGAGCTGCAATTTTTTCGATTTTTAATCCTTTGGCAACGGTTGGACTTTGATTTTCTTTCCAACCAGTCCCCTTAGGAACATTTACAGGCGGTAAAATAAAGTTCTGTGGCGTTGGGAGCTTAGGATCTGATCCATACTGTTGTTGAGGATCAACCGTGGTGCCACTGTCACAACCTACCAAGATCGAAGCAAACATTGACGTAAATAAGGCAGGAAGTAAGATTTGATTGAACATTTTCATTAAAATTCACCTTCTGCATTTTGATTCAAAACAATAGCCTGATAGAGATATGCGATAGCAATAAGGATAACGGTGATAGCCGATAAGACTAAACTTGTTGGTACAATGGCATAGGCATCACGTCCGTGAACAAATGCGTTGAATGTTGCACTGATGATTGCAAAGCCATACATCCAGAACCCAAAAACATCTGCTTTTCTACTGTTTAAATGGGGTCTAAACCAAACATAAAATAGATTGATAAATCTTGGGAGAATGGCGAAGAGTAATCCAAAGCTAATGACCCAACTGGCTGCTTTGGCCCAAAATATTTCAGCGGTATTCATATAGAACAGATCAAACAATAAACCTGCAACAAAGAATCCAAACGGAATGGGATTAAATACTTTGTATATGGCGTATAAGATGCCTGATCGTCTTTCTAATTTTCTATTCATTTAGACCTCTGCTTGCAGATTAGATTGCTTTTTAAGCATCACTATTTTAAAAAGTATTAATAATCAATATTTTATATTTAACTTTATACGTATCTTCAAAATATACCGAAGCCAAACTAAGGCAATGGTGTAAATTCTTGATCATCACCAACGGGGAGTTTCATTCGTTGTAAACGCCAATCTTCTTTGGCTTGCTCTAAACGCGCTTTTGAAGATGAGACAAAATTCCAATATAAGAATCTTTCACCAATCGGCTCACCACCCAATGCCATCACTTGAGATGCAATGTGTGCCTGAATCACAGCAGTTTCTCCCTGCTTCAGTACAGCCATTTGCCCTGGATGAATGACTTCACCATCTACACTGACCAAGCCACTGACGACATAGATAGCCCGCTCGGAATATTCATTTGAAAGGCTTTCTGTTGCGCCTGCATCCATTTCCCAGTGCATATAAAACAAGGGAGAAAAAGTTTTCACTGCTGCTTTCATTGAGCCAATTGATCCTGCAATGAGACGTCCACGGACGTCGTGATCATTCCAAGTCGGTAAATCTGCCCCTTCATGATGATAAAAAGCAGGTGCCGTTTCTTCATCTTCTATAGGTAAAGCCACCCACGTCTGAATGCCATGAATAAGATCTCCACCATGCGTTCGTGCATATTCAAAACGTTCTGAATGGGTAATTCCACTTCCTGCAACCATCCAATTGACTTCTCCTGGACGTATTTCTTGATGTACGCCCAAACTGTCACGATGCGTAGTTGTCCCATCAAATAAATACGTCACTGTAGATAAGCCAATATGCGGATGTGGACGAACATCAACGTCTTTGGATACATTTTCAGGTAAATCAACGGGTCCCATATGATCGAAAAAAATAAATGGTCCAACCATAGGTTGCGTTCTAAAAGGCAGTAAACGACCAACCTCAAAACCGCCACCTAAGTCTTTAATTCGACGGTCTATGATGTACTGAACAGCCATAGCAGTTATCCTTAATCAAGATTGAGCAATGCTTATGTGCTGGTGAGTCGAATTGATAACCTCGCCGCTAGCGTGGACTTATAAAATCGACTCACCAAAATAGATAGGTGTTTATTTCAAAAGCGAAAAATGTTGAAAGTTGTAAGTTTTTCAACGCTAACGCCTTCAAGATGATGTATTAATAAAAGTGAATGACGGGCAAATGCTTTTAAAGATTATTGATTTGAACGACTTTGAGTTGCGTTCAAACTCGCATAAAGATTGGCATAATCTGGAATAGAATTGCCCAAGGTTTCAGAAAGACCATCGACTTGATTGCGTAAATCGCGTTGTAATTCACCAGCAACAGCAAACCATGAAATTAACTGTGCTCCTGCTTGCTGCATGCGCCCCCAAGCTGAATAACGGGTAATTTCATTGAACGTGCCAGATGCATCTGTCACCACAAACACTTCATAGCCTGCGTTTAATGCACACAGCGCTGGAAATGCTACACAGACTTCCGTCACAACACCTGCAATAATCAGCTGCTTTTTCCCTGTCGCTTTTACCGCTTTGACAAAGTCTTCATTGTCCCAAGCGTTAATTTGTCCTGGACGCGCGATATAAGGTGCATCTGGAAATAAAGCTTTAAGTTCAGGAATCAGTGGACCATTAGGACCTTGTTCAAAACTGGTGGTCAAAATGGTGGGCAATTTAAAAGCTTTTGCTAAACCTGCTAAGGCTAAAACATCATTTTTAAATTTTTCAGGCGGGATATCACGAACAAGTGAAAATAAACCAGCTTGATGATCAACTAGTAAAACCGCTACATCGTCTTTATCTATACGTTGATATAAATCTTTCATTTCATTTTTCCAATAGTATATTTTAATAAATTCTGTAAATGCTTTAAATATAAAAATCACATCGACATTATATTTTTAGATTTGTTTAAAAAAATATTCAACAAAAAAATAATTATTTTATATGTTTTATTGTTAACCAAATTTTATATCGTTTAATTAAAATGTATGATTCAAGCTCAAAATAAACAGCACATTAATTCACAATAATCAACGAGGTTTTTAAAAATGTTAAATACAATTCGATATCTTAATCTGAGTAAAATCAATCCATTATTACTGCTCGTGTCGAGAGTGCTTTTGGTAATCCTTTTTATTGTTTCAGGACTACCCAAAATGATGAATTTTGAGAGTACTGTCCAATATATGACTTCCCTTCACACCCCACTACCATGGCTTGCAGCTGCTATTGCAGTTTTTATGGAAGTTATTGTTTCTATATTGATTATTGTAGGTTTTTACACACGGCCTTTAGCATTAATCTTTGCTGCATATACCTTAGGCACAGCTTTAATTGGTCATGCATATTGGACCATGACAGGTGCTGATATGGCTGGAAATATGATCCATTTTTATAAAAATATCAGTATCATCGGCGGTTTTTTATTATTGGCGATTACTGGCCCAGGAAGAATATCTTTAGATAAAAATTAACACCATAATTTAGGTTTAATTCTCAATCTTCTTCATATGATATAAGTTATTTTTGAAATTTTGGGTGTGTATAAATTTATATAACACCCAAAACAATTTATTTAAATAAATACAACCAAATAATTTAGATTAAGATTATTATTTATATTAAATAAAATTTAATTATAATATTATTTACACTATAACATTAATAAATAATATTTATTATCTATATTCTATTTGAAAGACTTTCAAATAGAATTTGGAAATAAAGCACTCTGTAATTTTGGTTATTTTTATCGCTTTATTGATCCCTTTACCCTCTATTTTTAACTTGTATTTTATCTTAGGCACTGCGGTACGTTTTATAAAAATATTGATAAGCTTTTAATTTTTATAATATTTAAATACTTCTGATGAATAAAAAAGAATAAAGCGTCATAGTAACTGTTTCGCCAAGTTCAATATTGCGCTAGCAAAAAAATGAAGCTGGCATCACAAATTTTCATCGTTCTAAAAATAAAACGTAGCTTACAGTTGATGCCTTTGAAAACCTACATCCTAAAGCACACACTGAAGCCATCTGATCATATTGATTAAAGTTTACGAGGAAATAAGAATGTCAAAATCTCCTACGCTTCATCGTGAAATTGTTTGGCGTACTAAAGGTCATCGCGGTGGTCCAATTACTCGCCTTATGAGTCCATCTGATTTAGGAAAAGTGGTTAAACCTTTTGTATTCCTAGATATCTTTGATACAGGCAATACAAATGTAAATGCTTTACAAGGTATGCCTATTCATCCGCACTCTGGCGTGGCTACTGTAACGGTATTTACGGAAGGTGCAATGCACTACAATGATCCAAATTCTGGAACAGGTTTGATTGGTTATGGCGGTGTAGAGTGGATGCGTTCAGGACATGGTATTTGGCATGGCAAAGAACTCTTTCCGGCAGATGTTGAACGCATTCAAGGTTTTCAGCTCTGGTTATCTTTACCTGAGGAGCTTGAGTTGAGTCAGCCTGAGAGTTTTTATCTTGAAGAAGATAAAATTTCGCAAACTGGTCCAGCGAAAGTCATTGTAGGTGAATATGAAGGTGTGAAAAGTCCATTACCGACTCCAGATGATGTTAACTATTTACTGGTTCGTCTTCAACCTGGTGAACGCTGGACATATCAACCGCCTAAAGGACATTCTGTAGGTTGGATGGCAATTGCCAAAGGTAATGTTGCAAGTAGTGATGAGAGCATTCATTCAGGTGAAATGATTGTATTTTCGCAAGAGGAAACTGCAATTGAAATTGTTGCTGATAAAAATGGTGAAGCGATATTTGTATTGGGTTCAGCCGTTCCCCATCCGCATGATTTACATTTAGGTTATTATTCAGTACATACTTCACAAGAAGCCTTGAACAAGGGTGAAGCACGTATTGTTGAATTAAAGAAAAAGTTAGATGAAGCAGGTGATCGTCAGACTCAAACTGGTAATGTCCCTGTGTTTCATTAATTCAATTGAATATTTAAATGTATATCAAATAGATACCAGAGCTTTCTAATTTGAAGGCTCTTGGTTTTTATGGTAGCTCACCTTATGAATCTATTCCTCATAGTTAATAAGGCAATTTATTATCCGATATTCACGTTAAGTTAAGAATTATTTATGAATTTTTATTACAAACATAACGTTTATGAATTGAGTTTATAAAGCTTATATTCCAAAGATCTGGTAATTGCTTGAGTGTCTGACCTTCTCCCAAGTTAAAAGAATATTTAATATCCAAAGGTGGGACAATTTCCAATTGATTTAATTTTGAATCACAATAAATATACGCATCTTTGTATTTATTTAAAAATTTCCAACCTTTATTTTGCATTTTAATTTTAATAGTATCAAGATACTCTTGATTGGATAAACCATCAACTTTTAATTGAAAAATTAATCTATTAGCATTGTAGGTAGCATAGTATTCCTCTTCTATCAAGTTATTACCAAATATAAAATTCGCATCATTAATAAATTTATTTTTAATACCTTTTTCATTTTTTATATTATTGGGTGCTGAAATTCTTTCATTATTACTTACGCGATATTCACAGCCTATTGTAAATACACTACATAAAATTAATGAAATAATTTTAAAACTATTTGAGCTAATCATTTTAACTCCTGCCGATTGCAACATATATTTTCTGTCCAGTTTATTTTTTTGATGTAACATCAACAGCATCTAATAATGTCTTAACACTGACAGTGCCACCTACTCCATGTCCACACCTGAAGTTCCAACCCCAAATTCAGTTGGCCAAGCTCCATTAATAGGACTTTGCTTGTTTACTAGTGGCTTTACATAATTGCCAACTAATCCATAAGCACCACTACCGACGGAAATAGATGCTCCACTAACAAATTCATTTGTTATTTCACCCATAGTCATTTTAGACTTTGTTCGACTTGGAATATTATGAATGTGCCCACCGACGAAACTTGCTCCAGCAAGGTCTTTAGAACTTACCTGCTTTCCAGAAGCTGTAGATATTGCAACGGGTACTAAAATTGAGTCTTTATTACCACTAATATAGTATTCATTAGTCCACATGTTTTTTACAAAACCTACACCAACAGCAAGTGCACCGACACTGCAAGTAACATAATCAAACAGTGGAGGAACATTTATCTTACATGCTGCTCCTGTCTCCGAATAGGAATCATAATTTCGTTGAGTTTGATAGGCAATTCCAGATTGAGCAGATGATGGTATTCCATACATTTCACCAAAATTAAATGACTGTAATCCTTTCGGGTCTATCCAAAGATTTGGATTTATAACATAGCTTTAATTATTGGATCCACCATCAATGTCAATCGAATCTTTACTCAGATACCTTGCCATTAAAGGCTCATAATATCTATATCGATTATAATGTAGTCCTGTTTCCTCATCCTTGCGCTTCACACTAAGCAGTGCTTAGTCTTTGCTCATGTACCTTGGAAAAAGATATCAATTTGATGAAACCTTGATAACCTGCTTGGAGTAACGGCACAAAACGATTCGGCTCATACACATAGTGCTTTGTATAACTATTTTGAGCATCTGGATCTTGTCGAGACTCCCAATGCATCAAATTACCATCCCAACCAAATAAGGTTAGGTGCTGGTGGATTTTTTTATAAAAATCCTAGGAAGAACCATGTTGAATAAGTGATCTGACCCAATTATTATGAAAATCATGCACGTGTAGCCATGTTAAGTAAATTCATAGAATTAGGTCGAGCTAATACTCAAATTGTCGCTTGAATTTACGCAACTTAGGAAAGATCTGTCTCTAAAACCTTTATTCAACAAAGCCATTAAAATACAATAATGAAATTAAAGATGAATCGATAACACTTTACCACCAAAATATGAACTACGTTTAAATCAAAGTTCGCAATCTTCTTTTATATTATGACAATAAGGATATAAATCACTATAATCAAAATCCTTCCAATACTCATCAATTATAATTTCATTTAATTTAACATATTTTTCATCTTTAATTTTATATATTGCCTCTTTATAACCTAATTCAGCCGATTTTTGCAAAAAAAATGAAGCCATCTTAGGCTTATTAATACTCAAAAAAAATAAAAATTGATTATATTCTACTTTACCTAGCTCAGAGAAACTCTCTAACTCACTTCTTTGTTGCCAAATATTCGCTTTAATTAAATCAATATCTACTCCATATGCTTTACCATAAGTATATGATTTTGAAATTAATTTCATAGATTTTTTATCGTTTTTTAAAACATATGGATACAGATAACCATATGCTTCAGGATATTTATTTTCTTTTATCAAAGAAACAAATTTGGTATAATGCTCATTTTCTTTCATATTTTTCTTATAGAGATATAATTTGTAAGAAAAAATGAAAGAACCAAACAGATAAATATTATTAACATTTTAAAAAAAAGATTCATATTATTTTTCAACCTTCATTTTAACCTTCATTCCATTTAACATCTTTCTAAGTTCCACAAATTTTTCTACAGCCACTTTATCTGCGGCTGGTACTGTTATACACCCCTCTGAAACAGAACCTAAATGAAGAAAGAAAGAGTTTCTTTTCCTAAAAATTCTAGTTAATTTCCCTTCATCCAACCACCAAGAACCACCATATTTTTCAGGTAAATACACCATATCATAGGTTCCTGGCAATACAGACCCAATGCTGGCTTTTTCTAAACAAATATCATCAGAATCATTAGCACACCACCCCTGCCCAGAAAAAATACCATTTTTAGAGTTTATATTTATCACTTGTACTGTTGAATTTATACCATCTATTCCAATTGAATTTATTGATTTCTTAATACAAGTTAAATCTCTTGCTTTAATTTTATATGTACATTCAGCAGATGTATAAATGCCATTTAATCCCAACGGATCAACCCATTGATTTGGGTCACTGACATAAACTGAATTATTCGATCCACCCAATAACCCAATCGGATCTTTACTTATATATCTTGCCTTGCGAAGTTTAAAAATATATTTTTAAACTTCTCAGGCTCATAATATCTGTAACGGTTATAGTGTAATCCTGTTTCCTCATCATAATACTGACCTTGGAAACGAATATCACTCTGTTCTAAAGGGTTCTCTGGGCTTTGGGCATTAATTTCTTGTGTTTGTCCCCAAGTATTTAAAGCAATCTCCCATACACATTCACCTCATTCATTACTTAAGGTTTGTGGAGTCCCCACTTGGTCACAGTGGTAGAAAGCAATACGTTCAATTTCGGCTCTGTTGCGACGGGTATCTGTACGCCAAACAGGATCTTTCTGAATTGAATAGGCTTCAGTCTTAAAACGCTCATAATCAGGTGTTTCGATCAGTTTGATAAACCCTGCATACCCAGCTTGAAGTAATGGCACAAAACGATCAGGCTCATACACATAATGCTTGGTATAACTATTTTGCGTATCTTGATCTTGACGTGATTCCCAAATCATTAAATCACCATCCCAACCAAATAAGGTCAGGTGCTGGTCGGTCTTCTTAAATAAACGTCGCCCAAATACATCATAACCATAACTTGTGATTTGCCCATGATGGTCACTTTAAATCAAACGATTTAAATTATCCCATTTCAGTTTAAGGGTTTTGTTGCCTTGTTGGGTTTCAATGACATTACCTTGCGCATCGTATTTATAGCGTTTGCCTTGGTATTCTTTGACCAAATTATTTTTGACTTGTGCACCTTGACTACCGCTTGTATCAATCAAATTCCCTGTAGGGTCAAAACTAAAGCTTTCTGTTTTATTTGAACTTTGACTTTTAACTAAGCGACCAATCGCATCGTATTGGAATTTCAATTGCCCTAAACGACTGTCTTGCACTTGGGTCAGCAAGTAGTTTTTGTCATAGCTATACTGACGTTGTGCTTGATGACTCAGTCGATCTACAGTTTCTTGCTCAGGCTGAATCATTTGTGCGGTGAGTAATCCCAATTCATTGTATTGATTCTGTTGAATTAAGCCATTTGCAAGATAACGCTCAGTTTCACGGTGTAAGTCATCACGTTTAAAGCCCACCATATCTTGTTTGTTCAGTGCTACACCATAGACATGCCCTGAACCATAGGTCAGATGTGCAACCTCTTGCCCATCTGGACGGATGGTCTTAATCAGATTACCCAACTCATTGTGTTCGTAATGTATTACTGCTATGAGTGTTTTGAGGTTTTACAGTTAGAGTTTTGATGTTCTTTTTTTTTAAAATCAATTATCGCTGACCAAGTTTATAACCGAGTTCAAACAAATTTCTAAATTTAGTTTAAGTTTATGTAGGATTATGAAAATCAGTCACTTAAAAATATAACACCTAATAAACCTTTATCAATTCCTTGCATTTACTCTTACTGAAGAATAAGCTAAATAGATAAACATTATTAACATTTAAAATTTTATACTCTAGCTCCACAGGACCGTCAAAAGTAGTTTCAACCAGATTACAAATTTCATTAACTTTTGGTGGTAAGTAATGTTTATTTTTAATATCTTCAATCGATTTATCATCTACTCTTTCAAGTTTTAATTGATATACATTAACAAGAGTATTTTTGTCTCGATAAACATCTATCAAACTTGTACAACAATCTATTTTTTTTGGTAATTCCTTTTTTTTGTTTAAAATAAAATCATCCATAACCTCCTTATCAATTACATTTAATTCTTCATTTTTATTATTAACAGTAGAGCAAGATATTAATATAAAAATAGAAATAAAAATAAGTGAAAAAATTTTTAAATTCATAATATCACCTTAACACACAATAAATAGAAAATGAAAAAAATATAATAATATAAAAAAATCTAGCATAGTAATCATAAATACTACTATTTTCATTTATTTTACTTAAAAATAAATAACTAGCATTATACAGTATATCAATAAAAAAAATAAAAAATGCAATTGCACCTATTAAATTCCAGTAATCATTAACACCCAAAAAAAATAATTTAATGTACATCGTTGAAAAAAAAATAATCAAACCAAGTAATAATATATACATTTTTTTAGTTTGATAAATTTTTACGATATAATTATTCATATGCATCTCTATCTCACTTTCATTTTTTATCCATTTCTCTATCTATCTCTTTACCTACAGCTTTATCTATTCCAACCCCTATCGCCTCAACTGTTGCTTTTTTTACATTATCTGGTGCAGCATCAGCTGCTTTACCAAAAACTTTACCAACTCCATAACCTGTAACTGTACTCACTACTTTATGCTTAGTTGATTTATCAGGATCAGTCCAAGTAACATATGTCCCTATTGCCGTACCACTCCCTCCTAATACAGCACCTAAAGGACTACCCACCCCTGTTGCTGTACATATAACCCCACCAATGGTTAATGCATCACTTATATTTTCTAAATTTTTTCTCTTTTGTTCCGGAGTAGTTTTGGGATTTCTCCTTGGATCACTATCTATTTTAGGCTTAGCCTGTGTACCTTGTCGACTTGGGAAATTATTTGACTGTTTTCTTGCCTTATCGTTTAGCACAGTTACTATTTTCGATGGTTCTTTCTGTATTGGATGTTGATTAATCGTATACTTTTGAGGATTATTCACTTGATCAATTGCTTTTGATTGCTGAGCACGTCCCCAATCTCCCATTGCACTTCCCATGAAATTACCATTAACTACATTCAACCCTAACGGATCCACCCACTGATTTGGATCACTCACATAACTCGAATTGTTTAATCCCCCCATCAACACAATCGGATCTTTACTGATATATCTCGCACTAAATGACTCATAATATCTGTAACGATTATAGTGTAATCCTGTTTCCACATCATAATATTGACCTTGGAATCGAATATCACTCTGTTCTAAACGCAATCCGTTCTAACTCTGCTCTATTCTTCCTTGTGTCTGTTCGCCAAACTGGATCTTTTTGAATTGAATAAGCTTCTGTTTTGAATCGTTCGTAATTTGGCGTTTCAATCAGTTGAATAAACCCTGCATGGCCTGCTTGAAGTAATGGCACAAAGCTATTATTTTCATAGATGTGATGTTTGGTATAACTATTTTGAGTATCTTGATCTTGTCGAGACTCCCAAATCATCGAGTCACCATCCCAACCAAATAAAGTCAGGTGCTGGTCGGTCTTCTTAAATAAATGACGACCAAACACATCAATTTGATTACCTATCATCTGAAGAACATGCAGGATAAAAACTTTCTGAATCAGATGAATATCACTTATAACAGCATAATAAAATAGAAACGTTATTCAGATTATTGAAAGGTCAATACAATTTAATAACGAGTAAGACACCTAATATTAATGGCTTTCTAAGTGGGATTTATAAATTTTTACGTGCATATCAATTATACCATCGGAATAACCCAACAATTCAAATTATGAAATCGTTGGATTAAGCAAGATTTGAATTAGTTAAAATCAAATGCTTATTAAATCTTTATGCAAAAAAGTCCTTTCATGCCTGTAAGTAAGGCTTACTTTTACTTCCCTTACAACGTACACTATTTTTGTTAGGTATATAATATAGTGTTATTGATATCGTTTTATAAAATTGATAGGTAAAATACCCTTTATTTAAGCCTACAGATTTTTCATTTAAGCTAGGAAATGTAATCCCTATAGCTTGATTATCAATATTACAATACAATTCACCATATTCATTTTTTTCTACCATCGTCCAACCATTTTTTTTCAAATTTTTACTTACTATTTCCCTATATATATCCATATGAAATACAACGTTACTGCTTATAAAATAATAAAACGTAGCACTCCTACTGTATTAATATCATATAAACTTAAATTGTAAATTGTAAAAATATCTTCCATTTCTTTAATATACTCAGCTTCATTTTTAGAAACTCTATGCTCTAATTGTTGTAAACTAATACCTCTTTCAATTTCGCTTTTTTCACAACCTACTAATAGTGAAATTATTAACAAAAATCGCATTAGTCTCATTATCATCTTCCAAACGAACGCATCAAACTATTGGGCGATAAATTTACGGCAAAGTGCTTTCCTAGTCAGGTGAATGAAAACCATGCACGTGTAGCCTTGTTAAATAAAGTCATAGAATTAGGTCGATCTAATTCTCAAGTTTTCACTTGAATTTACGTAACTTAGGAAAGATCTATCTCTGACGCCTTTGTGCAACAAACCCAATCAAAATTGTTATTCAAAATTTAGGTTTATTGAATGAATTTTTCATAAAAAATAATTTATTTCATACCAATAAGGCATATATGTTGAAATATTCTTTTAACAAAATTATTAATCGAAATAACCTAAAGACTTCAACTTTGGAACTAGATTTTTATTAAAGTAAATAATAACAATTAAGCAAATTAATGAGTATGTAATTGTGAAAATATAATAATAACTATCATTGTTATTATAATAAAAACTAAATTCCTGAATAAAAAAATTAATATTAAAAAACGGAATAAAAAACACTAACGAAAAAAAAATGTACAAACAAAAACTCAAAAATTTTTTTAAAATATTTCCAACCAAAGAAAATTTAATTAGCAACTTGGCATACAAATTTACCATAAAAAATAAATATACTATAAAACCAAATAAAAAAATAAACGTTTTAATCCAAATCATCAAGTATCTCACTAACTATTTATTACATGATGGAAAAGTTATTTTACCAGTACCTAATAACTCACCTGTACCAGTTATTTTACCATCTAATAATGCACCGCTTAACTTTCCAGGAGTCCTATTAATACCTGACGTACCCAAAGGTTTATTAATCATGTCTACTCTAATATAAGGTGCTTTTTTTATTGCTAATTTGCTGACAGCACCTCCTACAGCCCCCCCAGCCATTGCTCCTAATACAGCTCCAGCATCGTAATTACAAACATTCGTCACATTTTTATTTTTTGTTGCCAAACCAACTCCCTGACCTGCAATTGATGCAGCACCAGCTCCAGCTGCTGCACCAACGGCATTTGATGCCCAAGGATTGACTGCCCCTACAACTGCCCCTGTACCAACGCCGATAGGAACCCCTTTCCAACCACCAGTTGTATAACCACCTACTCCACCAGCAATACCTCCCAGTATAGCACCAGCTGCATTCAAAGGAGTTAACCCTAACTGATCCACCCACTGTATTGGATCAGCAATATATGTTCTACTGTTAATTCCACCTTCTAATCCAATAGGATCCTTGCTTAAATATCTAGCACTAAACGGCTCATAATATCTGTAACGGTTATAGTGTAATCCTGTTTCCTCATCATAATATTGACCTTGAAAACGAATATCACTCTGCTCTAAAGGATTCTCTGGATTTTGGGCATTAATTTCTTGAGTTTCTCCCCAAGTCTTTAAAGCAATCTCCCATATACATTCACCTCGTTCATTGCTTAATGCTTGCGGTGTCCCTATTTGGTCACACTGGTAAAATGCAATACGTTCAAGTTCGGCTCTGTAGCGACGGGTGTCTGTACGCCAGACTGGGTCTTTTTGAATTGAATAAGCCTCTGTTTTAAATCGCTCATAATTTGGTGTTTCTATGAGTTTTATAAAACCTGCATAACCTGCTTGCAAAAGTGGAACGAAGCTATTAGGCTCATACACATAGTGTTTGGTATAACTATTTTGAGCTTCCTGATCTTGTCGAGACTCCCAAATCATCAAGTCGCCTGCCCAACCAAATAAGGTTAGGTGCTTGTCGGTCTTCTTAAATAAACGACGACCAAACACATCATAACCATAACTTGTGATTTGACCATTGTGATCACTTTGAATCAAACGATTAAGGTTATCCCATTTCAGTTTAAGTACTTTGCTGCCTTGTTGGGTTTCAATGACGTTACCTTGCGCATCGTATTTATAGCGCTTGCCTTGGTATTCTTTCAGCAAGTTATTTTTAACATCTCTGCCTTGACTAGCACGTGTATCTATTAAGTTACCTGCAGGGTCAAAACTAAAGCTTTCAGTTGTGTGTGCATTTTGCGATTTAACTAAACGACCAATGGCATCATATTGATAATTCAATTGCCCAAAACGGCTGTCTTGCACTTGGGTCAGCAAGTAGTTTTTGTCATAGCTATACTGACGTTGTGCATGATGGCTCAGTCTATCTATAGTTTCTTGCTCAGGCTGAATGATTTGTGCGGTAAGTAAGCCCAATTCATTGTATTGATTCTGTTGAATTAAGCCATTTGCAAGATAACGCTCCGTTTCATGGTGTAAGTCATCACGTTTAAAGCCCACCATATCTTGTTTGTTCAGTGCTACACCATAAACATGCCCCGAACCATAAGTTAAGTGTGACACTTCTTGCCCATCTGGACGAATGGTCTTAATCAGATTCCCCAGTTCATCATAGTCATAACGGAGTACTGCGGTCATTGGTGTCAAATCTGGCAGTTTATAATGTTGATGTTCTCTAACCAGTTGCCCCAGCGCATTACGATAAAAGTCATTTTGACTGATGGCATTGCTGGCACGGCTCAGTTGACCATTTAAGTTATAGGCAAATTCTTCAGTTTGCGTATGGCGTGTTTCGATATGGGTATAATGTTTGGCTTTAATCTGTCCGTCAGCATAATAGTCAAATTGCGTGATCACATTCGGCTGACGGATTTGATGCAAATAACCATCTTCACAGTAGCGATAATGTTTTTCTTCACCTTCAAAATCTTGCTCTCGAACCAGTTGACCATATTGGTTATAGTCAAACAGATACTCCGCATGGTTTTGGTTAATCAGTTTTTGAATCCGACCTTGTAAATCCCATGTATAGGCAATTTGGTCTTGGTTGGCATCAAGACGTTGTTGTAGCAGACCAACAGCATTGTATTTATAGGTCGTGACTTTACCTGCGGTATCAATATGCTTCTGTAAACGCCCTTCTTGGTCATGCTCAAAGTGTTCTTTTTGCCCATCAGGATACACAATGGTTTTGAGTTGACCTTTATCTATCCCTTGAGTGCTATACAGGTATTGCACCCCTTGTTGATCGGCACCAAGTTGCTGTTGAAGCGTACCTTCTTCATCATATTGCCAAGCACTTTCTTTGCCTGAACAATCGGTATAGGCAATCATTTGCCCTAGGTCATTGTATTGAATTTTTTTACTGCCACCTTTGGCATCGATCACTTCAATCAATTGCCCTTCAGCATCGTATTTATATTCAGTTTTATGACCGAGTGGATTGATCTCTTTGCTCATCAAACCATCAGCATTGTATTCACGTTTCCAAATATAACCTTCAGGGTCTTTAACTTCGGTTAAATTACCTTTTTTATCATAGGCAAAACGAATCACACCGCTATTCGGTTGTACAATTTTATCAAGCTGACCTGCTTCATTATAATATTGCTGGGTTTCACGACCAGTAAAGTCAATTTCTCGGGTAATGCGTTTTTGTTGATCACGTGAATACCATTTTTCACGGCCATCGGCTAAACGGATGCGATAGGTAAAACCATCTAAGTCAAAGTAATAATAAGTCGGTACATGATAAGCATCATACACTGCCACTTGACGTAAACGTGGATGCCATTTCAGTGTGGTTTTATAACTACCGTCATCCGCCCATTCTTCTATGGCTTTGGCTGTCGGTAACGTTGAATCGTAACGAATGTTTTGACCACGACCTGTACGGTCAGTATATCGAGTCAATTGATGGTGGGCATTGTATTGGTATTGATGCGCATGTCCATTTTCATCAATCGCTTCAATCAAATTGCCAGATCGATCATAGCTATAACGTGCCAATGGTGTTGCAACATCATCAACAAAGATGGCAATCATTTTGCCTTGATCGTTATAAGCAAATTTTAAAGTATGTTGGAATTTTTTCAGTTGGAAATCGACGGTTTGTAAATATGCCTGTCCATTCAATACGGCATACTTCAGCTCAACTGACTCTTTGCTCTCTTCATTTTGTTCAAGCACCAGTTGATAGCTTTCACCACCATTAAAGCTTTCAAAGTCATAAGCCCAAGCACTGCCAAAATTCAGGCTTAAACGGCCATTCTCTAATGGTATGACCCGTGTGCCTTCATAAGGCACTTCATAGCCTTGTTGCACAATCGAATGTGGTAGCTGGATTTTTCTGCCTTTACCATCGATAAACACATAACCTTTGTCATGACGGATAATGCTGTTGGAAAATGGCATCATCCAACGTGCGCCCATACTACTTCCATCCAACTCATGCATTTGTGAATTATATAAGCGACTAAAAACGAGACCTATTTTCGGTAAAGCAAAGTCATTATGGCTAATTCGCTCTGCACCAATTGAATAACTAATACTATTATCGGATCCTGACTCTGCTCCAGAACAAGGTGGTGCATTCAAAGCATCTGCCTGTAAAGTTACAAATTCTAAAATATCACCTTCAGTATGACGTTCATATTCACCCGTTTGATTAATGGGTACACTGGCATTGCCTTTATTTTCATTGTTCTGGATGGCTTTTAAGGTTTCTTGAATCAACCATGCTAAACTATATTGCGTACCAGCATTGGCTTGTTCCTGAATCGCTGTGGTGATTGTGGCAAGTGCATCTGTCACCGCCTGTTGTAAATGACTTGCAGGGGCATCAATCTTCGGTTCAATATTGGCTTCAGCGTCTTGACTCAGCAAGTCAATCAATGGGCTTGCCCAGTTGGTAAATTGAAGTTGAGGGTCACGTTTTTCAGCCGAAGCCCCACCAGCACCTACAGTAACGGCTTGAGGTGGAGCAGTTGCAACCAAACTTTGTAAAATAGTGCTGCCTAACTGGCTGGCACTACTGAGTAATGCACTGAGTTTGCCTTGCGTTTCTTTTAAAAATAGTTCAAGGTCACCTGCCATACGTGCATTTAAGTGCAATTCTAAACGACGAATATCTGCAGCTTTTATTTTGCCATTTTCAGGGTAAAGACATTCAGCCATTAAACCGAGCATGGGACGTAAGGCCATACGTGCATGTGCTTCACTGGCAGGCTCTGCAAATAAGCCTATTAAATTGGCAGCCAATAATGCATTGCGTTGCACTGCGGCTGCTCCCGTCTGTGGCACAGTGGCATACAGCAGTAAATCCAAGACACTGCCTGTTAGTGCATAAATATTGGCAACAGTCGTCACTTGAGCATGGGCTTGTACATTTTTAAGAGACGTTTGGCCACACACCATCAAGAAATTTTGAACTTGATTGGCAATAATTTGATGATCCACTACATGCGTGACACTGTCTAAATTAAACACCGCCAATTCAACCGCTGGCACTTGCGGCTCTGTTTGTTGTTGATCTTGAGCATTTACAGCTTGATTTTGTTCTTGTTGTTTTTTGCTATGATTGACATCTTGAAAAGTCATGTTAACCCCTAATTCTTCTTTATCTTTAAAATTTAATCTTTCAACTTATTGGCACTAAATTGGTCATTTTCAGTAGGTTTCACCACACGAGTGGTCTCGGTGTATTTCACACCACCCGACTGATAATAAGTTTGAGTGATAAAATCATCATTTGCTTGAGTGACGCTCGTGACTGGCTTGCGTACTTCGCTCATAGGTGGTGTCACCGTTGGCGCTGTTTGTGTCGACGCACTATAAGTCGGTGCAGCACTCGTCGGGTTTGAAGTACGAATTGTTTCGGTATAAGTCAAGCTTCGCGATTGATAATAATTTTGACTGATATAGTCTTCTGAATTCGGAACAGCCTCGCTTCCTCGCATATCAGATTCGACCTGACCGATGCTTTGCAGTTGTTCAGGGTTCAAATTCATATTCAAAGGATTACTTAAGCCACCCAATATATTGGAGGTAAACTGATCTTTAAACTGATTCAGGGTCTGACTACCCAGATCCTTCAAAGCATTTTTTCCAATATCTTTGAGCGTATTGGCATTTAAATTAAATAAATTATTCTTAAGCTGAGCAGTGATGTTTTGTCCCAATTGCGTCAATGCATTTTGCAACATCCCTGACGATTGCGGTACAACTTCCTCTGCCCATGTGTAGTCTCGATCAAAGTGATTAGATTGTGACCATGCACTGCGTAAGTCTTTTTCAAGTTTGACTTGTGCAGGACCAGGCGCAATTCCTGTAATCTGAGCAAAACCATTACCATCGAGCTTTCCTGTCAATTGCTTGCCTAAAGCATCAATGACTTGATAACCACTTTGTTTAAAGAAATCTGTGCCACCATAACTGCGTAAAATGTCTAATACACCTTTGAGTGGCTTCGCTTGTGGTAATTGAGTAGACACACTGGCACTGGCACCTGGCTGGAACACATGTTGTCCAGCTTTGACCTCAAAGGTTCCACCTGTTTTCGGAAATATCCCTGAACCATTTAAAGTAATTTGTGAGCTAGCACCTGTAATCACAATTTCTTTCGGACTACTAATTTCAATTCGGTCATCCGTCGATGTAATTTTGATACCTTGCTTGGCTAACACATCTAAAGCATCTGACTGTGCTTGTATTTCGACTTTACCTTGACCTGCATAGAGTCTGGCACCAGATTGTGCTGCAAATAAGCTAATTTTCTGGCTGGCATGTGCAATCAAATTCTTTTGTGTGCTGATATTGATGCTATCACCTGCACTGTGGTTAATTTGCCCATCTGCTGATAAATGAATATCTTCAGGTGTGCTCAATGCAATCCCTTCCGGCGAGTTCAGTAGCAATAATGCTTTTTTAAATTTAGCAATATCAGCCTCAATTTGTTCAGCAAATTCTTTAAGTTGATCGACTGACTCAATTTCATCAGTTTGTTGCTGTTTAGCAATATCACTTAAAGCCTTGGTATTGGTCTGGCTGGCTTCTAATTGTTTTTTCGCTTCTTCTGCCGCTAAATGATCACCTTTTGCGGCATCCTGTTTGTAGGTCGAAACCAATAAACCTTGTCCTGCCCGTACCGCACCCCACTGGTCGGTTCTGAGCTCAAAACCTTCGCCTCGCCCTTCACTTTCTTCTGTTTCTTTGGGGTGACTTAAGTTACCCAAGTTGAGTTGAGTTACCCCATGACTGCTTTGTAGTTGGGTGGAGATTTGTCCTGTGGTGTCATCAAAGCGTAACTGACCAAAGCCTTCACCTTGAACTTCTTTGGAGCGAATCCCTGCCAATTTTTTAGTATCTGGCAATTGACCTTTAATGTCGAACTTGGTTGGGCTACGTTGTGCTTCATGAATACGCCCCACCACAAATGGTCGGTCAATGTTACCATCAAAGAAGTCAATCACTACAATTTCATTGATACGAGGAAGGAAGCGTGCCCCATAACCCTCACCTGCCCATGGGGTCAGGACATCGACCCAAGCAGAGTCAGTATCGTCATTATTTGAGCCTGCTCCACCATCAAACTGGTGATCTTCGTTACGGGTGAACAAGAAACGGACTTTAATCCGTCCCCATTCATCGACATGGATTTCTTCACCTGCAGGTCCAACGACTTTGGCACGTTGCGGATGTGCGGCTGGGCGATGTGCCAGTGGGTTGTATTCTGGAACGGTGGTGATGTTACGACGTTGCAGGATTAAGCTGTTGGCTTGGCGTTCATCATTTTGGTTGGTGCTGGTTGTGCTAATGAGGTTTGAGCTGACTGCACCATTAAAACGGTTTTGCGTCCATTGGCTTTGTGCCAGTAATGCATTGATCTGATCATTCAGATCTTTGGGTAAGTTGTTTTGGTTATAGAAAGTCTTACCCACAATCAGAAATTCTTTGTCTGCACCGCTGTGTTGGTCTATTTCTGGGTGTTCGTTAAACTCAAACCAATAACCGACCTGACTATCACGTACAGTTGAGTTCGCAATGAATTGTTTGCTTTTGGCATCGTAGTAATTGCTGAGGTTTTGGTTGAGCTTTTCAATCTGGCTGTTGCTGGATGCAGTGGTTTGATCTTCACCGTTTAAGTCTTGCATCCACGCTGGGCTGAAGTGCCATGCTTGTTCTAAGCCTAAGCTGGCATTGTCTTGATTTTGACTGTGTTGGTGTTTGCTTTGGACTGAACCAGCCCTTCTTCTTGTTCGAGGACATCGGCTTGCCAGCGTTGTACATGAACAGCAGTGGGTTGTAGGGAGCGTTGTCCAATAAAACTGGTGATACTGTCTTGTTGTTCTGTGGCACTACTACGATGAAAACGAATATTACGACGCTCTAAGGCGTTGTATTGGCTGTTGTCATCAATCAGACGTAGTTTTTGGGCTTCAATTGAAGCCGATGAATTGGGTACATTAAAGTTGTGCTTCATCAATGAGCCAGTTGATACCTTCACTACGCATCAAGCGAGTAAGGAAGTCGTAATCCGTTTCATTGCTTTGCATGATGAATGGACGGACATCGTACTGGTTTTTAAGTCCGCTAATATCAAGGCTTAAGCTCGATGCAAACAATGGACTTTTGTTTTGCCATTCCTGAAAAAGCGTATCGACCACATCCACAACAGATTTATTCATAAACACACGGCTATTGCGTCGTTTATGCCACAGTGAAGTTGGGTCTTCTAGTGTGAGTTTATATAGGGTGAGTGAGCCGTCACTTTGCCCTTGTGCAGCTTCAGTAATAATGCCCGTAGTACGGAATAACTTGCCATTGTCCGTGACTTGATCGACGGCTACCTGACTGCCAATGAATTCTTTTAAAGAGATCTGCGCATTGGTGGACAGACAGATGAGTTCTGCCTTTAACCCCTCGTTTAAGGCATGTTGTCCATCTATTCGTTGTAAAAAGACTTGGCTGTTTAAGTTTGAATTTGAAAATTGAACATGGATGGCACGTTTTTGTGCGGTAAGTCCCAATTGTTCTAAGGCCGAAAAGATATTGGCAAGCATCTTTATTATCTATAGTTAAAGGTTTATTTAAGTGTTCTATTTAATCAAAAAAGCTGTTTACAAAACAGTGCATATGTAGCATAAGTTGTTATGAAATGTAAATTGGTTATCGAATAGTCGTTGATTCTTTTAGTAAATTTAGTGAAAAGTAATGTAATTATTCTTGTCTTATCACAATGGTATTCACAATATGTATCTAATATATCAGATTTTATATGTATATGAGCATTGTATCTATTCCAGTAATATATCCTCACTAGCTTAGAAGGCATGAATTACTTTTAATCAATGCGCCAAAAAACACTAAATTGTTATAAAACACACAACAGGATTTAACCTGATCAAGCTTTAAATTGAATTTAGAGTTATCGTTTTTTCAATTATTAGTCATTTTTTGGCTACCCTCTCAGTCCATTCGAACCGAATGAATAATGAATTAGATGAAATATTCATCATAAAGACAATTGATTTTTAACATGAATTGAATACTCATTTTATAAGGTCTACAATTTGCAAAACTATATGGAATTTATTTCATTAGATTCCTTTTTTGTAAAAACACTAGGCTTGTAAATGAATAAAGTTAAATTAATTCAACTACTTATTTTAAGTGGTTTGGGTTTGGCAGTAAACGGTTATACAGCATCAACAGATGCTGCAATAGCAAATACGGGTTCTCAAGAATTACTCATTGGAACTTGGACTGGTGGTGTTCCAGATGGTGCAGGTGCTTTAAAACCTGTATTTAACAGTCAAGGGATATATAAAGTTCGTCTTAATGCCGATGGTACGATGTTACCGATCAGTCAAGTCAAACTAAGTAATCCATCTTGGTTGGCTTTTTCTAAAAATCAACAGTTTGTATATGCCACCAATGAAGATAATGGTGATAAAGACGGTAAAGTTTCTGCTTTAAAATTTACAAAAAAGGGTGATTTACAGTTACTGAATAGTGTCAAAAGTCATGGTCAACAACCGACTCACGCAGAAGTTTCTCCAGACAATAAATTTCTATTGATTTCTAACTATTCTGAACGCCCTAATCATGCAGGTGTAACCGTTTTTTCAATTAAAAAAGATGGTAAAGTTGGTAAATTAGTGCAAAAAATTGCCTTTATTACAGGTAGTCAAGCACTTCCAGATCGTCAAGCGGATGGGCATGCACATTCAACTGCATTTAGTCCAGACGGTAAAATTGTTTATATGGCAGACTTGGGTAGCGACCTGATCAAAGCATATCATTATGATGCAGAAGCCAAGCAACCATTAAAAGCTGCGCCAAATCTTGATTTGAAATTTAACAGCGGTAGTGGTCCACGTCATTTAGTCTTTAGTAAAAATGGCAATTATATTTATGCGACGACCGAAATGGGCGCTCAAATTATTGTCTTTAAACGTGTGTTTGATTCGTATAAAGTTATTCAACAAGCCAATTTGACAGATCAAGATGATCCAGATTCTAAAGGTGGTGCGGGCTTAATTTTCTCACCAGATCAGAAATTCTTGTATGTCGGCAACCGTAAAAAAGTCAATGAAATCGTAGCTTATGCTGTTGATAGTAAAAACGGTAAATTATCTTTAGTTGGTCGTTACCCAAGTGGTGGTATTGAGCCACGTGCTTTTGATATTGATGCCACAGGTCAATATTTAATTGTTGCCAATGTATTTAGTAATACAGTAAGCCAGTTTAAACGTGATTTAAAAACAGGTGAACTTAGCCCTACTCAAATTGCGCTACAAATCGGTTTACCGACTGATGTGAAATTTATTCCTAAGCAATAAATGCATTTAAAAAGATTCAATGCATAAAAAAGGTCACTTTGGTGACCTTTTTTATTGAAACTTAATGATCTTATAACAGAGACACAAATAATTAGCCCTGCTGAGCCACAAATTTCGCACGTGCTGCATGCAATTTTTTATAACTTTCGATTAAACGTAAATGACGGTCTAAGCCTTCAAGTTGCATATTGGTTTCTGTTAAGCCATAGAAACGAATGCTTCCGTCCATTGAGCCAATCACGGCATCCATACGTTCTTCACCAAACATATGACGGAAATTCGCTTCATAATCATTCAGATCTAATTCGTCATCGAGTTCAACTTCAAGCACCACATTCATGCATTGATAAAACAATCCACGTTCAACCGTATTGGTGTTGTATTGTAAGAATTGTTCAACCAAGTCTTTAGCTTCTTCAAACTGTTGTAATGCAACATAAATAAGAAGTTTAAGTTCTAGTACCGTCAATTGTCCCCATTCAGTATTGTCATCAAATTCAATCCCAATGAGGGTGACAATATCGGTGTAATCATCAACTTCTAACTCTTCTAATCGTTCAACCAAAGATTCAAGCTGTTCATCATCTAAACGATGGATATTTAAAATATCTTCACGGAAAGGTAATGCTTTGTTGGTATTGTCCCAGATCAGATCTTCTACCAAATAAATTTCAGAATAATTAGGCACCAAAATACGACAAGCCGTTGCACCTAAGTGTTTATAGACTGCCATATACACTTCTTTGCCCATATCTTCTAAAATGCCGAATAATGTTGAGGCTTCAGCTTCATTGTCACCATTGCCTGTGAAATCCCATTCCACAAATTCAAAATCGGATTTGGCACTGAAGAAACGCCAAGACACCACACCGCTTGAATCAATAAAATGTTCGACAAAGTTATTCGGTTCAGTCACTGCATTTGAGCTAAAAGTCGGTTTTGGTAAATCATTTAAACCTTCAAAACTACGACCTTGTAACAGTTCCGTCAAACTGCGTTCTAATGCGACTTCAAGTTTTGGATGTGCACCGAAAGAAGCAAAAACACCGCCTGTACGTGGGTTCATTAACGTCACACACATCACAGGATATTGACCGCCAAGTGAAGCATCTTTCACTAAAACAGGGAAACCTTGTTCTTCTAAGCCTTTAATGCCTTCAACAATACTCGGATATTTCGCTAACACTTCCGCTGGCACGTCTGGAAGAGTGAGTTCGCCTTCCAAGATTTCACGTTTCACCGCACGTTCAAAAATTTCAGATAAACATTGAACTTGTGCTTCTGCCAAAGTGTTCCCAGCACTCATACCATTCGACAGGTACAAGTTTTCAATCAGGTTCGATGGGAAATAAACAGTTTCACCATCAGACTGGCGTACGAATGGCAGTGAGCAAATACCACGTGCCGTATTGCCTGAGTTGGTGTCGTATAGATGTGTGCCTAAAAGCTCACCCTCTGGATTATAAATGTCACGAGTGTAATCATCTAAGATTTCAGTTGGTAATTCACCCTTTGGACCCGGTTGAAACCATTGTTCATCTGGATAATGCACAAATTCAGCGTTGGCAATGTCTTCACCCCAGAATTGATCGTTATAAAAGAAGTTGCAGTTTAAACGCTCGATAAATTCGCCTAGCGCTGATGCTAAAGCACTTTCTTTGGTTGCACCTTTACCATTGGTAAAACACATTGGTGATTGCGCATCACGAATATGCAATGACCAAACATTCGGCACAATGTTACGCCATGATGCAATTTCAATCTTCATCCCCAAACCGGCCAAAATACCTGACATATTGGCAATGGTTTCTTCTAAAGGTAAATCTTTACCTGGAATAAAGGTGCTGCTCCCCGCTGCTAAATTTGGCATGAGAAGTGCTTGAGCATCTGCATCAATGCTTTCCACTTCTTCAATCACAAACTCAGGACCAGTTTGAATGACTTTTTTCACCGTACAACGGTCAATCGAACGTAAAATCCCTAAACGATCTTTTTCAGAAATGTCTGATGGAAGTTCGACCTGAATTTTAAAAATTTGTTTATAGCGATTTTCAGGATCAACAATATTGTTTTGCGATAAACGAATGTTATCTGTTGGGATGTCTCGTGCAGCACAATAGACTTTTACAAAGTAAGCTGCACATAAAGCCGATGATGCTAAAAAGTAGTCGAATGGACCTGGCGCTGAACCATCACCTTTATAACGAATCGGCTGATCGGCAATGACAGTGAAGTCATCAAACTTCGCCTCTTGTCGAAGGTTATCGAGATAATTGACTTTGATTTCCATGCAGGTACCTAACGATTGTGATGTGTTTTTTTCAAACACATCAAAAAATTCAATTTTTTGGAATTGGCCAAATAACGTGATGTCATTGACTTAAAATAGAAAATAAATAGATCAGCGACAAAATACGAGTATTTGTTTGAAAGCTGAAAAAGAATGAACGAATTTTACCGAATAATTGCAAAGAAATAAGGTTTTTTATCAAAGAAAAACGCTTTTTTCGCAAATAAAAGGATATTCGACCGGTTAATATCTCTAAAATTCAAATAACACACGATTTTAAAAATTTAATCAGAAAAAATAAATAAGCTTAAACTGGCACTCATTTTGCTTATTCAATATTACGATTTATAAAAAAAGTAATATCGGGGCGAGATTATGAGTTATGTTGCAAAAGAACTGAGCAAGCAAAATAAAATATTGCTGAGCTTTTGTTCTTTTTTAATCCCAGTTTTAATTTGGTGTGCTGTTAGTTATTTACCTTTTATCTGGCATCCACAAGTACAAATTACTGAAGCAGGCAGTGTGAGCTATTTTCAGGTCGATAGCCGTGTAGAAAAAGCGGTGTTTTATAGCGAAGCACAAAATGCAGTTAATCAAGGTTTAGCCCCACCTCAAGGGAAATTGGTCAATCCGATATACTTACCAGCACCACATGAGGTCGCAAAAGCTTTAGTCACAGCATTCACCACTCCTCCCGTTCAAGACAATGCACCGTGGTTTCACCAAAGTTTGTGGCACAGTATTAAGTTAGTTTTTATTGCTTTTTTTATCTCATCATTGATAGGTTTACCTTTAGGTATTTTGTGTGGTTTTTCGTCAAAAATTTCTTTGTTAACAGAACCTTTTGTTGAGTTTTTCCGTTACTTACCAGCGCCAGCCTTTGGTGCATTGGCTGTGGCAATCTTGGGCATTAATGATGCACCGAAAATAGCCATCATCGTCATTGGTACATTATTTCAACAAATTTTGATTATTGCCAACACCACACGACTGGTTGACAGAAGTCTCATCGAAGCAGGATTTACTTTAGGCACCAATAAAATCAAAAGTTTATTTTATGTGGTCATCCCTGCTGCATTGCCTGAAATCTATCGTAATTTACGTGTTTTATTAGGCTGGGCATGGACCTACCTCATTGTTGCTGAATTGATTGGAAGCACTTCAGGCATTACTTGGTTTATTACTCAACAAGCACGTTATCAAAATTTCGAAAATGTATTTGCCGCTATTTTAATTATCGGTTTAGTCGGTCTTATTTGTGACATGGTTTTAATGAGATTGGGTCAACGCTTATTTAAATGGAAAGCAGGAGCACACTAATGGAAAATTTAGAATTTAATTCATCTGAATATTTTCAAAAAATCTATAAACGCCCTGTCCTTCTAGAGGCGAAAAATCTCACACAAACGTTTAAACATGGCAAGACTGAGCGTACGGTTTTAAATGCACTCAATTTAAAAATTCATAAACGTGAGTTTATTTGTGTGATTGGTCCATCTGGATGTGGAAAATCGACATTTAGTCGTGTGGTTGCAGGTTTAGATGCTTATAGCAGTGGTGAAATTTTGGTGGATGGCAAGGCAATTACTGGACCAAGCCCAGAGCGTGGCATGGTGTTTCAGGGTTATACCCTATTTCCATGGAAAACAGTGAAAGAAAATGTCATGTTTGGCCCCCTCATGAAAGGTCAAAGCCAAGCGACTGCTGAAGCGCATGCTAGAGAATGGATTAATATTATTGGTTTAGATAAGTATGAAAACCAATATCCACATGAACTTTCTGGCGGGATGAAACAACGCGTTGCCATTGCTCGTGCACTGGTGAATGAACCAAAAATACTGCTCATGGATGAACCTTTTGGTGCACTAGATCCGCATACTCGCCAAAAAATGCAGCGCCATTTGATGGATTTATGGCAGAACATCGATATCACCATTATTTTCGTGACTCACGATATGGACGAAGCGATTTTACTCGCAGATCGTATTGTTGCATTAAAAGCCAATCCAGGGGAAATCAAAGAAATTATAGAAGTGAATTTACCCCGACCTCGTCACCCAGATGTCATGTTAACACCTGAATTTAAAAAGTTACGTCAACATGTCGATCAATTGGTGCATGCCGATGAAGATGAATTAGATCCTGCATTGGCTGAACTACCAGTGATTCCAAGAATGACTCAAGTCAGCCATTGCAAATAATCTATATGTTCCTCAAATCTTTGGGACGACCCAAAGATGTTATTTTCCAGTTGGACGACCAACGATCAAGGTGATTGTCATGCAAAGTCAATATGTACTGCCACTCGTTGATATTTCAAAAATGCATAGCCCAAATCTTACAGATCGACTTGAAGTCGCTCACGCGCTTGATCAAGCCTGTAAAGATGTTGGATTCCTCTATTTAAAAGGGACTCAATTTAATTTTGACTATGCTCAGCAGTTAATTGAGCTGGCAAAATCTTATTTTGCCAAAGACCTCGACACTAAAATGCAGCATTATATTGGTCAATCTCAGAACCATAGTGGTTACGTCCCCATTGGTGAAGAACAATTTGCTGGACAAAGCTATGATTTAAAAGAAGCTTACGATGTCAATTATGACTATTTGGGGTCTCCTACAGATTGTCCATTATTAGGACCGACTTTATGGCCTGAAGATGCGCATTTCAAAAGCATTGTCAGTCAATATTATGGTCACTTAAGAGGCATTAGCGCACAGATCTTTCAAGCATTTGCTTTGGCTTTAAATGTTGATGAACATTATTTTGATGAAAAAATTACCCATGCCCCAAGTCAATTAAGGTTGATTCATTATCCTTACCATCCTGAAGTTCAAGATGCAGAAGGTATTGGTGCGCATACTGATTATGAGTGTTTTACCTTATTGTTACCGACTGCACCCGGACTGCAAGTTCTAAATAAAGCGGGTGAATGGATTGATATTCCTTTAATTCCAGATACTTTGATCATGAACATTGGCGATATGATGGAAATTCTGTCGAATGGAAAGTACTTGGCCACAAAGCATCGAGTCAAAAAAGTTGCCGAAGAACGATATTCATTTCCATTATTCTGCGCCTGTAACTATGACACGGTAATTGAACCCGTCATTCATGATCAAGATTCAAAATACCAAGCGTTAATTGGGGGTGAACATCTATTTAATCAGACTGCACAAACTTTTGCTTACTTGAAACGTCGAGTTGCGTCGGGTGAATTGGTATTAAAAAATGCCGTGCCCTTGTCTTCTTTTGGTTTAAACGAACAATTGGAAGATGCTTGATGAATCTATACGAAGCGCTAAACTCGATTGAAACGACAGAACAACATCAAGCTGTTATTCCAAGCTATTTATATGGTGCTTTTCGCCGTAAAAGTATTAGTTTTTATAATGGATTAACTGATGAAAATACCATTGTCTATTGGTTTCAATCACGTAGTTTTACCATTGATTTAAGGCTTAAACATCCTACTGAAACGCCTGTGGTAGAACGTCAAGGTTGGATTGGAGATACACGCTGGGATACACAAACTGAATTGTTATCATGGCATGTGAAAGATCATGCAAATTATCAAAATCATGTGCAGTGGCCAGAACCTGCAAAACTACATGCTATTGGAAACTGTATTTTAGAGTTTTCACCAAGCAATGTATATGTGGAAGACTGGCGCCAACAGGTTCAACATGGACTTTTTTTAGGATTACGTTTAAAGAGAGCCTTAGATTTAACTTCACAGCAATTTTTGGATTTGGACGGTGGTTTGATTATTTGTGACAATCATTTTGCCTTTTCATTGACACGTCTTCCTCATGATCAAGACCAAGTACAGCAACTCGATTTAAATTCAAATGCTTTGACTGATGAAGATTTAACTGCAATTGAAAGTTTTGAAGTTTCAGTTAGATTTGACGGTATAAAACGTTTAAGTACCACGCATATTGAAGCGCAGTCCAACTTTAATTTAGAAGGATTTAAAGTTTTAGATGCACATCATTTGCTACAACAAATTGAATGGTACGGTCGGAGTATTGAATTGACCTTCGAAGTTGACATGTATATTCCAGCATATTCTTTCCAACACAGCACCGAAACAACGCAAGATGCGCAAGCGTGGTTCACGCAGCAAAAGGATCATTTGGCGCATCATGCAGAAATTGTTTTGTAGGGAGCTTTATGTCTTTTTTCTATTTATCCATCGCGATTATCGCTGAGGTGATTGCAACCTCAGCTTTAAAAGCATCTAATGGATTTAGTGTGCTTTGGCCTTCTTTGCTGACTATAGTCGGTTATATGATTGCGTTATTTTTTCTGTCTTTAACATTAAAAACAATTCCTATGGGAATTGCATATGCGATTTGGTCTGGTGCAGGCATCATTTTAATTTCAACTGTGGGGTTGATTGTGTTTAAACAGCAGTTAGATGTACCTGCATGTATCGGACTAAGTCTTATGATTTTAGGGATTATTGTGATTAATGTTTTTTCAAAAAGTACTGAGCTTTAATGTGTTAAAAAATCCTCGATAAAGGGGATTTTTTAGCATTACTATTTTTGAAATTTTGATTTATTTATTATTCATCCATACCTTTTTCTATAAATACAAAGCATACTTTGTATTTGCTCACGATCATGGAAAATAAAACTTCTAGCATCAGGGTCATAATAACGGAAACGGTTATAGTGTAAACCCGTTTCTACATCCTTGCGCTTCATGCTGAGCAGTGCTCAGCCTTTGCTCATGACCTTGGAAACGATGTGGCTGTAATAAATACGCTTTTTCAAGCTCATTCAGTTCAATGGCTTCAAATTCTTGCGCCTTGGCAATCTCCTGCCATTCAACCGTAACGGTATTGCCCCACGCCTGATACACCGCTTCCCATTCAATATTGCCAGCATTTGAAGTCAGTTCACTTGGCGTTCCCAAATGATCATTCTGATACCAATACACTTGATGCGGATGCTGTGTAGATGGCTCATCATTGGCTGCAACATTGAATTTTAAGGCATGACAAGTTCAATATTTAAATACATATGATCATTGTGAATGAAGTTTACTTTATAAAATTAATAGATAAAACAATAGACCTCTTGAAAAAATCAGAAAATATACAACTAAAAATAATTATTTTTAAGAAATTTTTACGGGAAAATCATTAAAAACAGTACTTACGCGAGATTTCTATTAAATATACTTTTAAAAAATCATATATTTTTATAATTATCTATAAACTAATTAATCCAATAGCTATAGTCATCAAGATTATCTTCATCATAATCTAAAGTTAATAAAAAAATTAAAATCCCTAAATATAAATAAAGGAGTATTACTAAATATTATTTATTAAACTCCCTTTTTAAGTTTAATAGCCGACTTCCAAATATTCAAACAATCAATAAAATCTGAAATTTTAATTTTACTTAAGCTTTCTTCAGTATATTCATTGCTTACACCTACATATTCTTTATTAATATAAATATTAAAAGCATTTCCTACACTATCAATATCATCGGATATATCATTTTTAATTTTATCAATTAAATCCAAGTAATAATCACAAACCTCTATCGATTCTTGTATATCCACCTCAAAAAACTCACTTAATAATGACATTTGAGGTGGTGTAACCAAAACAATTTCATTATTGATAATTTTAGTTTTAAACATAATCTTATCCTTTCTATTCTATAGTTTAGGAAATGCTGTAGCAATGTTACCAAATTTATCAGTATAACCGTCAATTCTGGTTCCAGTACTTGATACACCTGACCATTTTTCACTTTTACCAACATTTCCGCAAGAACTGAATGCAGAATTAATTTCATCTAAGACTTTTTTTCTACTCCAACTATCTGGGAAAAATGTAGAAGGTGCTATTTTGGAAACCCATTGTCCTGTTTTTGAATTAAATATTTCAACTTTAGCTTTGAAAAAACCTTGACCATTAGGAGGCGATATTATAGACACAATCCTTGCTTTACCATTATGCCCAATAGATCCTTGATGATGAAAACCTACAGCTTTACCTTTTTTATTAATCTCACCGTGAAAGATATGCTTTATAAAACTCAAGCCTAAAGCATCCACCCACTCCACCGGATTCGGCGCATACTGAAAATGATTATCTCCGCCCAACAACCCTATCGGATCATGGCTAATAAACCTTCCAGCATCAGGGTCATAATAACGGAAACGGTTATAGTGTAAACCTGTTTCTACATCATAAATCTGACCTTGGAAGCGATGTGGCTGTAATAAATACGCTTTTTCAAGCTCATTCAGTTCAATGGCTTCAAAGTCTTGCGCCTTGGCGACTTCCTGCCATTCAACAGTAACGGTATTTCCCCACGCTTGATACACCGCTTCCCATTCAATATTGCCAGCATTAGAGGTCAGTTCTTTCGGCGTTCCCAAATGATCATTCTGATACCAATACACCTGATGCGGATGCTGTGCAGATGGCGCATCGTTGGCTGCAATTTTGAATTGAAGGTCTTGAGTATTTAAACTTTCAAAACCATCCAATTGCTTAAATGCAACCTGTTTCAATTCTTCAAACTGTTCAGCATCAACCTGTGGCGTTGCATCATTAGCGGCGACAGTTAAACTGTCTTGCAACCACAACAATCGCGCCAAGGGTACAAAACTGTCGGCTTCATACACGGTGGTAAACACATGCTGACCATGATGATCTTGCAAAATACGGTTGCCATCCCAAACACTCCAAATGGCGTAGACATGCACCCGTTGCAATTGTTCATGCTTTTTCGGTGCAGCAGTCAGTTGGTTGCCATAACTTTGCGAATGCGACGGTGCTTTTTGGAAAAAGGTCTTTTTATAGACCTGACTCTGTTTGGCAATACGTCGCCCAAAAGGGTCATAGCAATATTGCGTGTGAATCACATCTTGACCGCCACGACCATCAGGTTTTACTGATGTTGATGATTGCAATTGATTCTGCTCGTCCCACTGTAACTCAATTTGTCGTGACGTAAACTGATTCAACACATGTTGCTGACTGAGTTGCTGGCGTATATGACCAAAAGCCTGTTTATCTTTTATATGAATCTGTTTATGGATAATACGACCCAAGTCATCATATTGGTAATGCACGGTTTGATGCTCTTGCTCAATATGACGTACACGGTTGTCTTCAATCTTATTGTTTTTATCCTGTACCGCATTGTCTTGACCTTGATGTGCAATCGGCAAAATATTGCTTGCAGGGTCAAAGGCAAAACGCTCACGCATTTGGATGTAATTTTCACTCTTACCCAGTGTACTCAACTCACTGGCAGTTAAACGTGACAAGACATCATAGTGATAGTTCTGCGTACGTTGCCAAACATGATCTTGACTGACAAAACGCTTGTCTAAAATCTCTTTCAGCTGACCTGCTTTGTCATACTGATACAACCGTTCAATCCGTTTTTCTTGACGGCCACGTTCATCATGCACTTGTTGCTCTATCAACCGACCCATCGTGTCGAGCCTAAATTGACTCGCCAATTGCCCTTGCGTCCTTGAAATTTCTTGGTGTAAATCATCACGTTCTAAACTAGAAATCTCATGAATGCCGTGACTGTCTTCAAGCGCGTAATTCCATGCATGTCCAGAACCGTAATACATGGTTTTTAGTTTACGACCATCAGGCAAAGTGGTTTCAATGCGGTTACCCAATTCATCATATAAATGCGTTAGGCTGTGCGAACGTTTGACATGTTCTTTTGTTGTGGTATTAAACCAATGCGCAATCAATTGTTCTTTGCTGAGTTGTCCCAGTGCGTCATAGCTCAGTTTGACATGACTGTCCGCATTGCGTGCTTCAATCAATTGGCCTGCAACGTCATAGTCATAACGAGTCCGTTTTTTCTCGCTTAAATCTTGATGATCAACGATATATTGTTCACGCAATTGACCCAGTAAATCACGTTGAAACACAGTGCTATAACGGACTTTTTTATGATCAGTGAATTGACGATGCTTAATTAAATGTCCTGCAGGACTATATTCATATTCTGAACGTACCTGATCAAAAGTGGTTTCAGCAATCAGTTGATTGGCAGCATCATATTCAAGTGTCCATGTTTTGCCATTTTCATTGGTTAATCCGACAAATCGGCGTAAGGCATCATAGTGATAAATTACAATCCCATGTGCAGCATCAATACGACGTATAGGCAAATCATCGACACTATAGTCATAACGTGTGGTGCGTCCTAAGGCATCTCGATATTCAATTAAACGTTCAAGCCCATCATATTTGAAGTGTTCAGTACTGCCATCTGGGTAATGAATTTCACTCGGTTGTTGTTGATGGGCAAAATAGTTGAACTGTGTCTTATGCCCCAAAGCATTTTCAACTTCAGTCAAACGTCCATAAGCATCGTAAGCATATTGGGTGGTTTTACCACTACAGTCCTGATATTTAAGCAAATTGCCATACATATCCCACAGCAGACGTTTATGCCCACCTTTGGCATCGGTAATCTGATACGCCATACCCGTTGGGTTGTATTTAATTTGGGTCTGATGTCCTAAGGCATTGGTCATCACCAAAGGTTGGCCCGCAACATCGAACATGGTGCTTTCAGTATTGCCTAAAGGGTCGGTAATACCCACAAGACGACCATCTTTCCATGTTAATGAGACTTCTCGCCACTCTGGCATTTCGGTGGTGCTGTTGTATTCAATGAGACTGCGGATTTTAGAAATATTGGCGCCTGTATATTGATACTCAGTGATACCACCATCGGCATCGGTTTTACGAATTAGTTGCTGTTTATTGTTATAGTCGTAATATTCTGATTGCCCCAAACTATTTACGTATTGGGTTAAATAATTGTATTCATCAAAATAGAAACGCTCGGTTTGTTGAATGTCAGTATTGGGTGCGGAAATCACATCGGTATAACCCGTTTCATATTTAAACAGGAACTCTTCACCCGTGTTGATCCAGTGGCGTGTTACCTTGCCTTTTATGCTGTATTCGTCATATTCATAATAACTGCTCACACCACCCACAACATGGTGTGCCGTCATAATATGGTTGTTCCATTCAAACTGACGGTTTAAGCGTAATTTAAACTGTTCTGGCTGTGTTGCTTCAACTGCGCTGTCATCCACGAACACTTTAATTAAATCGGCATCTTTAGAATATTCGTATCGTGCTAATACCTTGGCACTCACGAAATCATCTAAATCCATGAGTTCCTGTTGTGCCAATTGTTCAGCGCGGAAAATACGCTCAGCTATAGCTAGCGCAATACCCGTATGCTTCGGATTAACCTCTTCAAGCTCCGACAAACCTTGTAAATGTTTAATTTCACGTAAACGAACCTGACCTTGAATTTCAATAAAATCCAATGTCAAAATACGGTCAAGCGAGTCATAGATGTGACTTGGATAATGCTGACGCACCTCATCTTTATATAAATACTCCAAACCAATCCGATTACCCAACACATCATAATTGCCTGTACAAAGCACCAAATGTTCAGGTTTACTCGACGTATTTTCAACTTGATGATGGAACTCATAAAATTGAGTTGCAGATTCAAGTTGCCCCGTACATAGACGGAAACGAAACTCTTGTTCGTCCAAGCTATCAGTAGCAACAACTTCACGTACAATGCTCAAGTCATATTGTAAAATATAATGACTGTCACCAGGCTCCAAATAAGGACAAGGAATCACTTGACCTAAAGGCAGTAAAATCTCAATTTTCTCTAAAGCTGGACGGACTTTAATTTGAATACTGTATGGCGTATCCCAACCCTGACCATACCACGCTGTTGAAAAATCCTGAGTCCCTACAGGACTATCGCTGGAATAGCTACGCGTCCACTGCAAGGGAAATGCAGAATTGAGTACAAAATCGGTATCAGTATCCCCCAATAACAATTTAGAGCCATAAATAGAGTTGACTGGTCTACCTTTTATAATTTGAAATGGCTTACATTTAGGACATTTGAGTTTATCCCAGAAACCTTTAATTTTTGCCCCAACAGCATTGGCACCTTTTTTAATTTTTGCTGCAGCTTCTGCGGCTTTTGCACCAGCCTTTGTAGCTTTAATGGTTTTATTGGCAGCTTTCGCACCTGTTGCTGCCCAACCTGCAAATGGAATCATGGCTGCACCAGATAATGCTGCATTCACATAATCACCACGCGCTAAATAAATCACTGCGTTAATACCGTCAGCAATTTCACCAATGCCTGGAATGAGCCCGACAATATCCAAGCCGACCTGTAAAACATCGAGTGCTTTGGTCAGCATTTCTTTCATGGATGGAATCTTAACGACCTTACCACGGGTATTTCCGCTAACACCATCATTGCCATTCATCCAAAAGGCATCGTCGGCACGTACAGTCCATTTGCCATTCACGCGGAAACTACTACTTTTATCTATGGGATAACATTCAGCCCCAACCGTCTGGCTTTTAATGCCTTTTAAAATACCAAGCTGATCACCCCATGTGGTCGTGACACAACTTTTATTATGTAATACAAAGGGATGTTGATTGGCTTTTACATTGTCTTGAACTTTATCTGAATCTTTTAAAAAAGCCACAACAGGATAAGGCACAGGAATACATGGCGGCGTTTTACAGACATCTGGACAGGTAAAAATCACCATCCATCCAGACTCTTTCCGTAACATCAAATTATCAGCCATGACGACGTTCCTTATTCTGATGATCTAGATGCTCAAGATCTTGATCTTTTTTGTCTTGTTGTTCTTCTGGGAAAATAAATAACGCGCCTTCCGCCTCGTCACTAAAACGAGTTTCCACATGATGCAATGGTGCAGTATCTGCTCGAATCCATGCTTTATGGGTCAGGCTGATGATCATATTATCTGTATCAATCAGGACCGTGTCCGTGATCATTGGAAATGGAACCACTTCGCCCGTTTTAAAATGCATGGTGATATAAGGGCGATGTCCAGGAAAATCGATACATACATAACCTTTGTGAGAAAACTCAGGCTTGGTTAAATTCCAAAGTTCTAGACGTGCGTTCGGATAAAAAAATTCAATTTGCTGATCGGTCGGTGCTGCATTCCAATAGCCGTAATCGATATCCTGCGGGGGGTATGGATGCTGTTCTTCTAACCATTTTTCATCATAAGTTCCTGCCAAAGCGATTCGAGGTGACCATGGACGACCTAAATAGCCAAAACCCGCAGGTTGATAGGGATAATTTTGACTGATCTGTGCCATTTGCTTTGCATTTAAATCCCCCCTTTTGGGGTGTTTTACAAATGCAGGTTTCGGCTGACGTTGTAGGTGATATTCAATGCGTGGCGCTTTGATCATTTTATAATCTTCAATTTTCTCATGCCGTGTTCGGTACTTGGCATTGACCTTTTCGCACTCACTGAAATAATCGTTTTCTATCCATCCTGTGCCAATCGGATTGGTAAAACAGGTTTGGTTATATAAAGGTTCAGCTGTATCATCTGCATATTTATAGATGGTATTTGTGCCACCAAAGGCATATTCCCAACGAATAGGTAATTCAGTAAAGGTGGATAATGAAGTTCTTTTCCAACCTGGCAGTAAGGCATTCGGTTTAAAAACGCTTTCGCCTAAAATACTTAAGGTTTTTTCTAGTTGGGTTTTATACTTGATTTTTTGATTTGCCATGGCCTGCTGATGGCGCAATTTTTCATGTTGCCAACGTTCTACCTGCTCATCAGTTAATGGCATGGTGGGATTCAGCGGCTGGGGTTTTTGTGGCTCAGGGATCTGTTCAGGTTTTTCAGGATGACTTAACTTCAAACGTACAGCAATGGCTGTCATTTCCTTAGCATTGGGTGTATACGCCGTACCATTTAAAATGACATCACACATCGGCTTATAAGGGGCAAGATCACTCTCAACTTTAACGCTGGATTGACCCATTTCTCCCCAGAATTCATCCGCTAGACACAAAGGCACTGAACCATCTGAAATTAATTCTAAACCCCAGCTATTTTCATCATGGCGCAGTATTTTATAGCTGACCTTCATCACCACAATGTCATGTTCTTGACGATCTGGATCTGCTGCAGAATACATCAATGCAGGAAATGGCGTTTGATTCTCTAAATTCATGTATGCACGTCACTAATTATTTTAATTTATATCGACATCTTTACCGTTGATTTGTACAGGACCATCACCTTCAATCAAGATGCTGGTTCCTGAAATCATAATCGTGCCATCAGAATTGAGAATAAAACTTGATGCACCCACGCGTACTTCAAACCGATCCGCAACATCAATGGTAAAAGTCTTTCCAACACTAATATTCTTAGCAAGACCAACTTGCTCAAATTGTGCTAAACCGACAGCAGTATTCATTGCACCACCTACTGTGACTGCATGACCTGCTCCTACAGAAACCGCATATCCAGCGCCCACATTCAGAGCTTTCGCGATTGCAACCGTTTCAACTTTATTTTGGCCTACTGAAACTGTTTGGTTTTGACCGACATTGGTCGCTTGATTTTGTCCAATTGTGGCATTTTCATTGGCAACAACTGTTTTGGTACGATTTTGCTGAATGGTTGCATTTTCATTGCCTGTCACTGTTTTGGTACGGTTGGCACCAATGTTGATTGTTTCATTGCTACCGACTGTTTTGGTTCGATCGGCACCAATACTGATGGTTTCATTACTGCCCACAGTTTCAGTACGGTCTACGCCAACATTGACCGTTTCATTGTTTCCAATCGACTTTGAACGGTCTGCACCCACAGAATGCGATTCATTGTTTTTAACATTAATCCGCTGGTCTTTTTCAGCTTGGATCCAAACTTCCTCTGCACCACGCTTATCTTCAAAGCGAATCGCATTGGCATTGTCAGGTCCTGCACCCTCTGAAGAACGAGATAAAATCCCCGATTGCGTCGCATTATTTGGCAAATCCCAAGGCGGTAAATTGTCTTCGTTATAGACACTTCCCGTTATGATTGGTCGGTCGGGATTCCCTTCTAAAAACTGGATAATCACTTCTTGACCAATACGTGGAATGGAGACCATACCAAAGTTACTGCCTGCCCAAGCACTAGCCACGCGCACCCATGCAGATGAACTTTCGTTTTGTTTACCTAAACGATCCCAATGAAACTGAACTTTGACACGACCATATTTGTCGGTATAGATCTCTTCGCCCGCAGGACCAACGACTTTCGCAGTTTGTAAGCCATAGATATGGGTAGCTGTACTGTTTAAATTCTGTTGCGGCGTCCAAGGTGTTTCACGTGCAATACAAGTAAGCTCAGCTTGGTATTGGGCTGTTTGTTTATCTGTTTCAAAAAGATAGTTATTGCCTGCACGATGTTGAATCGAAGTGATTAAAAACTCGTTGTTGGCTTGACCAGAGTTACCCATGCGCGCCAACTTAAACCAATGCCCAATTTCGGCATGTGCATCGTTAGAAATTAAATATTTCTCTTGATTGGCTGCATAGTCAGCCTGACTTTTTAGTTTAAGTTCTTGAGTCCCTTCATCTGCATCCTTAAAACCATAAGCACCTGTATAGATATAACTTTCTAGTTTCATCAAGGCTGCCATGGTATTTGGTGAAGTAAACTCCGACTGCAATTGATCTGGGGCTTTAAAATCAAAACTGGATGCAGAATAGGAATTAAAACTCATCTGAGAATGATCACTAAATGAGATAATGCCTACACCTGTATTACTTGCACTATTTCCACGCCAAATCAGTTCATTGTTTATGGTTTTGATTGGGGCACAACTTTGGGTTTGGTCAACAATATTTAAGCTATGACCATCTTTACGGTGTTCATACCAATAGACCCAACCTGCTTTTTCCCACTGACGTTGCAGATAGTTATAATCCGTTTCATTAAACTGCACTGAAAATGTTGTGGCTGGATCTTTGCCCTTAAGATCCCAAACTGTTTCACTATACAAACACCCATCAAAAAGCTTGGAACTTCTTTCTTTGAGCGTCATTTCTTGGAAAACTTGACAGTCTTGTCGATGGCGTAGAAAAGCGAGCCATGGTTTTAGTACCATTTCATAACGGCTATAGCCACCATCGTTTTTAACAAATTTAAAACTAAAGATATAGCCGTTAAAAAAACGTGAAGAACCATCATGGCGCATACATTCGATGGTCGCCATTTTACCCATGAGGTCTTTTAAAGGGATTTCAGCATTATCAGATAATACTTCGACTATAAATTCAAAGTCTTGATTAAATTTTTCGGTCGCAGTTAAAAAGTTTGCGACCATTTGCGAGGCAAAAGGCACATCATTATTTGGAAATGTTAGCTTCAGCATTCTGTTTTGTTGTTGAACAGATGCGATGAGTTGCTCTAATATTTTTGTATATTGCATGTGCGTTTCAACTATATTATTAATTTATAATTAAATATTCTTTTCAACGAATATTATAATGTAATCAAACCTAGACTATTATTGTTTTTTGTTAAATAAAATTGCAATTTTTGAAAATTATCTATAGGCAGGGATTTTTTAATCACCTGATGAATTCCTATCGGTTCTTCTGCATAATATAGCTTGAATTCGATTTAGGCTTAGTTATGTCATTTTCCAAGTTTGATATTTCAACACTATTTCCTGCTTGGGCGTGGTTAAAAAACTATCAAAAAATCGAGTTCAAATCTGATTTAGTGGCGGCACTCATTGTGGTGGCCATGTTGGTTCCTCAAGGTATGGCCTATGCCATGATTGCAGGTTTACCGCCAATGGCTGGTCTATATGCCAGTATTTTACCCATGATCTTGTATGCCTGTTTTGGTGGCAGTCCGACTTTATCCATTGGTCCTGTGGCATTAATTTCCATCATGACCTTTGCGACACTATCCCCCTTATACGAAGTTGGTTCTCCTGTTTATATACAAGCGGCATGTTTGTTGGCTTTTTTAGTCGGTCTGATTTCAATACTACTGGGAATGCTACGTTTTGGTTTTCTGATTCGACTCATCAGCCATCCGGTTATTCAAAGTTTTATCATTGCCTCTGCGGTGTTAATCGTTTTAAGCCAAATCAAATTTTTACTCAATATCCCTTTAAATTCCAATAATTTATTTTATTTCACAAGTAGCTTGATTGAGTATATTCGTTACAGCCATTGGCAAACGATGCTATTGGGCATTTTCGCCATGCTGTTTTTAATTTATGTTCCGAAGTTATTGCAGCACCACGGCTTAAAATCCTATGCTTAATATTTCACCTTTCTCAATAAATCTTTACCTTTGCTATTAGTCCTTGGTGCGATTTTTCTGATTCATTTTGCTCATATTGATCAATCAGGGATTAAAACTGTCGGTGAAATTCCATCTGGATTTCCTGCATTAAGCATGCCGTATTGGAATTGGGAAATGGTGCTCACACTCTTGCCGGGTGCAGCGATGATTGCCATGGTGAGCTTTGTTGAATCTATTTCCATTGCACAAGCAACTGCTTTTCAGAAACGTAGTGAACTCAATAGTAACCAAGAATTGGTCGCTTTAGGACTGGCAAATTTGAGTGCTGGTTTTTCTTCAGCTTTTCCAGTTACGGGGAGTTTATCGAGGACTGTGGTTAATGCAGATGCAGGTGCTAAAACACCTTTAGCAGGTGTGTTTTCATCTGTTTTCATTGTAGTGGTCAGTCTTTATTTTACCGGTTTATTTCAAGACCTTCCATTGGTGGTTCTTGCTGTTACCATCATTGTTTCGATTTGGAAGTTGGTTAACTTTAAACCATTTGTAGATGCATGGCGCTATTCCAAAGCAGACGGTTTAGCCATGTGGCTAACATTTTTTGGTGTGCTGTGTATCGATATTTCTACAGGTTTAATGATTGGCATCGTTTCTACCTTTATATTATTGCTTTGGCGAATTAGTCGACCACATATTGCAGTGATTGGTTTAGTCGAAGGCACTCAGCATTTTCGAAATATCTCACGCTATGATGTGCGCACAAGTTCGCGTCTCATCTCCATTCGTATTGATGAAAATTTAAGTTTTTTAAATGCCAATACCTTAAAAGAATTCATCATTCAACAAGTCAGTCAGCAAGATGAACTGCGTCATGTGGTGATTAATTGTTCGAGTATTAGTAATATTGATCTGAGTGCGCTAGAGGCTTTAGAAGAAATAAATGCTGAACTGCAAAAACTTAACATCCAAATGCATTTGACTGAAGTGAAAGGTCCTGTGATGGACAGATTAAAACATTCAGATTTACTTGATCATTTGAGTGGGAACATATATTTAACGCATTACCAAGCAATGCATGAATTAGATAGCCAAACTTTTCATTAAATGTAATTTTATGACTGTATTTGTTTGTTTATACAGCATTTTAATGAGTGAATATTTAAAAAAAATTGATTTTTTTTAAAGGCTTAATTTTTATTACGAAATTGTTTCATTCATGTTTTTGCTTTTCAGTATAGAATATGGCGCTTGTTTATTTGATTTTAAGCCAGTCTAGGCATATTAGGTTGAATTATGTTCGCTGCTCTAGCACGTTTGAGTTTAGTCACCAGAATTATTATCGCCATCATTTTAGGCGTTGCAGTGGCCATTTTTTTCCCTAATGTAGCGCCCTATTTAAGCTTGTTGGGTGACTTGTTTATTAAGGCACTTAAATCAGTTGCGCCTATTCTAGTATTTGTCCTTGTACTTTCATCAATTGCCAATTTCAAAGTTGGCGGCGGTCATGATTCTAAAATTAAACCTATTATCATGATGTACGCTGTTGGTATGTTTTTATCTGCGATGACTGCGGTTTTTGCCAGTCAAATCTTTCCTAGTACATTGTTTCTCGATGTTCCGCATCAAGCAGCTGTACAACCACCCGGCAGTTTAGCTGAAATTCTAAAAAACTTGCTCCTCAGCTTTGTTGCTAACCCGATTGTTGCTATTAGTGAAGCAAATTTCATTGGTATTTTAGCTTGGGCTGTGACACTTGGTATTGCATTTCGTCATGCTAGTGACACTTCAAAAGTGTTCTTGACCGACACAGCAGAAGCAGTCAATAAAGTCATTCGTTTAGTGATTAGCTTTGCGCCATTGGGTATTTTTGGTTTGGTTGCGGTGACTTTTGCTGAAGCAGGTATTGATACTTTAGCAAGTTATGGTCAGTTGCTCGCTGTTCTCATTGGAACAATGTTCTTTGTGGCATTGGTGATTAACCCTATTATGGTTGCGTTTGTCACACGTTCTAACCCATATCCATTGGTTCTAAAATGTTTACGTGAAAGTGGAATCACTGCATTCTTTACCCGTAGTTCAGCAGCCAATATTCCTGTGAACTTAGATTTGGCTAAACGTTTAGGTGTTGCTGAATCCACTGCCAGTGTTGCAATTCCTTTAGGTGCTGCAATCAATATGGCGGGTGCGTCTGTCACCATTACTATTTTGACCTTAGCAACTGTACACACTTTAGGTATTCATGTTGATTTAACCACGATGGTGATTTTATCTATTGTCGCAACTGTTTCTGCATGTGGTGCATCAGGTGTGGCAGGTGGGTCTTTACTCCTCATCCCTGTCGCTTGTGGTTTATTTAATATTTCAACTGATATTGCCATGCAAGTTGTTGCCATTGGTATGGTGATCAGTGTGTTGCAAGATTCAACTGAAACTGCGCTGAATTCATCCACTGACGTTTTATTTACTGTAGCGGTTGATCGCGCACCATCAAAATAATATATTGAAATGTAATCATCTTTCTTATATGAAGATATGCCATTTCAAATCCTTCCAAAATGGGTACAATTCGGAGCATTCGTGCTCGCAATGAATGCGGGCATGATTAATGTTTTAGGGCTAATTTGCCTGCTTCATCAATCTGTCTCGCATATGACAGGCAATGCCAGCCTAATGGCCATCAGCCTTGTTGATGACGACTACGCATCATTTTTTTTCCTCATATTTGTCATTATTAGTTATGTTCTAGGTTCAAGCTTGAGTGGTTTGATTTTGGGGAATAGCCAATTCAAACTCGGACGACGTTACGGATTTCCGCTCAGTTTAGTCACGCTCTTTATTTTAATATGTTGTTTTTTAATCGATGATTTCCCTCGTTATGCATTACTTTGGGCATGTGCATCTATGGGCGTGCAAAATGCGATGGTCAGTCATTATCAAGGTGCAATTATTCGTACAACGCATTTATCGGGCGTATTGACCGACTTAGGTTTGGCTTTAGGGTATTTTATTCGTGGTTTAAAACCTGAAAAAAAGAAAACAATTTTGCATTTACTGATTTTATTTGGTTTTATTAGCGGTAGCATTGTTGCAGCCTTTGCCTATCCTTATTTACAATTGCAGTCTTTCCTTCTTCCTGCGGGCTTAAGTCTTAGTTTAAGTCTTTCTTATTGGATCATCTATTTTCGATATTCTTACTTGGTTAAGTAATGGTGGTTATTTCTCATGGTTAAAAATGCATTACAGGCTCAATTGCTCAAAGCCGGTTTGGTCGATAATAAAAAAGCAAAAAAGCTTTCTAAACAGGCTGTACATGAACAACGTACAGGTCAAAGCAATGACGCTGAATTGAAAGCGAAAATTGAAAAAGATCTGCAAGAAAAACTTGCGAAGGATCAAGCTTTAAATTTGGAAAAGAAACGTCAGCTTGAAGAGAAAACGCTACAAGCATCCGTCATTCAAATGATTAGTCATCATAAAATCAAAGATACAGATGGTGAACTGACCTATCAATTTATTGATGAAAATAAAATTAAGAAAGTTTATATCAATCAACAAATTTACAATGCTTTGGTGTCTGGAAGTCTATTGGTTGCTAAAGATCAAGGTGGCTATGCATTTTTACCGAAAGCCTTGGCAGATCGTATTAATGAAAAAATGGAAGGCTTTATTTTAGTCAATAATGCTGAAAATAAAGAAGCTGTAACCGATGAAGAAGATCCGTATGCAGCTTATGTCATTCCAGATGATTTGATGTGGTAATGCATAGACTTTTGCGACAACATAAAATATATCAATAATATTGGTTTAACTTTGTTTCAACGTCATTGATCTATATAAGGTCAATCAAATTCAAATTTGATTAACCTTATAACTTTGTAATTGGTTGTAATAGAATAAATTATGATCAGCTAAAAGTTAAAACTGATACGTCAATCCAACAATGCCCAGATTACGTTGTTTGTCATCGTAACGATCATACCCCCCAAAAATATACTCACCCGATACTTTGAAATTTTTATAAAACTCATAATTCAAACCAAGCGAAGCATAACGAAATGCCAAATTTTTCTCTGTATTGCCCAATTCTTTACCTTCATACTTACCATGATCTTGAAAATAACTGGCAGTAGTTTTCACTCTTGCTTGTAATCGATCATTGAGTTGATGGTCTAACTGCAAGGTCATAAATGTATCCCCTTGATTGGCATAGGCTACGTCGTAAAGATAAGTGGACACTGAAGTAGTAAGCTGTGTTTTATCAGTTAAATCACGGTTGAGGGTCAACCCAAGTTCATTACTGGTGGTATGTTTACCTCCAGAATAATAATACGTTGCTGACCAAACATTCCAATTCCAGTCACCAAATTTTTTGTTATACCCTAAGATAAAATCATGCTCAAATTGGTCTTTACGTTTGCGCTTGTGGCCTTCGAATTCTGGAAATGAATAATCTAAGGTCGACCCCCAATATCCAATATAAAAGTTTTCATAACCTGCGTTTAGAGTCAATTGAACAGCAAGATTATCGTCTTCTGGATTATTGGTTAAACCACGAGAGATATATTTTGAGACCAGATCAATTTGACCTGAAACATTGATTTTTTTGTCTTCTTCTGCATATGCGGGCGCACCAAAAATGCAAAACAAAATAGGTGTAATACGTTGTATGCGCTTATCTAAAATTTTCATATTTTTATTCATATTTAAATGATAAGTCAGTGACTTAATTAAAATGCAGGAATTAAATAATATATTTAAGTTTGATATTGAGTTCTGTCGAATTAACAGAACTCAACATAGGAACAACATTTTACGCACGATAAAATGGTGCAGTTGACGGTGGAAGCGGTTGCTTTTCTCGAATATGATCGGCGAGTTTTTCTGCAATCATAATGGTGGTGGCATTTAAATTACCCGTAATAATGAGTGGCATAATTGAGGCATCAATCACACGCAGATGTTTTACCCCATGTACGCGTCCATAACCATCCACTACAGCCATGTCATCCTCACCCATTTTACAACTACATGATGGATGATAAGCCGTCTCTGCATGTTGGCGTACAAACTCATCAAGCTCTGCATCGGTTTGTACACGGCTACTTGGGCTAATTTCATCTCCACGATAAGGATCTAGCGCAGGTTGCTGCATAATGTCACGTGTAATTCGAATCGCATCACGAAACTCTCGCCAATCCTGATCCGTACTCATGTAATTGAACAAAATACTCGGATGTTCAAATGGATCTTTAGATTTAAGTTTAACTCGACCACGGGATGGTGAGCGCATGGATCCGACATGGGCCTGAAAACCATGCTCTTTAATGGCATTGGTTCCATTGTAATTGATGGCAATTGGGAGAAAATGATACTGAATATTCGGCCATGCAAATTCATCGGATGAACGAATAAAACCACCTGCTTCAAATTGGTTACTCGCACCAATACCCTGACCTAAAAACAACCATTCTGCGCCAATTTTCGGCTGGTTGTACCATTTTAATGCAGGATACAAACTTACAGGTTTTTTACAATGATACTGCAAATACATCTCTAAATGATCTTGCAGATTCTCTCCTACACCAGGCAAATCCTGTACGACTGGAATATCCAGAGATTGGAGTAAATTTTGTGCACCAACACCTGATCGCTGTAAAATCTGAGGGGAAGCAATTGCACCTGCACAAAGTAAAACTTCACGATACGCATAAACCTGAATTGGGTTTCGATCTTGACCTTGAAAATATTCAACTCCGACCGCCGTTTGTCCATCAAATAAAATACGATCTGTGGTGGCGTGAGTCACAATAGTTAAATTGTCACGACCTTTGGCCATATCTAAATAACCACGTGCAGTACTCGAACGACGACCTTGCGGTGTCACAGTTCGATCCATTGGGCCAAAACCTTCTTGTTGATAACCATTCAAATCATCAGTGCGTGGATAACCTGCTTGTACTCCAGCTTCAACCATGGCGTGAAACAGTTCATTATTGCCATTTTTAGGTGTAGCGACAGACACAGGCCCATTGTCACCATGATAATCATTGCCACCAATATCACGGGTTTCCGCTTTTTTGTAATATGGCAGACAGTCTGCATACGACCAATGTTCTAAGCCATTAAAACTTGCCCATTGTTCTAAATCCATGGCATTACCACGGATATAACACATGCCATTAATCAGCGATGATCCACCCAAACCTTTTCCTCGTCCACATTCCATCCGACGATTATTCATATACGGTTCAGGGTCAGTTAAATACGCCCAATTATAGCGACGACCTTGTAGTGGATATGCCAAAGCAGCTGGCATTTGCGTACGAAAATCGAGTCGATAATCTGGTCCACCTGCTTCCAGAAGTAACACTTTAATTTGTGGATCTTCAGTAAGTCTTGCAGCCAACACATTGCCTGCAGAACCTGCGCCAATAATGATGTAATCATAGTTCATACGATGCTCCTTATTGGCTAAAGACGGACTGGAATGGACTCAGCTCAACTTGAATCGATTTGGTTTGTGTATAGTGCTGCAAAGTAACTAAACCATTTTCACGACCTACGCCAGAATGTTTATAACCACCGACAGGCATTTCCGCAGGCGATTCACCCCACGTATTGATCCAGCAAATACCCGCCTGAATTTGATGAATGACACGATGCGCTGTTGCCAAATTAGGACTTACAACACCAGCAGCTAAGCCATAAACCGTTTTATTTGCACGTTCGATGACTTCTTGTTCAGTTTCATAGCCTAGGATGCTCATCACGGGACCAAAAATTTCTTCACGGACAATGGCCATATCATCATGACAGTCTGTAAATACTGTAGGTTGTACATAAGCACCATGAGCAAGATGCTCTTCTTGCGCACGACCACCACCAGACAGTAAACGAGCACCTTCTTGTTTACCTAACTCAATAAAATGAAGCACTTTTTCCATATGGGAAAAACTTGATACAGGGCCAAAGTTGGTTTTTGGATCAAGCGGATCACCCATATGGATATAAGGTATACGCGCTAATATTTTGGCTTCAAATTCAGCTTTTCGTTCATTGGGAATAAAAACTCGTGTGCCATTGGTACACACTTGGCCTGAACTGTAGAAGTTCGCCATCATAGCGATATCCGCCGCCAAATCGAGATCTGCATCTGGGCAAATGATCAGTGGCGATTTACCGCCAAGTTCCATCGTTACTTCTTTTAATGAAGACTCAGCTGCCTGCGACATGACTTTCTTCCCTGTCGCAATACCACCAGTGAAAGAAACCTTTGCAATATCTGGATGAGATGTTAAATAACCGCCGACTTTACCATCACCTGTCACGACATTAAAAACGCCATCTGGAACACCCGCTTCGGTATAAATTTCTGCCAATTTAAGCGCAGTTAATGGGGTAATTTCACTGGCTTTAAAGACCATGGCATTGCCAGCGGCCAAAGCGGGGGCAGACTTCCAAAGTGCAATTTGAATCGGATAATTCCAAGCGCCAATGCCTGCGACCACACCCAAAGGTTCACGACGTGTGTACACAAAAGACGTTTCACGTAACGGAATTTGTTGACCTTCGAGCACTGGTAATATGCCTGCATAATATTCAAGTACATCTGCACCTGTAACAATATCAACAGTAGATGTTTCAGAATAAGCTTTGCCACTGTCCAAAGACTCGAGCTTCGCAAGCTCATCATTGCGTTCGCGTAAAATGGCAACGGCTTTATTTAAAATACGCGAGCGTTGAATCGCCGTCATGGCCGCCCAAATTTTTTGACCTTGTTGTGCTGAAATTACAGCACGATCAATATCATGTTCAGCACAGCTTTGTAGTTCAGCTAAAACCTCACCTGTCGCAGGATTAATGGTTTGAAAAGTGCTATTGGATGTAGCATCGACGTATTGACCATGAATATAAGGTCTTAATAAGTTAGAAGTAGTCAATGTTTTTCCCTCGCATAATTTGTTTTATTCGAATTGATTCCGAATGAATTGTTGGCAAATTTCAATCGGAATAGACAGATTCATTTCTTCATTCATCAAAGCGCCTCTTAACCAAAAGCCATCAATCAAAGCCGCTAAACCTTGTGCTGCTTTTTCTGCACGCTTTGCATCAAATACCTTTAAAAATTCAAATTTAATATTGGAATGCAAACGATGATGATTAATCTGTTGTAAACGATGTAATTCAGGTTGATGTAAACTATTGGCCCAAAAAGCCAGCCATACTTTCATAGCCGCCTGATTTGTCTGAGACGCTGCAAAATTTGCTTGCACAATCGCCATCAGTCTTTGTTCAGGATCATTACCAACTTCAGCTTGTTTATCTGTCAGGGATTGAGCTAACTGTTGAAGCAAATAACGCATGGTCGCTTCAATTAAGCCATTTTTACCTTTGAAATAATGGCTAATAATCCCTGTCGAAACCCCTGCTCTTTGTGCAATTTGTTGAATCGATGTTTCGGCAAAACCCAACTCATTAACTGCAGAAAGCGTCGCCTCAATTAACTGTTGACGTCGGATTGGTTGCATACCCACTTTTGGCATAACTACACCTGAAAGAACCTGAAACAAAAAACATCGTGTGATCTACATCCTTCAGATGTAGATTAAAATTTGGTTAACATTTAACAAACGTTTTTTTAATTGAACGTTCAATTAACAAAAATTATAGTACTAGTTCATCCTTGATGTACAGCGCAGTTTGTTTTGGATTTGCAATTGTTTGTAATAAGCTTTGTTTTAATAATCAGCAAAGCCATATTTGTCTAATCAGTGTCATATCGAATCACACTGCGCTGTAGATCACTCTTTCTAAAAATGAAAATGGTGTTCGCATATGGATAAAAAAATTGAACAACAAAAAGATAGTTTGAATCATGTGGTCTTTTATTTTTCCGCCACATTAATTTTACTTTTTTCAATAGTCACTATTTTATTTAATGAACAATCGAATCAAGTGATTGTTACGATCTTGAATTGGGTCAGCTCAACTTTCAGTTGGTATTACTTGCTGGCTGCAACTTTGTATTTTGTCTTTATTGTTTTTATTGCTTGTTCTCGTTATGGCGAAATTAAATTAGGTCCTAAACATTCTAAACCTGAATTCAGTCTGCTCAGTTGGTCAGCTATGCTGTTTTCTGCAGGCATTGGCATCGACTTAATGTTTTTCTCGGTCGCCGAACCTTTGTCACACTATATGGCACCTCCTGTCGGTGATGCTCAAACCTTTGAGGCTGCTCGTCAATCTATGGTGTGGACGCTATTCCATTACGGATTAACAGGTTGGAGTATGTATGCCTTGATTGGCGTCGCTTTAGGGTATTTTAGTTATCGCTATAACTTGCCTCTAACCATCCGTTCTGCACTTTATCCGATTTTTGGTAAAAAGATTGACGGTCCGATTGGACATACAGTCGATACAGCTGCTGTTCTCGGTACAATTTTTGGTATTGCTACAACCTGTGGTATTGGGGTTGTACAGCTGAATTATGGCTTACATGTCCTATTCGACTTACCTGAAAATTTATGGATCCAAGCGGCTTTAATTGCTGTAGCCGTCGTGATTACAGTGATTTCAGTCACTGCAGGTGTCAATAAAGGTATTCGGGTACTTTCTGAGATTAATATTTATGTTTCGATAGCACTGTTACTGTTTATTTTATTGGTTGGAAATACTGAATTTTTACTGGCCGCTTTAATACAAAATTTTGGTGATTATATTAGTCAATTTCCAAAGTTATCGCTCACCAGTTTTCCATTTGAACAACCCAAAGAATGGATGAACAGTTGGACACTTTTCTTCTGGGCATGGTGGATTGCTTGGTCGCCATTTGTCGGCTTATTCCTTGCGCGTATCTCTCGAGGTCGTACTATTCGTGAATTTGTAGCAGGCACATTGATTATTCCACTGTTATTTACTTTAACTTGGTTGTCTATATTTGGAAATAGTGCTTTATACAGTGTGATTTTTGAAGGCAATACTGCACTTGCTGACACCGTGATGCATAACCCAGCCCATGGTTTTTACGATCTGCTTGCACAATATCCAGGTTTTAGCTTCGTTGCAGGCGTTGCCACTATTACAGGGCTGTTGTTCTATGTGACTTCTGCGGATTCTGGTGCATTGGTTTTAGGTAATTTCACCACCAAATTCAGCAATATTGAACACGACTCCCCGCGTTGGCTCAGTGTTTTTTGGGCAATTGCAATTGGTTTACTCACCCTTGCAATGCTCATGGCCAATGGTGTTACAGCACTACAAAACACCACCATTATTATGGGATTACCTTTTAGTTTTGTGATTTTCTTTGTCATGGCTGGCTTATTTAAATCGCTTCGACTTGAAGATTTCAGACAAGCCAGTACCAGTTTAAATGCTGCACCTGTGGTAGGTAATGTGGATATTCTCAACTGGAAAAATCGACTCAGTCGCGTGATGTTGCATCCAAGTCTTGCACAAACTAGAAAAATGCTGAATGAAGTGTGTAAACCAGCAATGCAGGAAGTTGCGGAGGAGCTTAATCGTAAAGGTATTATTGTCGCTGTTAATGAAAGAGAACTAGATGATGACGATCATGGACTTTACCATCTCGATTTACAGATTGATTTAGGCGAAGAAGAAAACTTTGTCTATGCCATTTGGCCAGTTCGTTATGCAATGCCCCAGTTTAGTACCCGTGGTAAAAGTGCTAAACGCCATTATTATCGTCTGGAAAGTTATTTATTTGAAGGATCTCAAGGCAATGATTTGGTCGGTTATAGCAAAGAACAAGTCATTAATGACATTTTAGATAAATATGAACGTCACATGATGTATTTACATATTAACCGTATTAGTCCGGGAAAACGCCCTTTATTTCCAGACCGTGAAAATTAATTTAGATTTTGCCAAGGATGTAATTCATGTCAGAAAGTTTGCATGCATTTGCGTTGTTTTTCTCACTCCTCAATCCCTTTTTGATGAGTATTTATATGCTTGGCATTATTCGGAATTCTGATGCCAAAATCTTTAATATGGCGTTGATTCAAGGAAGCCTAATCAGTTTTATTGTCTTCATCATTTTTGCAAAAACTGGTCAAGCCTTTTTTAATGAAATACTGCATGTCCGTTTTGAATCATTTCAGATTTTTGGTGGCATTATCTTTTTGGTGATTGGCTATCGTTATGTGTTTGAAGGTGCTGAAACGATTGGTGTAACACGTGGTGCTCCCAATCATTTGGCAGGTACGATTGCCATGCCCTTTATGATTGGACCAGGTACGGTATCTGCCGCCGTCATTACAGGTATTAAACTGAATTTATTAGAAACCATTTTGGTGATTTTTTTCACGTTATTTCTAACATGTAGTTTACTGATTTTAATGAAATATTTACATGATAATTTGCAGCGTAAAAATTCCAATTATATTGATTTGTATGTAGATATCGTAGGGCGTATTTCGGCGCTACTGATTGGTACAATTGCGATTGATATGATTGTGACGGGCATTACAGGTATTATCAATGCTTAGTGATCAGCACCTTCAATATGATTCGTAAATTAATTTATATAAAATATTGTTTTTAATAATATTATACGTTTTTTTTGGCTTCATTTCTAAGTTAAATTTTAGGACTTAGTATCAAAATTTAATTAAAATGCTTTTTAAAAAGTGAGAAATAATCTTCTCACTTTTTAAGTGTACATCTAAGGTTGTTGACATTTCACAGATGTTTTTATCCCAAAGAGTTATGGCTAAAACCACAACTCATAGATGACATGTCAACACACCCTAACTCAATCATGCTTAACATTCATCATAATATTCGCAGTAAAAACTTCAGTTCCCCCTGTATCTTTAATACTCACAGGAACTTGAATGTCGCCTGGCTGTGTCCAATCGATATTTCGTCCATCTGCAACGGCAACCACATCAGTTTTAGCCTTTGCTAGATATTGAACTTGCATCCCTTTTGGAATCCAGCGAGCGCCCTCTGGAATAGAGACATCCGTCATCATCCCACCAGCTAATTCTGCCGCATTACATAATGCAATGGCATGCATGGTACCTAAATGGTTGGTCACTTCTTTACGAAATGGAATTTCGACAGAAACAAAACCTGGCTCAAGCATGGTAATGGATGGATTCACGGTGCTGAAATATGGTGCCATTTGGCAGACCATTTCAGTAAATTTTTCAGCGCCAATTTTTTGATACATTCCTAGATATTGATTCATTTTTATTTCCTATCTGATTTAGATTCTTTATCAACTTCTTTTGTTCAAAGCAAAAAGATATTTGTCTTGTAAAACTCCCTTTATTGATTTGGTTGTAAAGATGTTGTAAAACGATGAATCGTTTCAGCAACTTGATTTGGACAGCTTAATGGTGCCCAATGAGAAGCATTCACAAAGGATTCTGAATGCTGTGTTGCCCACTTAGATGTATCTGCAAATAAACGAGGCGGTAAGAAGGGATCTCTGACGGCAATGAGTGTATGTACAGGTACATCTGTTTGAACAACTTTTGCGGTCAAAACGCGTTGTAAAAGATTGGCGCGATAAATACCTAAATAACGAATGGCATCTCCCTCTAAGCCCTCATTTTTATGATAGATGACATTTCTTTCACCTTTGGTGACTAAGGTTTTCATCAACCAAGCACCTAATCCAATGCGCCACATCAGTTCAGGTAAAATGGGCATAGAGAAGAATGTCATTAGACTATTTCGAGCCAATTGATTGAACAATTGCCATAAATTAGTTGGTGTGGGTTTGAATAATCGACTTTTTAAATAAACGCCCACTTGTTCCAAACTAGGCGCCATTGTTGTAAACGAGGCAATACGCTTTGCACCTTCAGCATCACGAATCGCATTCCAACCATAAATTCCGCCCCAATCATGCCCAATAAGATGAACTTTTTGATTTGGACTCACAGCATCAATCACAGCAAATAAGTCTTTTAACAATTCATTGAATTTATAATGTTTATACCCTTGAATATGGGTTGATTCACCACAGCCACGCATATCAAAAGCCACGACATAAAAATCATCTTTTAGCGCTTGGGCAATCTTTTCCCAAAAAATAGCACGATCTGGATAACCATGAGCAAAGACCAAGACTTCTTTAGGATGCTCCGCAGTGGGTTTTTCACCCCATGTGTAAATTGCAAGTTCTACATCATCGGAATGGGCAAATAATTCTGGTTGTAACATGTGGGAGACTCCAATCAATTTAATTTAGTTATATTCGCGTGTGGCTTGTCCAAAAATCACATAGCTAAAGGCAAGAAAAAGTAAGGCAGTACTAAAACCAACAGGGATCACGAATCCTTGTCCTGCATCGAGATAATCAGGTGGAAGATGAAAAAAACTCAGGATAAAGAGTGTCAATAAAAATATGCTTGTAAAAGGCAATAAGCTCATCAAAAAGACTAAAGTCTCTTTCATATAAGCAACATTCTGACGGTGCGTCGCCATTAAAAAAGCGATCGCAAAGATGAAAATCAAAGCACCATAAACGCTATACATGGTGCCACCTGAAAAAATTAAATTTTGTGGCGCAAGGCCAATATTCCAGCCTAAATACACAGCTATAACGCCTGCAATACCAGCAAAAATAGCCAAAATTTGACTCAAAGCAATCTCTTGTCTCGTTAATGAATTTTGAGCTGATTTTTTAAGTAAATGATTGAAAATATACAAACCGAGGAGTAAAGCGGTACCCGTACATAGAACAAGAGACACATTTAAAAGTGATGATGAACTTAAAAGTGTATGTTCACGCTGAATCAAAGCTGTTGGCAGTAATTTTTCAGCAAAACTCAGTCCTGCTAAACCATTATTAAGAGAAAAATAATAAAAATTCGCTGCAATACTACAGAAAGCTAAAACATATAAAACAGGCTGTAATGTATGGAATTTCTGTACTGCACGTTCAGCAAATGCATGTGGTTTACGCTGCTTCATTGGACGTAAATATTGGCGGTTAATCACAATCAATCCATAACCAATCAAGATCGTTTCAGGTAACATAATGCCCATCGTCACAAGATTCAGCGTTTCTTGGTCAATTTCAGGAAATATAATTGCCAATAAAGCCCAATCCCAACGTAGCATTGGCGCAACCATAAGACATGCAAATGATGCTGCCATCCAAGCTTGATGTTCAAAAATTCTTTTTTTCTTGAGCGCGAGTACCGCCATAGAAATAGACACTAAAGATAAAATGCCAAAAACCCAAAGTGCAATCCAAGCAACCAAGTGATCATAAATATGATGCGGTGCTGTGTTGGCCAAATAAAGTAATGAAGTCACTACAGCAATGGGAACAGATATTAGATAAATCGCACCAATGGTTCGGTGCACTTTCATATGCTTTTTACGAAAAGAAGGCCAAAATTGAAAGGAACCTAAAAGCATACAAAAGCTTCCTAACAAGACGTGGATCAACATTAATATTTTGTTACAAGTCGACATGGTGGTGTAATAGACACCATGTTGTAATAATTTAGATTCAGTAAATCGCGATGGCTCTGTCATTTTTGACAATCCCCACAGTTCCATACCAAAGGGTTTCATATTTTCAAGCGTAGGGTCTTGTTCAACCTGATCGAGTTGTTTTTGCATTTGCTCCGTGGCATTTTCACTGGTAAACGGCAACATAAAGCGCCCTTTTGCTTCACTGAGCGCTACGATACCTGCGATTGTCATTGTTAATGTAATGATTAACATGAAAATCACTCCAGTTACTTTTCCTAAGAAATGTACTGGTACGTTATTTTTATTCATGCTCATTGAAACTGCCTAAAAAAATTATTTAATCAAATTTAATATTTCAAAACCCATATTAAGTTCCTTTTTAGAACTTATAAAACAAAAAAAGATGACTCGTCATTCACCTCTATTTTAAGCTAAACGAGTAGATGTGTTTGCTCTTGTTAAAGGTTCACCACAACATTGACATGTCATGACCAATCCAGCTTCATGACCACAACTTTTGTGAACATATCTCACCACTGGATAATTTTCATCTTCATTCATCCAGTCATTGCCCCATTTGGTGAATGTGAGCAAAATTGGATATAAAGCAAGACCGCGTTCTGTTAGCTTATATTCATATCTGGGTGGCGCTACTTGATAAGGTTTTTTTTCAAGAATTTTATGCTCTACCAAGCGATTTAAACGTTCAGCCAGAAGATGACGTGTCATACCCAGTTGATTTTGGAATTCATCAAAACGAGAAGTATGCATAAATGCATTACGAATAATGAGCAAAGTCCAACGATCGCCTAAAATAGATAAACTACGTGCAATTGGGCAGCTCACGTCTGATAAATCACTCCATTTCATATTTTTTCTCCAATGAATTACCACAGAGTATGCTTATTAGCATAAAATTTTCAAGATAAAAGCAAAATAAGTAAAGGGATTACGGAATTTTGCTGTTTAACATTCAGCGTTTATGCAGTAAAGATTGTTAAATAAGCACTTAGATTTGATCGTATTGAGCGCCTGCTTTTTCTTAACAATCATATCATGATTAAAAAACCCAATGATGACATTGGGTTTTTATGAACGCAGTACAAATATGATTTAATACACATCACGTAAATAGCGTCTAGATTGAATCAAATCCATCATGACCTGTTCACCTAAAATCTCATATAAGGTTTGATCAACATCTTTCGCCATGCTATTTAAACTACCACAGACACAGATGATAGCGCCTTGTGAAATCCATGTTTTAAATTGTTCAGCTTTAGTGTGTATACGATCTTTCACATATTTATCCTGATGACCATCACGAGAAAACACCAAATCAAGTTCAGGCAAATGAGCACTTGCTTGCCATCTTGCAAGTTCATTTGAATAGAGATAATCAAATTGCTGTTGACGCTCGCCAAAAATCAACCAATTTTGATGATGATTCAATTTTTCACGTTGATACAAATGAGATAATAAGCCTGCAATACCTGAACCATTTCCAATTAAAATCAGCGGCACAGCTATATCAGGAATATGAAAAGAAGCATTATTACGGATTCGGATTTGAATCTTCTCACTCAATTTTGAATGTGCTGTCATCCAACCTGAACCTAGTCCTAACTCACCATCAGTCATATGTTGACGAATGACCAGTTCGATATAACCTTGCGCTGGAATGCTCGCGACAGAATATTCACGAATACCTAAGGTAGGAATTTCTGTTAACCATTGTGAAAATGATTCATTTGCCTTTCTTTCTGGAATATTCAACAAATTCTTGGTTGTTAAATGCACTAAATCTTCAGCAGTACATTCAGGAAATTGTGTTTGAAACGCATGAAGTTGCTCAGTTGAATTTGCACACTGAACTTCAACAATATCCCCTGACTGCCAATGTAATTTATCATTGACAGATAATCGGACGCGATAAAGTGCCAATCCTTGACTGCCTGCATTCAGTAATTCACGTTCAATCAGTTGCACATGTTGCCATGCAGAACGAGACCGATCTTGATAAGTAGCCAATTGAACTTGAGTATGCAATGCAAGTTGTTGTGACCAACGCGCCAAATCATCTTTATTTAAATCATTGACACAGACCATTTCAAATAATGGCATTGCCTGTTGATTGATCAGCCATTGATTCAACTGCTGCCCAAATTGACAATAGTTTGCATAATGACGATCACCGAGTGCCAAAATTGCAAACTTTTTATCCGCGAGATTGATCGATTTAGACATGATGTTGTGTACAAACCCACGTGCAGTATCCGGTGCATCACCCTCACCATAGGTACTGGCAAAAAATAGAATGTTATTTGCATCCAATAAATGCTGTGTTTGAACATTCTGAATATCGAAAATGTGCACAGCAATATGATGTTGCTGTAATTGATCGAAAGTTTGGTTTGCAAAATGCTTTGCATTGCCAGATTGGCTGGCATAAATCAGTAAATATTCTGTTTTGATTGTACTGAGAGCCACCTGCTTTCGTTGTTTCATTTCGCTTATTTTTAAGTAAGCAATCCAAAACACATGCACAAAAAGCAAAATGGCGAGAAAAATCAGAATATATGTCGCAGCTTGAGTCATGTTCAATACTCTTTAAATGGCCAAAAACATCAGCCAAATGAGTAAGGCAATACTCACAGCCGTCAATGTCAAATGAGTGACTAAACGGGTTTTAATGCTTAAGAATAAAATATAACCTGCAATGGATAACAGTAAAATCACAATCGCAGAAATGTCGATGAGTAAACTCCAAGAGACACTTGCATTTTTGCCACGATGCAATTCATTCAGCAATGATACTGTAGAGGCAGGTTTTTGCGTAATTTCAGCCTCACCCGTATCCAACATGACCCAGACATCACTCGATCCTGCAGGGCTTTCAAGATGGATCATCACCTCTCCATCCAGCACTTCACTGCTCTTAAAACGCCCGACTAAATCTTGTTTTTGACGCACATAATTGAGGATATCGTCACTTGGGTTTTCTTTATTCTCAATTGTTTTGATCAATTGAGCAGGAAGTTGAATCGTAGTGGTGCTTTCTTCTTTAGCAGGTTCAAACCATTCGGGATGATTGAGCGTCAAACCTGTTGCCGAAAAAAATACTAAAATGAGAAAAGCAAAAGCTGAAAGCCAGCCATGCACATAACGTGCATGGCGGTAAAAGTCTCGACGTTGATACACAGTTAAATCTCAGTAGGAATTAATAACATTAATTCACTTTTTGGAAGTTAAGTTTCAGTGTGCCAATTTCTTTTTGTGCAGCCAAAGTTTGTGCAGAAGGTTTAGCTTTTACATCAAGATTAATGGTTTGATATGAGTGATCACCATGTTCACGTGCGGTTTCAATATGAACTTGATATTGACCTGCTGCGACTGGTTTTCCATGATCATCTTTACCATCCCAAGCCAGTTTATAATTACCTGGTTGGCGAGATGGTTTTGCTACGGCATCTAAGCTGGTCATTTGACGGCCGTAACGTCTCCACCATACATAGTTGGTGTTAATCCATTTTTCATCTTTACCCCAAACTGCAAGGGTTCGGACAATTTTCTTATCTTTATCTGTGACCCAAACAACCACATAAGGTGCACGATATTTTTCAACGTCCAGTTTTGGAATATTCAGATCAAGCACTGCTTGATAACCTGCTGGCCATTTTGCTGAACTTGAACTTGCAATATTCAGCATATCTGCTTGTGATTGTGTATGAACTAGATTGTTCCAACCGTTACTTTGGAATACTTGTCCATCGGCAGTAGTGAGTTTAGATTCATAACCCACTAAAGCATCAATCAGTTCTAGACCTTCAGATGGTGTCATTGCAGCTAAAGCTGTTGCCAAAGCATCTGCTTGTGCCGCACATTGACCCACAACAACACATTGCTCGACTTGTTGTAAAGGTGCACCTGTTTTAGGATCAAGTAGATGTGATTGACCTGCTAAGTTACGATAACCTTTACCACTAAAGGCAATGGCTTGATCTTTTAGATTAAGTACTTGATCTGGTGCGACATTGTCAAAATGATTAAATGCGCTTTGCACCCCAATACTCCAACCTTGTTGATCTGCTGTTTGATTTTGTTTGTTGGGTGCTTGGCCCCAAACACGCATATCACCACCAATATCAACTAACAGTCCTTGAATTGCAGGAACTTTTTCACGTGCGACTGCAAGTGCACGGTCAATGATATAACCTTTGGCATAAGCATCAGGTGCAAATTTCACTGCTGAATCTATGGCAATGGTTTTGCTGTCTTGGTCTAAAGACACACTATTTTGATCAAGCTGTGCAATTACTTGAGCACGTGTGTTTTGATCCAGCTTTTGAATGCCTTGAGATTTTTCCCAGAGTGCAATCAGTTGTCCTAAACGTGCATCAAAAGCACCGCAGGTTTGATGACGCATCGTTTCACATGCAGCTATCACTTCAAAAAGTTCTGGTGATGCTTGAATATTTTTCTCACGATTCAGTTGACTGATTTCACTGTCATCACGCCAAGTGGAAAGAATTTTATCTAAACGTGCAATTTCTGATTCAATGGCTTTATAGGCAGTTTTTGCTTGTTGTTTTGAAACGCCTGTGATCACCACATCTAAAGATGTACCCAGTACATGATCTTGATGGAATTGATGGCTTTGAAGTTGTGCTTGATCAAGCTGATTTGCACTTTGAGCTTCAGTTGCATGTGCACTGAATGGAGAGATCAGTGCAATTGCCATCACTAAAGGTGTAAGACGAGATACAGCACGTAAAGGATAGAAATTTTTAACAGTCGTAGACACCACTGATACTCCAAAATATTTTTGTAGATAATATTGATAATGATAGTTGTTATCAAGTAAATTAGTCAAAATTATTTAACACATATGATTTCACTTTAATTGGATGTATAAATTATGAATAACTGGCTAAAAATTGCTTTATTGTCGTCATTACCTGTAATTTCATCAGCTCACACCATCAGCCCTTTCGTTTTGCCAGAAGTGTTCGATACTAAAGCATCTCAAAATGTGAGTTTCCAAAGTGCAATGACCATTGAAAAGTTCTTTGTTCCAAGCATGAACTTTAAAACAACCTATTTAATCACTGAACCAGATGGCACGCAAAAAGCAGTTAATCCAGCGGCAACGTTGAAGCGTTTTAACGTCGCTGAATTTGATCTACCAAAAGAAGGGACATATCGTATTCGCACTGTCGATGCTGTAGGCAACAGCAGCAAATATGCATTGGTAGACGGTCATTGGTTACGTGTTCGCCCAGTACGTGCGCCTGCTGCTAATGCAGCAGCCAAACCTGAACCAAAACCAGAACAAAAAGCTCAAGCTGCTGCACAAGTAGCCACCAAACCAGCTCAACCACCACGTGTGATTGCAGCGGATCAAGTGCCAGCAAATGCTAAAACATTTGAAGTCAAAAGCCATATTATTGCTGAAAGCTTTGTGACTAAAGCAAAACCATCCGCTATTCCTGCTGTAACCAATAAAGGCTTCGAAGTAAAGCTGATCACTCATCCTAATGAACTTTATGCAGGTGAATCACTTAAAGGCCAAGTGCTTTACAATGGTAAAGCGGTAAAAGATCTTGAAGTTGACGTATTTAAAGGTGCAAGCAGCTACGATGTGAGCGCTAAACGTGAACAACCGCATGTTAAAACCAATGCTAAAGGTGAATTTGAAGTTAAGTTTGAAAATTCGGGGATTTACTTGATTTCTACAAGCTATCCTGAAGCCAATGCTGACAACACCAAAAAGCCACAAAGCGAAGTATTCAATTATGGTTTAACGGTTGAAGTTGCAGAGTAATCAATCTAAACATTTAGCTGTGTAAAAACATTGAGTTAAAGATTATTTATCGTCAGTTTTTATTCATAGTCTAAAAGTAAATTAAAGGGATAAATTTATTTATCCCTTTTTTATTTGAGCATAAAAATCACTAAAAATGAGTTTAAATGAAAGCTATAACGATGATGAATTTTGGGAAATGCTTTGGAGTAAAAATGATAATTGTATCAATGATGACGATATAGATTTGCGCATAGCACAATTCACAGTAAACTTAAGCCAGAGATAAAATGTTTAAATGAGAATGAAAATGCTGCAATGGTTCGAAAAACGAGTTGATCCTTATCCAGAAAAAAACTTGAATGAACCCTTACCGAAAACTTTTTTTCCATTTGTTTGGGACGCTGCTTCAGGCGTTAAACGCTATTTACTCTTATTGGTGATCTTCTCCGCACTGACTGCAAGTTTTGAAGCCATTTTCTTTTCCCAAATTGGGCATTTGGTCGATTGGCTAACAACATCGACCCCAGAAACGTTTTTAAGCAATCATCGAACACATTTAATGGTCTTAAGTGCAGTATTATTGGCTAATATTTTATTTGCCAATTTACAAACCGTTATTCGCCACCAGATTTTATTTAGTAGTTTTCCAATGCGTCTTCGTTGGCGTTTTCACAATTTACTGTTACTACAAGGCTTAGATTTTTTTCATAATGACTTTGCCGGTCGATTATCTGCAAAAGTCATGCAGACAGCACTTTCGGTGCGTGAATTTTGGGTCATTTTGGGCGATATGCTCACGTATGTTTTGATCTATTTCATTACCATCAGCGTAGTGATGGCTCAAGTCTCACCTATTCTGCTGATTCCTTTATTAGTGTGGTTAGGATTGTTTATTGGCGCTGCTTGTTTCTTTATTCCGCATTTAGGGCGAATTTCTAAAGATCAGGCCGATGCACGCTCTGTCATGACGGGCCGTGTAACGGATGCCTATACCAATATTCAAACCGTAAAGCTATTTGCCCACGCAGGTCGTGAAAGCCAATATGCCAAAGAATCGATGCAATTGTTTATGGTCACTGTATTTAAACAAATGCGTTTGGCGTCTTTATACAATATTTGCATTAATTTACTCACAGCCATTTTATTTTTTGGTGTTTTAGGCACCGCGGTTTGGTTATGGCTTCAGGGTCAGGCCAATATTGGTGTGATTGCTGCGACAACTGCCATGATTTTAAAACTCAATAGCATGGCAGAGTTTATGATGTGGCAAACCTCTGCTTTATTTGAAAATATCGGAACGATTCAAGATGGTATGGTGACCATGGGCAAACCGATTAAGATACAAGATAAACCAGATGCCAAACCATTACAGATCAAACATGGTGAAATCAAATTTGATCAGGTGAGTTTTGCTTATAATGATAAGAACGTAATTTCAAACTTGAATTTAACCATACATCCTGGTGAAAAGATTGGCATTGTTGGACGTTCAGGTGCAGGAAAATCGACATTAATTCAGCTTTTATTGCATTTCTATTCGCTCAATCAAGGCAAAATTTTAATTGACGGTCAAAATATTGAAGATATAACCCAAGACAGTTTAAGAAAAAATATTGCACTCGTGACCCAAGATACCTCTCTTCTTCATCGTACTGTCGCTGAAAATATCAAATATGGTCGACCAGAGGCTTCAGATGAAGAGATGTTTGAAGCTGTTCGAAAAGCCAAAGCTGAAGACTTTATTCCGAGTCTCACTGATTTAAGAGGTCGCATTGGCTATGACGCTTACGTAGGCGAACGTGGGGTAAAACTCTCAGGTGGACAACGTCAGCGTATTGCCATTGCACGGGTCTTTTTAAAAGATGCACCTATTTTGGTGCTTGATGAAGCCACCAGTGCACTTGACTCGGAAGTTGAAGCAGCGATTCAATCGAGTTTAGATGATTTAATGAAAAATAAGACAGTGATTGCAATTGCGCATCGTTTATCTACAATTGCTCAAATGGATCGTCTGATTGTTTTGGATCAAGGGAATATTGCTGAACAAGGTACGCATGACGAGTTGATTGCTCAAAATGGTATCTATGCACAACTTTGGCAAAGACAAACAGGTGGATTCCTGGTGGAACAAAAATTGCAAGAGCAAGAACACAACAAGGAACCTGAGTAACATGCTTTATCTAGAAGATTTAAAAGTTGGGGATCAATTTAAAAGTCGTGAATACGAAATGACTTTGGCAGAAGTTGAAGAATTTGCACACAAATATGATCCTCAAGTTTTTCATATCGATGCTGAAGCCACTCAAACACATCCTGTTTTTAAAAAAATTGTTGCTAGCGCTTGGCATACTTCAGCGGTGACTATGCGTTTACTCACCGAATGCTTTCCAATTGCCAATGGTTTAATTGCAACAGAATCTAGTCTACGTTGGACACGCCCTGCCAATGTTGGTGATCGTATACATATCGAAATTGAAATTGTTGCCATTACCCCTTCAATTACCAAATCAGATCGTGGTATTGTGACTTATGTCTCACAAGCTCGTAACCAAGATGGTGATGTTTTATTGCTCGCAACCAATAAAATTTTAGTGATGAAATCCAATTTAGGTCATGGACAAAGCTAAGCTTTGTCCTACAATTTAAAATGATTTTCATGCGATTTTATGTCACTATGTTTTTTAAATTACCTAGTTAAATAACATTATTAGAAAAATTGTGAACAGCACGGATCGCAAATGAAAACTGTCACTCCTCGTCAAGATTCAGGTATACCAGGCGTTTACGGCCTGTTACTTTTAGATGTAGTTTCCCGTTGGGGCTACAGCGCTGAATCTTTATTTACCCCTTTTAATTATACGAATGAGCAGCTCGCTGATCCTGATTTTCGTATCCCTCTGCATGTCGCCAATGAAATGATCATTTTGGCACGAAAAATGACTGGTGAAAGTACCTTGGGTTATCACCTAGGTAATCAGATGCGAATTTCAATTCATGGTTTTATTGGCTATGCCATTATGACCGCCAATGAAATTACTGATGCACTGGTACTTGCAAATCGTTTTATACAGCTTCGCATGCCATTTCTACAGTTTCATTTTTCGACTTTTACAGAGCAAGTGTCTTTGCAATTGCAATGTGATATTGACATTGAACCTCTGCGCACCGAAATTGTGATGGCGCTTACCTTTGGTGTGATCACAATGGCCAAAGCATTAACAGGTATTGAAGATCTGCACGGTGATATTGATTTTGATTTTCCCAAACCTGAAGGCTTTGATAAATACTTATTAAAAATGAATAAACTCAACAATATTCGTTTTGATCAACCGCATTTTTTGGCGTGTTTTGATAAAAAGTATTTAGGCTTAAAAATGGTCAATGCTGACCCGATTGCCAGTCAAATCGCCATTAATCAATGTGAAGCAGAGCTGTCTGAACTGGGTGAACGACGCCGTATATCCATGCGTGTCCGTGATATTTTGACGCATTCTGAACAACATTATCTAAGCATTGAACATGTGGCTGATCGCCTACATATGTCTGACCGCACCTTAAAACGTCAATTAGCTGCTGAAGGCACTTCATTTTCAACGATTGTGGATGAAGTTCGTTATCGACACGCGACATCTTTATTGTCACGTACAGATTATACCCTCGAACAAATCACCGACGAGCTTGGTTATTCTGATGTTGCCAATTTTAGTCGCGCCTTTAAACGTTGGAGCGGACGTAGCCCAAGTAGTTGGCGCAAAGATCCATATTTATAAAGTGTGTAAAACTTTCGTTTTATAAAAAAAACATGTATAACTCACAAAAACATTGTTGAGTAACAAGGAGTCCTCATGAATCATCCTTCAGATTTGAAGTATGCTGCTACCCATGAATGGGTGAAAATTGAAGGTGATCTGGTTGTGACCGGAATTTCTGATCATGCCCAAGATGCTTTAGGTGACTTGGTTTATGTCGAAGCACCAGAAGTTGGTCGCCAATTAACAGCTGGTGAGCAAGCTGGTGTCGTTGAATCAGTAAAAACAGCATCAGATATTCATGCACCAGTTTCTGGCGAAGTGGTTGAAATCAACCTAAACCTTGAAGATGATCCTGATTTTGTCAATGATGACCCTTATGGTAAAGGTTGGATCTATAAGATTAAACCAAACAATATTGCAGACGTTGAAAAACTACTTTCAAGCGCTGACTATGAAGCAGGTTTATAATTTTTAAGTCACCATAAAAAATCAGCCTTTTGGCTGATTTTTTTAATAGTTTTTTAATTTTTATTCACTTTCATCATGTTGCATATTTAAATTCATTGCACTTGGTGCAGAGTTGCCTTCACCTCGTTTACTTTTCAGTTTAATTTGTAGACGCAATTCGTTTGCCGAATCCGCATTTCGGATTGCCTCATCATAGCCAATGGCGCCTTCATCATATAAATCAAAAAGCGCTTGGTCGAAGGTTTGCATTCCCAGTTCGCGAGATTTACCCATAATCTCTTTTAGCTCGTGAAAATTTCCTTTTAAAATCATGTCTGAAATTAATGGCGTGTTGAGCATGATCTCAACTGCAGCACGACGCCCTTTTCCATCTTCAGTTCTCACCAAACGTTGAGAAATAATCGCTTTCATATTGGATGATAAATCCATCAATAATTGATTACGACGTTCTTCTGGGAAAAAGTTAATAATACGGTCAAGTGTTTGGTTGGCATTGTTAGAGTGCAGCGTACCTAAACATAAATGTCCTGTCTCAGCAAAGGCAATCGCATGTTCCATGGTTTCAGTGTCTCGAATCTCACCAATCAGAATGACATCTGGGGCTTGTCGAAGTGTGTTTTTTAAAGCATTGTGCCAATTGTGACAATCCACACCCACTTCACGATGGGTAATCATGGATTTTTTATGCTTATGCACATACTCAACAGGGTCTTCAACGGTAATAATATGCCCTGCTGAGCTTTCATTGCGGTGGTCGATCATGGCAGCTAAAGAGGTTGATTTACCAGAACCTGTCCCTCCCACGACCAGTACTAGACCACGTTTTTCCATGATCACTTTTTTAATCGATTGAGGTAGCTTTAATTTTTCAAAATTTGGAATTTCAGAAGTGATGGTACGAATCACCATCCCTACGTTCAGTTGCTGTTGAAAAATATTGACACGAAAGCGTGAAACTTCGGGTACGCTTATTGCGAAATTACACTCCATATCACGTTCAAATTCGCCACGTTGTTTCTCATTCATAATGCTATATGCAAATAATTTTGTTTTATCTGCAGTTAACGGTTGTGAACTGAGTGGTTTCATTAAACCTTGATGTTTCATACTTGGTGGAAATTCGGAAGTAATGAATAAATCCGATCCGCCATTATCAAATACAGTCTTCAGTAAGCGAAACATGTAATTACGAGCTTCATTTAATAAATCAGCTGTATACATAGAAGTGAACCCCGTTTAATTGCTTTAATATGCGATAACATCATGATTATTTATGAATAAAAGCTTGTGTTATCATTAAGTTGTTTATAATTTCAATAATGCATAAATTTGTGTAATAGCTCAAATTTTAAAATTAATACTACTACTTATTATTTTATAGATGTGTGATTTATTACCGTTTTGTGCGCTTTTAATTTCGACAATCAGATAAAAAACAATACCTGCCGTTAAAAAAAGAAAAAGCACACGGTGGTGCTTGATCTTAAAGAATCAAATTAAATTTTCTGCTTAAACATCCCAGACTTTTAAGCACTACGCTTAATTTTGAGTTGTTCATTCAACATTTCAGCAACTTCAATGAAAAGATTCTGCGTTTTATCCCAACCTAAGCATCCATCTGTCACAGACTGTCCATAAGTCATGTGGTCACATATTTTTTGCTGACCGTCAACCAAGAAGCTCTCAAGCATGATACCGCGAACATTGGTTAAATGACGTTCTTCAATAATCTGCTTTAACACTTCAGGTTGTTTGAGTGGATCTTTATGGCTATTTCCATGACTGCAATCAATGACTAAAGCTGGAAGCTTGCCATTGTTTTTGGCTTTGATTTTCTCAATTTCGCTTAACTGGTAGTTTGGACCATGATTTGCACCGCGTAGAATCAAATGCGGATGTGGATTCCCTGTTGAACTAATGATACACGGTAAACCTGATTGACTCATGCCCATGAATTGATGCGGATTTGAAGCAGATTGAATCGCATCCAAGGCAATTTGAATTGAACCATCTGTACCATTTTTGAAGCCAATGCTATACGGCATATGACTTGATATTTCACGATGGATTTGTGATTCGCTGGTACGTGCTCCAATAGCGCCCCAAGCCAATAAATCATCGAAATAACCTGTTGCCATAGGATTTAGAATTTCAGAAGAAATAGGTAAACCCAATGCGATAATGTCTAAATAAAGCTGACGGGATTTCTCAAGTCCCAATTGCATATTGCCAGAATTGTTGAGTTCTGGATCATACAGAAAACCTTTCCAACCCACTGTTGTACGTGGTTTTTCTATGTAAGTTCGCATGACAATGAAAATTTGATCTGCAACCTTCGCTTGAATGTGTTTGAGTTTTTGTGCGTATTCAAGTACAGCAACAGGATCATGAATCGAACATGGACCAGCAATCACCAATAAACGATGATCTTTCGCTTGTAAAATATTTTCAATGGTTTGACGATGCGAAGCAATTTGCTGTGCAAGTTGATCGGATAATGGGAGTTGAGCTTTTAATTGCTCTGGTAAGCTTAAGCAAACTTCTTGAGTTTTTTTTGTATTTTCTAAAGCGACATTTAAAGCATTCATTGGTGTTTCCTTTGGACTATTTTATTCAGTCCGATCGTTTATTTGAGCGTATTGAGTCGAATGGCTAGATTTTTAAATTGACTAAAGTAAAACCAATAATGATTGCTAAAATATGATGCGTTAAAAATGTTCATGTGAATACTCCCGAAATGTTAAAAAAGATGCATAAAAAAACCTGATTGGGGTTGCCCAATCAGGTATAAACTTTGATGGGCAACCTAAACGTTGCCCGAAACGAAGCAGGCAACTAGATCATAAATTGCCAAAAGTAATAATAAGCGTTGATGTTCACAATCTGGTTCTGCATCGTTATATACTAGAAATCTGAATTAAAATTACAATACGCATAAATTAAACAATTTACAAGTAATTTATTTAAAATAATTTTTATCCTTTGTATAGCCTAAAGTAATCAGTTTTTTAAAATATTCCTAAGTTGATCAATTATTTAGTTCAACCACGATTTCGCAACACTACATTGCACTAAAATCATTGCAACAAAACACAACGAAGGATTATGCAACTTTACTAATCAACATTTCTTCAGCATATTTGGCTGCAATCGCCCGGCTAAACAAGAAACCTTGACCATACTCACATCCTACAGCTCTTAAGCTTTGCAATTGTTGATCTGTTTCAATCCCCTCAGCAATCACATCTAAAGACAGAATTGGACCAAGTTTTGCAATGCCTTCAACAATTGAACTAATTGAATTTTCTTCATTCATACAGCTAACAAAGGCATAATCAATTTTTAAACAATCGACAGGATAGTCCCGTAAATGCGTCATAGATGAATGGCCAGTACCAAAGTCATCCAGTGAAATACGTAATCCTAATGTCTTTAATTTTTCCAAGGCACGAATCACAAACTCTGAACCTCGTTCTGAAAGAATATGTTCCGTAATTTCAATTTCAACCAAATGTGCTGGAATATTAAACTTATTCAATCGTGCAATGAGTAATTCTGCGTAGTTGTCACGCATAAACTCAATAGGTGATGCATTGATTGAAACAGGTACAACATCAAGACCATCTTTGATCCAGCTTGATAAATCTGTAAAGATTTTTTCATGCATGATTTCACTAAATTTGGTCGCTAATTCATAGTCATTAAATGCTTCAACAACCGAACCTGGGAAATGAATTTTATCGTAATGATCACGCCAACGTAATAATGCTTCAAAACCAATGATGCTACGATCATCTAAACGAACCTTAGGCTGATAAAAAGGTTCGATTCTGTTTTCACGAATGATCATTCGTGCTGTTTCAAGTTGCTTGGTTTTCAACTCAGCTTCAGCGAGCATTTTTTTATCATACATGCGATACCCACCGCGCCCACGATCTTTTAAATCGTTCAGTGCGGTATCTGCACATTTCATCAAACCAAACACATCTGATGCATCTTTCGGATATACAGCACAGCCAATACTCATACCGCCGTTAATCAACTTTCCTGAGTAGGTAACTGGTGCATCATTTTGTTTTAAAATGAGTTGGATGATGTTTTGCAAATCATCAGTGCTGGTCATATTGGTCACAATGACTGCAAACTCATCACCACCTAACCTTGAGACGAAAGTATTTTCATTGGCACATTTGATTAAACGTTTTGCCAACACACGCAGTAGATGATCGCCTGCTGGATGCCCCAATGTGTCATTGATATTTTTGAAATAATCTAAATCGATAAACATCATTCCAATACTGGTTTTATTTTTCTTCGCTTGCGTAATGGCGTGTCTTAAGGTGGCTTTGAATGCACGACGATTCATTAAACCTGTCAGATCATCATAATCACTGGAAATTTTAAGTTTATTTTCTGCAATTCGCTGTAGAGTAACATCGCGTGACACACATAAAATGCTGGTGGTTTCACCCTCTTCATTGATGACTGGGGTAAGCATATTGTCCCAATAGAATGTCATCTCACCAGAAATACTTTTGCCAGCAAAGCGTGTATTTTTGCCTTTTGCAGCACTTCTAATCGCTTTTTTACCTTGTTCTCGAATTTCAGGAGGCAATAAACTCAGCCAATCCATACCAAATTGACGAACATGCTCTTGTCCAAGCAAAGCAATGCAGCCAGATTTATTCATATGCGAAACACGACCATCTGGCGTAAGGATCTTGATGCAATCGACACTCACATCCAACATATTAGAGTTTGCACGCAATAAATCTGCTGTTTCACGAAGTTTGACTGCACGATCATGCACATTTGTACAGCTGATGGTCCAATTAAACTCATTATTCCTATGCGGATTCTTATGACTTTCTGCGATCAGTAAAAACCAAAAATATTCACCATCATGTTTTTTAATTCGGCATTCTTTTTCAAATCTTTTGCCAGACTTTTGAGCTGTTGCCCAGATATTATAAAAATGTTCAGCATCTTCTGGATGTAGAAATTTAATAAGATCGCTATAGTGGATATTTTGTGAGTCTACGCCTGTGTAATTCTTTAAAGCCGTATTGCAATAACCTATGCCAGACTGAATAACCAAAACCAAATGCGGCAATAAATCTAAAGCAACCTTAAAATCATGGCTTAATGATCCTGCCGTACTCTTCCCTGTTCCTTGGGATGTATCCATTTGACTTAATACTGAATCACCTTTCAAATCCAGAATGCTCATATATTAACCTACATCTAATTTTGTACTGGCAAATAATTGAATATTGATTGTCACAATATTGATTATTTTTTTCACCCCTTGTTTACACTAAATAAAATTATAAAGTACAAACAATTTTGATTTTAAAATAGTGAAGCCAATCACAAATAATAAAAAATTATTGATTATTATAGCACTTATTATTTTTAAATAAAAACGTAGTGCATTTTTAGATCATACAATATTAATAGACACAATGCACAACAATTAAGCATTTTTTATTTGTTTAATTAAATTTTATCTAATTTAAAACAATATGTTAAAAGTCTTTTTAGTTATGTTTGATAAAAATGATTAATGTGATTCAAACTGATTTAATTATGATAAGTGTGCACAGTTTTTAATCAGGCAAATATAAATGTATCTTATCTATAAAAATTATAATACTGTCAAATAAACAAAAATTTCTAAAAGTGTGACTTAATCTATTTTTTTAAATAAAAAATTATTCAAAATCATAGAAGCATGCTTTCCTTGGCCGATTAAGATATAAAAAGAAAGCCTTGATTGAGATAAAAATCAAATCAGTAGCTGTTTACTTGATTTTATGGTTTAAAAAATCTTGAATGAAGTGTACAACCTCATTGGTTTTTTCGGCATGTAACCAATGCCCTGCATCGACCATTTCAACAGCAGAATTTTTAAACTGTGTTGCAATCGCTTGACGTTGAATTTCACCAATATAGGGTGATTTTTCTCCACGGATAAATAATGTTGGTTTTTCCCAAGGGAGTAAGTTTTCCCAAGAAATAATCTTTGAATATTCATCAAAAAGCGCTTTGACATTAAATAACCATTCACCCTTGTGAAATGATTTAAGTAAAAACTGAATCACCATATCTTCACGAATATACCTTTTCATAATCTCAGTGGCTTCTTTTCGCGTTGTAATTTGGGCTTGTTCAATAGCAAATAAAGCTTTAAAGATTTCATCGTGATTATTTTTTTGATAAGCAAATGGTGCCATATCAAGCACGACAAGTTTTTGTAAACGTTCTGGCGCAATTTCAGTGAGTTTCATGGCAATTTTGCCACCCATAGAATGTCCTATCACTGAAAAATTTTGAATTCCAATATGATCAAGTGTATCGACAATATCTTGTGCTAACTGAGCATAATCCATATGTTCACTCTGCCCTGAAAGCCCATGATTGCGAACATCGATTTGGATCACGTCATATTCATTTTCAAAAGCTCTTGCCAACATCCCCAGATTACTTAAACTTCCAAATAAGCCATGAATCAGGACCAATGTAGGACGTGTATTTATAGTCAATGACTCGTTTCTTTGGAAATTTAAGATCATAAGTTTTTACTTCAATATTTGAATAGTCACAAAATAAATAAGAGAAATTTTTCCGAATTATAAATGAAATTGCCTCACTCATGACCAATATTTACATTTTAAAAGCAATTGATGAAATCTGATCTATTTGCTTTTAAGCATGTATGAATCAATGTCGTTATAAGCAAAAGTTTCGATATATATAACTATTTATCGTGTTTTTAGGTGTTGAGTGAAACTTTAAATTATATATAGTATCTGCACATACAATTTTTTAGTTTGACTTAGGAAATTAGACCATGTTTCAACATGTAGATCCTTATGCAGGTGATCCAATCCTTTCGCTTATGGAAGACTTCGGTAAGGATAGTCGTACAGAAAAAGTAAATTTAAGTATTGGTCTATATTACAACGAAGAAAACATCGTTCCTCAGCTCAATGCAGTCAAAAAAGCGCATAAAAATATTGAACCGTTAAATGACGCCGTTAAACTTTATCTACCTATGGATGGTTTAAAGTCGTATAACGAAGCGACTCAAGCTTTAGTTTTAGGTGAACATAGCCAAGCACGTAAAGATGGCCGTGCAGTGACTATTCAAACCTTAGGTGGTTCAGGTGCACTCAAAGTCGGTGCAGATTTTATCAAAAAATACTTCCCAGAATCTGACATTTGGGTCAGCCAACCGACTTGGGACAATCACATTGCCATTTTTAATGGTGCTGGTGTGAAATCACATTTCTACCCTTATTTCGATGCAGCGACCAATGGTGTGAATGTGCCAGCAATGCTTGAAGAATTAAATAAACTTCCAGCCAAAGCTGTTGTCCTTCTTCATCCATGTTGTCATAACCCAACAGGTGCAGATTTAACACCTGCTGAATGGGATCAAGTGATTGAAGTGCTTAAAGCGCGTGATTTACTTCCATTCTTAGACATTGCTTATCAAGGTTTTGGTCAAGGCATTGAAGAAGATGCGTATTTAATTCGTGCTCTAGACAAATCAGGGATGAATTTTATTGTCAGCAATTCATTCTCTAAGATTTTCTCACTTTATGGTGAGCGTGTGGGTGGTTTGACGTTTGTATGTGATGACCAAGAAACTGCGCAAAAAGTTTTAGGTCAGCTCAAAGCAACAGTTCGTCGTATCTATTCAAGCCCAGCAACGACTGGTGCATTATTAGTAAATAATGTATTAAACGATGCTGCTTTGACCGCTGAATGGAAACAAGAACTGAAAGTAATGCGTGAGCGTATTATTGAAATGCGTAAACTGCTTGAATCTAAACTCAGCCAAGCTTTGCCTGATCGTGACTTTAGCTATTTGGTGAAACAACAAGGTATGTTTAGCTATACAGGATTAACTGGCGAACAAGTCGATATGTTAAAAGATAAATACGGTATTTATTTGGTTCGTAGTGGTCGTATGTGTGCTGCTGGTTTAAACCATAAAAATATCGATTATGTTGCTAGCTCTTTTGCAGAAGTCTTGAAAACAACAAACTAACTGAGTTTGCACATTTTAGTTTTCATTTAATGTAAAAAACATAAAAAGACCGAGTAAGCTCGGTCTTTTTATTTGAATAGATATTTTGATTTAGTCTTTAAAATGAATCACTGAACGAATTGATTTACCTTCATGCATTAAATCAAAAGCTTCATTAATTTTATCTAGCCCCATGGTGTGTGTTACGAATGGTTCAAGTTGGATATCACCTTTCATCGCTTCTTCAACCATACCAGGAAGCTCTGAACGACCTTTAACACCACCAAATGCTGTGCCTTTCCAACTACGACCTGTCACCAATTGAAACGGACGAGTAGAAATTTCTTGACCAGCTCCTGCTACACCAATAATGATCGATTGACCCCAACCGCGATGCGCACATTCCAGCGCTGAACGCATGACATTGGTATTACCAATACATTCGAAAGAGTGATCGACACCCCAACCTGTTTTCTCAACAATCACTTCTTGAATTGGACGGTCGTAATCTTTTGGATTTAAAAACTCTGTTGCACCAAATTGCTCAGCCAATTTGAATTTTTCAGGATTGGTATCTACAGCAATAATACGACTCGCTTTGGCTTTTTTTGCACCTTGAACAACAGCTAAGCCAATACCGCCTAAACCAAACACTGCAACAGTATCGCCTTCTTGAACTTTTGCTGTATTTTTCACAGCGCCAAGACCAGTCGTTACGCCACACCCCAATAGACATACGTGTTCAGGATTGGCTTCTGGGTTAACTTTAGCCAGAGATACTTCAGCCACAACGGTGTATTCACTAAACGTTGAACAGCCCATATAGTGATAAATAGGCTGACCGTTATAAGAAAAACGTGTTGTGCCGTCAGGCATTACACCTTTACCTTGCGTAGCACGTACAGATACACAAAGATTGGTTTTACCAGATTTACAGAATAAACATTCACCGCATTCAGCAGTGTATAACGGAATAACGTGATCACCAGGTACAACACTCGTTACACCTTCCCCAACTTCGACCACAATCCCTGCACCCTCATGCCCCAATACCGCAGGAAAAACCCCTTCAGGATCATCACCAGACAATGTGAATGCATCTGTATGGCAAACACCTGTATGTGTGATTTTGATTAGAACTTCACCTGCTTTAGGTGGTGCAACATCAATTTCGACAATTTCTAAGGGTTGACCTGGACCAAATGCAACCGCAGCACGTGATTTCATCTTTTAAACTTCCTGTGTTGGCTTCTAAAAAGAATGACTTACAGTAACCTCTTTTACTGATCTGATTCAACCTATAACATGGTGATATTATGAGCGTATAAACATTACAAATTTCATGGAAATCATGACACATCAAAAATATTTTTTTCTGCTGCTGGTCAGCATACTTTTTACAGCAATTACAGGATGTCATTTACCCATGAATACAAGTTCCAAGGATCAGCCTATTCAAGAACGTACTGCTGAATGGCTCAATGAAAGTGAACAAGTTAAACAAAACATAGCATCTGGTCTTACAGCGTATTTAAGTTTGCAAGATCCCTTTATGAGTATGGCGGCTCGTGTACATCTCATTCAAAATGCCAAAGCCCATTTAGATTTACAATATTACATTTGGGAAGATGACGTCATTGGTCATCATTTATTGTCTGATTTACTCAAAGCCGCAGATCGAGGGGTTAAAGTTCGTTTGCTCATCGACGATCAAAACGGAACAAAGCTGGATCAAACCTTGGCACAGTTGGCTCAACACCCCAATTTTGAAATTAAACTTTTTAATCCTTATAAATATAGACATTTACGAGTGATTGATTATGTATTTCGTTTTAAAAATATCAATCATCGTATGCATAATAAACTGATTATTGCGGATGGTGCTGTCGCCGTGACTGGCGGACGGAATATCAGCAGTGAATATTTTGATGCCAGTGATCATTTTCAATTTGCAGATATGGATATTTTCTTCGGTGGAAAATCTGTTGAGCAAGCCAATCATGCATTTCTACAATTTTGGAATGATGATCTGAGTTATTCAGTACAACAATTATTAAAACATGAGTTTAAATCAGCCAAACAAAATGCAGGTTTAGAGCAAATTCGTAAACGTTATGCAGATGCACGTGATTTCCCAAAAAGTGCGGTCGATATAAAAATACAGCAAGCGCAAAAACAAATTCAAACCAATTTAGAACAAAGTCCTGTGCAATGGGCGAAAGCAAACTTTTTAGCAGATTCTCCAGATAAAATTAGAGGAAAAGTCTCTGAAGACCAACTCCTGTTTAATCAAATTATGCAGATCATGGGCCAACCTAAAAATCATATTGAATTGGTCTCTGCATATTTTGTACCGACACAAAAAGGAGCTGATTATCTCAATTCTTTACAACAACAAAACATTAAAGCTCGAGTATTGACCAATTCTTTTTTGGCCAATGATGTTCCGTTGGTGCATGCATTTTATCAAAAATATAGAAAAACCTTGCTACAACATGGGGTTAAGCTATATGAATTTAAGCCCTATATCGAACGTGAGCATCGAACTTGGTATGAAGTAATGTCAGGAAATGTCATACCTGCCAAAGGAAAAAACTCATCACGACTGCATGCGAAGTTTTTCGATATTGATGGAACTGTATTTATAGGATCATTTAACTTTGATCCACGCTCTGCACATCTCAATACAGAAGTCGGCTTGGTAGTTCAATCTGACCAATTGCAAAATGAAATCTCCACATTGCTTGATACCTTATTACCTCAAGTGGCTTATGAACTAAATCTAAATGAACAAGGTCAAATTATTTGGTTAGATCATCAAAAAAATGGACTAGTTAAAACCCATGATAAAGAACCAGAAACCACAGGTTTTCAAAGATTTGTGATTAAATTAGTCTCAATTTTCCCAATTGAATGGATGATGTAATGACAGGGGGATGACAAACTCAGTCCAATATATTAAAGCCCTTTAATTACTTAGGGCTTTTCTATACATATACTTTGATGTACTAGTTAATACGTATATCCTGAATGGAAATGCGTTCTTCAAAATATTGCGATTTTATGCGCCTTCCATATCTAGACTGATCATTCCATCGTTTTCTTTTAATTATGATTACATAATTACTTATACTTATTAAAGATTAATCTATACAAATGTTTTACAGTGATTTTTGATTGGATTAGAATCCAAAACTTAATTTTCTCCCTCCCACTGTGTATTTATTGCAATGCAATTTTTTGATTTAAGTCATCAGTTCAATCTGAACGATATACTCACCCCTGTAAAAACTTTAGATGAACTCAGTGAGCAAGATTGGTTTTTAGCCAAAGTCCGTGTTGATCATGATTGTTTATCAGATTCTGAAACCATTGAAGGTCTCGTCGTTATTCAATCCAATCAAAATATTCAAATTGAATTGGGCTGGATGATTGAAGACACGGGACATGAGTTACAAGTGCTTTTTAAAGGCATTGAGACTGAAGCGATTGAAAAAACTTTGGTAACCATTAATGGGGCTAAAATTTTAGATGAATCTGCACAGATGATTTCTGTCCAAGCCTTAAGTCTATGGATTGATGGTACATTACTGCCAATGATGCCCAATATTCGTCGAGACATTAAAGCACGTTTAAACTTGTGGGATTATGTTGAATATGATGGCTAGTGCTTAGTCGAGTGTTTCGTATCATTTCTCAGCATTTCTATCGCCGTTTTCAGAACTTGATAAACTTTTTCTTGCGAAGATTGCGCTACATTAAATCGTAGGCATTTTTTTGCTGCATCATCTTGACTAAATGCTGATCCTGGGGCCAAGATCACGTCGTTTTGTAAACATATTTTAGAAAGTTCAGCGGCATCAATTTCGTCAGGTAACTGGCACCAAATGAACAACCCAGCTTTTGGAATCACTTTAGCTTCGATACCTAAGTCTTTCAACCGTCTCAAGGTATCATTCATTGCGTTAATTAAGCGTTGTCTTAAATGCTGAATATGTTTTCTATAAGAACTATCGTTCATCGCATGATAGATAATTTCTGCATTTAAATGTCCACTGCTAAAGTTGGTTGCGATTTTTAAATCAACGAGTTGATCAATTTTTTTATGATCTGTAATGATATAACCACAACGAATGGATGCCGATAACGTTTTCGAGAAACTTCCTATTTGAATGACTTGATTTAAACCCATTAACGCTGAGTATCTTGGTGCGGGTGAAAACTCAAACTCTGAAAAAATATCGTCTTCTATAATCACAACATTGGCTTGTTCGCATAATTTAGCAACTTGATATGCCGTTTGTAATGCGAGACTTGCGCCAGTTGGGTTATGAATACCTGAGTTGGTTAGATAAAGTTTAGGTCGATGCTGTAATGCATTTTCAAAATGTTTTAAATCTGGTCCAGTTTCTGTAAAAGGAATCGCAATAGCCTGTAAATGATGTACATTAATCAGCGCTAAAAAATTAAAATAGCATGGATCATCAATAAGAATGACATCACCTGCTTTCAGTAACAGTCTAAAAATAAGGTCTATTGACTGAGTTGCTGAGTCTGTAATCAGAATTTGTGATGTATCAATGTTTAAATCATATTTCTCATTTTTTTTCGCAATATATTCTCTTAAAGCCAAATGTCCGTATGGTGGAGGATAGTCAATTAAAGTATTTACAGAATTTGTAGCCACCGTTTTTAAAGCTTTACGAATACAATGCTCAGGCATCCAATCATTTGGTAACCATCCACAACCAGCTTTAATCACATGTGTTTCTGCAATTAATGACTGTCTTGAAATCCAAAGCGGATCAACTTCTCGATCATAATGCATACGTGGCTGAATAGTATTTGCAGTTTTTAGTGGACTACAAACAAAATAACCAGCACCTTTTCTGGCCTCGATAATATTCATAGCCACGAGTCTTGCATAAGCTTCTATAACGGTTGATACCGAATAGCTCATTTGTTCTGCCATTTGTCGTACAGATGGTAAACGCTCCCCAGGAATCAAAGTATGGTTTGCAATTTGTGTTTGAATCATCTGTACCAGATTTTCAATTTTTGTTGTCTTTAACATATTGATCTGAGTATATAAGTTATAACTTTATGCCTAACTGTTATGGAAACACTAGCATAACAGTTTTTTTAAATTGTATTGGACTGTGACTGTCTAAATTATCAGATTGCGAATTAAATATTAAGATGAAAATCGAGATATTTATATGCAAAAGCAAACACTTGGATGGATTAATGGCTTTATCGGAATGCTCATTTTTTCAGGCTCACTACCTGCAACTAAAATAGCAATTACGAGTTTTAGTCCTGAATTTCTAACATGTATACGTGCTGTGATTGCAACATTCGCAGGCATCATATGTTTATGTATTTTTCGTCAGTTCAATTTGAGAAATATCCATAGTCATCAAATTAAATCCTTACTAATTGTCGGTTTGGGTGTGGTCATTGGATTCCCTTTATTTACAGCAATGGCACTTGAGCATATTGATTCTTCTCGAGCAATTGTATTTGTAGGTTTACTTCCTCTAGCAACCGCTATATTTGGTGTTTTACGTGCTTCGGAACGACCACGACTCACATTTTGGATATTTGCAATTTTAGGTGCTGGTTGTGTCATTACATTTATGCTCTCAAATGCCTCCTCTCAAAAGATTGGCATTGGCGACTTTTATATGTTGCTGTCTATACTTTTATGTGGATTAGGCTATGCCGAAGGTGGACTACTCTCCAAAACACTGGGAGGCTGGCAAGTGATCTGTTGGGCTTTAATTTTCTCATGCCCTTTAATGCTGTTTCTGATGTTTTATTACCTACCTAGCCATTTCCAGCCGATCTCCATACAAGCAATTTTAGGACTCTTGTATGTATCATTGTTCAGTATGCTTATTGGTTTTTTCTTTTGGTACAAAGGCTTGGCATTAGGTGGAGTTGCACAAGTGGGACAAATACAATTGATTCAACCTTTTTTCGGCTTATTGCTTTCAGCATTTATTTTAGGTGAACACATTTCTTTAGCAATGATCTTTACAGCAATAGCAGTCGTACTCTGTGTTTTATTGGCAAAAAAATATGCTTAACTCTTTTATTGAAAATTTCAAACTTCAATTAAAAGCTTTAAACTTACTTATAGTGAGTAATTAACATAAAGTAATTAATTAACTTAAAGTAATCCTGTATCTTTAAATAATTGCATATAGGCTTCGGCTTTCTTTTCAACAGCCAAAGGATAAGCCCGTGAAGTAGAAGGCATCCGATACAGCTTTAAATCTCGCTGAGCATAGTGAGTTTCTGAAAATTGGCCAATGATTGGTTTTATGGTACCTTCAGGCATTGAAAGCATTAATGTCTCTGTGGCTTTATCACCTGTGGTTACAATGGCTTGGCATTGTGGAATTTGATTGAGTAATAATTCTATGTTGGTCGTTTGATGAATCTTTAAAAATTTATCCGATGCATTGCCTGCTAAACGGATCACTTGTTCTGCTGTATCAAAAATAGCTATACCTTTTTCATTTAAAAAATCAAAAATCATTTGTTCTTTAAAGGTTTTATTTTCTGTATCAATAAAATGATTTTTGTCATTAAAAAAACACAAACCAAAAATTTTCCACATATCATTTTGAAAATTTGGATAGTAAAAATCCATTTTCCAGCGTTTTTTGGGTGGTGGAAAACTGCCTAACATTAAAAGTTTGGCATTTTTTGGCAAAAATGGTTTGAGTGGATGAGTTTCAATTTTATTTTCCAATTCTGACATCAAGATTACTCAATAATTTTGTATCGCTATGAATCAATCATTCATCTTTAAAGTGTTTTAAAATGATATCTGCCAATTCTTGAGCCCATACTGCATAAATTTCTTTGCTCGGATGAAAGCCATCTTCAGCCATGTCCAGATTAAGTTCTTGGTACTTGGCAATGTCGAATGGGATGTATCGGATAGTTGCATGCTGGGCAATAAAATATTTAAGCTGCTGATTCATTTGTTTTGAATATTGTCCAAACAACCAGGCCAATGGATTGGGTAAAGCTGGAAATAAATGCATTGGAGGAACACCCGAAGCTAAAATCAATTTTGGCTGAAACTTTGCTTGAATGACATCATAAATTGCGTACTGTTTTCTAATCCATTTTTTTGCAGAGCTGAGCTGTGTGACATCATTTACACCAATTGAAGTAATGACCACATCATATTGTTTTGGCTCAATGCTTTGAATCGCATGATAAATTTTAGTTGAATCATCTCCTGTTTTTGCATGTAATCGCCACGATATAGAAAAATGATCCCGTAAAGCATTAAGCAACGCACCAGATAATGCATGCTGTTGTTCTGACACTCCAACGCCAGCAGCGGCTGAGTCACCAACGATTAAAATAGATATTGTATCGCCCTGACCTACTTGTCCATGCCGTTCACCTTGTGGTTCAGGTAATCTTGGAGTGTTTTTTTTGACTTTATAGCCTTGCACAATCAAAGCAGGCAGTAAGGCAACGGTCGATATTTTTAACCACATGAGCAATTCAGATGTAAAAAACAGGTCGCCATAAAGTGTATAAGATCATTCGTATAAATACATTCTTTTTAAGCAGAGTTTGTGTGGATGAGTAGATTATTTTAATTAGAATGATTATCATTTATAAAACTTATAATGTGATTTGTGATGATGATTGTGAAAAAACTCTGTTTAACACTGTTGTTCAGCGGTCTATATAGTCCGTCACTCATTGCTGTTGCTGATACTTCATTGAAACAGTTGAGCCCGAATAATCAAAAGAAAATATTAGACCCAATCTATCAGTCCTCAGATTTATCCACCCAAAGTCCAATTCTAAATCACGTCGCAAAAAAGAAACCACTTCAAACTTCAGATCAATCATCTAAAGCACAAAACATCAAAAGCCACGCACGCCCATGTGAAGACGTTCAACCTGAAAGTACTTTACTGCGTAGCTTACAACTGGATTTAAAATCGCAATCTAAAACAGAACTGCGTCAACAACGTATTGAACAGTTTTGGCAAACCGTTCAACAACAGGGTACACCTTATGTTGAAAAGATCGATGCTGAAAAAAGTCGAATAATTTTTTTATGGAATGGGCCAGAACATAATGTGCGTTTGATTGGTGGACCGAGTAATGATCATGAATGGCTGACGCGTCTTGCAGGTACAAATATTTGGTTTAAAGAAGCGATTGTGAAAAATCAGTTTATGGGAAGTTATAGTTATGCTGTAAACGTTCCTTTAGTGGATGATTTTCTGACCCACTATTGTCCACATTTAAATCCAAACTTAAAGGAATCTCGACCACAGCGCCGTGCAGTCTTAAAAGTCAATAAACTTGATCCTTATAATCCACGCCGTTTTTTCAATAACTCACCGAATCAAAGCGCTCTTCGCAATGAAAATATTGTGATTTTAGCGAAATCCCCTGCGTTTATTGACCCTTCACAATTTCCAAATCATAAGCAACCTGAACTTAAAACATATCGTTTTGAAAGTAAAATATTGAATAATAGTCGTGTTATACAGATTTATCAGTCAAAAAAAATTAAGAAAAACCAAAACTATATAACGGCAATTTTCTTTGATGGTCAGCATTATGCTGAATTACTCAATGTGCCTAAAGCCTTAGATATCTTAGTTGAACAAGGCAAACTCCCCCCGATTCAAGCGGTGTTTCTCTCTCCACCCAATGAACAGATTCGACCGCAAGAACTCACACCCAACCGTGAGTTTTCCAAATTTTTCAGTCAGGAATTTCTGTCTTGGTTGGATAAAAAATTGCCAAATAAACGTCATAAAAATAAAACCGTATTATTGGGTTCAAGTTTAGGTGGTCTAAGCTCAGCATATTTAGCACTTGAGAATCCTAAACACATTAGCCATGTTGTACCTTTATCTGGATCGTTTTGGTGGCAAGAACATTCATCTGACTTACCGAATGGTATGAGTAAAATTATTCGTGAAAAGCAAAAACAACCTAAACAAGCGTGGTATATCACTGCAAACAGTTATGAATCTTCACGAAATAACAATGAACTCAGTATTTTAGAGACAACACCGATTGTAGCTCAAGATTTACGAGAAAAAGGTCATGATGTCGAATACAAAAACTATGTTGGTGGCCATTCTTATGCAATCTGGCAAGGGATTTTACAAGATGCGCTATTGCATTTTTTTCAGGACTGAGTCAAATTATTTAAAGTTAAAATTTTAATGAAATATCATGGATTTAATGATGAAAATAAATACTCTGCTTCAAACCTCAGCGCTCGCTTTAGCAACAATGACTTATAATATAAGTAGTTATGCAGACGATTTAACTACAGCACAAAAAAAATCCGTTTCAGAATTAATCCAAATATTTAAAAAAAATGATGTTTCAATGATTGCACAAAAAATTGAATATCCACTTCTACGTGAGGCACCGATTCCCAACGTTAAAAACTCGATAGATCTGAAATCTCGTTATGATGAAGTTTTTGATAGCAAACTCATTAAACGTATTGCTTCATCTAATATCAATCAATGGTCGAGCATGGGCTGGCGAGGCATTATGCTCAATGATGGTGAGATTTGGTTTGATGGAGAAAAAATTACCGCAGTGAATTATAGTAGTCCTGCAGAAAAACAACGTAGACAACAACTGATTACTGAGAAAAAAACAGGTCTCCATGCCAGTTTAAAAGCTTTCAAAACACCAAAGCTCGTTTTCCAAACATCGAAACATTTGGTTCGCATTGATGAATTAAATAATGGGAAATATCGTTATGCTGCGTGGAAAGCGAATCAATCTCAGTCGTCACAGCCGGATTTAATTCTGGTCAATGGAAAGGTTAAATCTGAGGGTTCTGGTGGTAATCACAGCTATATTTTTAAACGTGGACATTACACTTATACTGTCTATCGTAATCTTATAGGCTCAGATGACACGCCAGATGTTTTACTCGAAGTGAAACAAAATGCCAAAGTGATTTTGGAACAAAACGGAAAATTAATCAAAGATTGAGCATTTTGAACTTTATGTACTGATATTAAAATTTAATCAACGAAAACAAGAGGGAAAAGAATCGAAAATCTTTACCCTCTAAAATAAAAAAATCGATTGAAAATCATAGGATGTGACATTCTTCAATGCATTCTTCAATCAAATTTATGGCTGGTTGGAGGTATTCTCATTTATGTTTCTGTACCAATAGTAAAATTCAAACTATTCATAGCTTACTATTTATATATTTAGTATTGCTCTACATATTTAACCACCAACGATAAATAAAATTTAAGGCAATACAAAACAAGAACGTGCCTAATGCATCCCAAAATAATAAATATGCTTTATCGTGTTTTTTATACAAATACGCATTAAACCCGCCGATTAAAATCACCAGTCCATACATGATCATGAGTTCAAATGGTAGATCGAACCAACATTGTTGAGATAAACATTGATCCTGAAAAAAATACAGATAAACAAATCGGGCAAGTAGCACCATAAAAGCACTGATTAAAATGCCGAATAAAATAAATATAATCATGATGTTAATCTTATTTTGTTTGGGTTTTTTGTGATGTTTTAATGATACATGATGGTTGAATTTTTGTCTTTCCAAATTAAAAAAATAGCCCCCGATCTGAAAGCTATTTTATGTATTTAGATAAAAATATTTTCTTTAATGAATTCACCTTGCATCTTAAGCTTTAATTTTCATATCTTCTGACGAATATAAATATCATTCATCTTTATCCACTTAATTTATTGACCCATTTTAATGGTAAAACTCGCATTGCAAAACCGATGGGTAACCATGGCCATTTAGGAATATAAGCTTTAGCTGGAGCTTTTTCTATTTCAGCCACCAAAAGTCTTGAGCCTGTTTTTTCATCAATTTCAAAAGGTAATTTTTGTGCGCCTTCATTAATTTCCGTACGAATGTATCCAGGGAATATGGTGGTGACTTGAATAGGTGTATTGAGTAATTCTGCACGTATACCTTCTGCCAAAGCCGCAACTCCCGCTTTACTCGCACCATAAGCCGTTAAATGCTTCGGCATACCTCTTAAAGCGCTGATAGAAGAAATGACCACCAAATGCCCTGCATTCTGTTCTCGGAAAATTTCAACTGCTGCCTCACATTGCGCCAATGCTGAAATAAAATTGGTTTCTACTGTGCTACGATTAATTTCAAATTTGCCCTTCCCAATACGACGTCCGTCTCCAACACCGGCATTGACAATTATTCGATCCAATGTGCCAAATTCAGATTTAAAAGCGTTAAAAACCTCAAACACTTGGTCGTATTGAGTGACATCTAAAATTTTCGCAATCACTTGGATGCCATATTGTTGTTCAAGTTCTTGTTTTAGACTTTGCAAACGTTCTACACGACGAGCACATATTGCTAAGTTATAACCTTTTTTGGCAAATTCACGTGCCATACCAGCACCAATGCCTGAACTTGCACCGGTAATTAATATTGTCTTCGCCATTGCATATTCCTTTATTTATTCTAAATCTATGTGGTTTAAATTGATGTTATGAGCATTAAAGCCATGTCAATAAATCTGGACGCTCAGCTTTTATAAAATGATGTTCATTTAAACTCAATAATTGTGGTTCTGTACCTACCAAACGTAAAGTGGTAAGACTGGTATTGGTGATTGCCCAATTTAAAGCAAAGGTGCGATTGACGCTAAGTTCCAGTAACTTTCCTGCCAATACCGAAATCACCCCGCCTGAGGTAAACACCACAGCATAACGAGGTTTGGTTTGAGCTAAAATTTCACATAAATCAGTTAAAGCATTTTCTACACGCGCTTTAAACTGTGGCCAAGATTCTTCATATTCATGATGAAATTCACCCCCAGTCCAACGTTGCATCGCACCTTCAAAAATTTCAGCCAAATATGCCCGTGGGCTTTCATACTTAGACACTTCTTGTTTTAACAAATGCGGCGCTTTAAAGCGCTCATCATATTGTTCAAAGACTTGTTGATGATTAAATTCATTCCAAGCATCGTTGGTGAGCAATTCACATTCAGGAAAACATTCGGCAAGTGCTAATTTGGCAGTTTGCTGATGACGTTGCATGGAACCTGCAACAACATAGGGTGCTTCTTTTAAAATTTTATCGAAGTATTGCCCCAAGAGTTTGGCTTGTAATTCTCCGTTAGATGAAAGTTTGTCATAACTTTCTGCACCAAAAGATGCCTGACCATGTCGGACTAGGTAAATGGTCGTCATTTTGGCATCAACTCCTTAAATTTAGCGATATATTTTTGAGCTAACTCATTGGCTTCTAGCTTATGCAATCCAATCAATTTTAAAGCACGAATATGTAAAGCGTGAATCACAATCCAGAAATCTTTAAATGCAGGATTGGTGGTTTGCTTGTGGTAATACCGATAATAAATTTGCTGTGCAATCACTGCTAAGCGGAAAATACCAAACACTTCATAGAAGGTCCAATTATCTGTTTGAAGTCCTGTTTTCTTTAAATAATATTCAACTACTTCTTTACGACTAAACATGCCTTTTAAATGCGTTGGTTGACGCCGTGTTGATTTAAAAATTTGATTATCAGTATCTTCCACCCAATACGCCAAGGCGGAACCTAAATCCATAAGTGGATCACCCAAAGTTGCCATTTCCCAATCCAAAACACCAATCACTTGCGTTGGATTGTTCGGATCTAAAATAATATTGTCAAAACGCCAATCATTGTGAATTACACAGGTTTTAGAATCTTCAGGAATATTGTCTAATAACCAATGACGCACAAATTTAAATGATGGCACGTTCATGGTATGGGCTTTTTCATAGCGACTGTCCCAACCTTCAACCTGACGACGACAATATCCGTCACCCTTTCCTATTTTTTCTAATTTGGTTCCTTCATAGGGAATCTGATGAAGTTCAATCAATTTATCTAAAACATTGATACAAAGCTCACGGACTTCTGCTTCACCAAATTTTAACTCTGGTGGAAGTTTTGCACGCGGAATAATGCCTTCAATGCGCTTCATCACATAAAAATCACAACCAATGACAGATTCATCCTGACAAAGTGCGACCATTTCAGGAACAACAGGATAAAACTCTGCTAAATAATTTTGCACCTGAAACTCACGTGCCATGTCATGTGCAGATTTGGCTTTTGTGCCTTTGGGAGGTCGTCTTAAAATTAAGTCATCATTTAAATACTTTAAACGATACGTCCAGTTGGATGCTCCGCCAGAATATTGAGTGACTTCTACAGGACCCTCAATTTCGCATCCATTTTCAACCAACCAATTTCCTACTGCTCGGACATCCAGCTCTTCACCCTCTCGAACTTGACCCCCCATATCAATCACTGACATGTTGTTTTCCTTTATTCAATCTAAATCACTTAAAATTATCTAATATGAGTTCAATATGTATACATAGCACACATTACATTATTTACGCCGAGAACTATAACCACGTTTTGCCAATTCAAGTTTAGCAATCATACCTTTATGTACTTCATCAGGACCATCGGCTAAACGAAGTGCCCTGGCTTGAGCAAAAAAACCAGTCAATGGAGTATCACGTGAAAGTCCTGCACCACCATGAATTTGAATAGCCATATCGACAACTTGCTGTAAAACATTCGGTGCAACCACTTTAATGGCTGAGATTTCGGTTAATGCTGCCATATTTCCTAAAGTATCCATTTTATAAGCAGCATACAAGGTCAAAAGGCGTGCTTGATCAATGGCGACACGCGCCTCTGCCACACGTTCCAAATTTCCACCCAGTTTTAAGATTTCTTTGCCAAAAGCTTGTCTAGACATACCACGGTCAATCATCATCTCTAATGATTTTTCTGCAGCACCAATACACCGCATACAATGATGAATACGACCTGGACCTAAACGACCTTGTGCAATTTCAAAGCCTTGACCAGCACCACCTATAAAGTGATCAATGGGTAAACGTACATCATTAAAACTGATTTCGCCGTGTCCATGTGGAGCATCATAATCACCAAAAACAGGGAGCATTCTTTCAATGTTGACTCCTGCAGTATCTACAGGAACCAAGACCATAGAGTGTTGATGATGGCGGTCTTTATTTTCATTTGGCGTGTGTGCCATAAAAATAATAATTTTGGCATTCGGATCTCCCAAACCTGAAGACCACCACTTACGTCCGTTCAATACAATTTCATTGCCTTCAACAACCGCAGTGGCTTGCATATTGGTTGCATCACTGGAAGCAACTTCAGGTTCGGTCATACAAAAGACCGAACGAATTTTTCCATCTAAAAGTGGCAATAACCATTGCTTTTTTTGCTGTTCAGAACCATAACGCCAAAGCACTTCCATATTGCCACTGTCTGGTGCATTACAGTTAAAAACTATCGGTGCTAGAAGACTGCGACCTGAAAGTTCAGCAATATGTGCATATTCTTGTACTGACAATCCTTGTCCTAGGACTGGATCGGGTAAAAACATATTCCAAAGATTGGCTTGTTTGGCTTTGTTTTTTAATGTTTCAAGTTGTGCTGGCCATTGCCATTTGGTCCAATCCGCACCTTGATTTAAATCGTGGACTTGATTCCAGAACGCTTGTTCAATGGGTTCAATTTCATTTTGAATAAATGCTTTAGTTTTAGACACGTATTCTTGAGCGCGTGGCGACAGTTCAAACATGCTTTTAATCCTTAAATATTATTGTCCATGTGCTTTACAACACCTTAGTGCGAAAACTAATATGAATAAAATGATTTAAAACCATAGAACATCATGAATACTATGCATACTAAAAAATCTCAACATGTTCCAATGGATCTTGCACTTTTTCATCGTATCGATATCAACTTATATCCTTTGTTTATCGCAATCTATGAACAAAATAGCATTTCTAAAGCTGCACAAATTTTGTTCATCACTCAATCTGCTGCCAGTCATGCCTTACAACGTTTGAGACAGCTTTTAAATGATGATCTGTTTGTGCGTTCTGGCAGTAAAATGCGTGCCACACCTTTTGCTGAGCAAATCTATCCTGCTGTAAAACATGCGTTGATTGCGATACAAAACATCAGTCAGCAAAAAAATAGTTTTGACCCACAGCAAATTCAACATTTAAAAATTGCTGTACATGATGAAATTGAGCCGATTATTTTTCCCAAATTGGTTCAACATTTTCAATCGCTGAATATAGGTATCCAGTTTATAAGTATACGGTTGGATCGTAAAACTTTAGCTTCTGATCTAGCAGTTCAACAAATTGATTTTGCTTTTGATCTTGAACAAAATTTTGGTGAGAAAATTCAATTTCAACGTTTATTTGAAGATCAGTTTGTGGTGTGCTCACACATGCATGAGATGAATACAGAGATCTATTTATCTGCCATGCATTTAGGTGTTTCTTCTCGTCGTACAGGTTTATTACTTGAGGATATTTACTTAAATCAAAAACAACTTTCTCGTGAAATTCTGTTGCGATGCCAACACTACTCAACTGCACTTCAAATTTTAGAACAGATTCCAAACAGTATTTTGACGATTCCTCAAAGTATTTTGAATAATTTAAATATATCCGATGCACTAAAAATTTATGAATCACCTATTGAATTACCAAAGATTAGTCTTGGAATTTATTGGCATTTAAATATGAAAGAAAATTTAAGACATCGGTTTTTGGTGAAAGAAATTTCTAAAATTTTTGCTTAGGCTATTTTGATGAGTAGGATTTTTTATTTATTTGCATTATGATATGCCTGCTTCAAATAAATTTAACTTTATAAATACAATAACTTAAGGTATATACATGTCTTATTTAGAAACGAAAAATGTTCAAGATAACCCATTGTCTCATAAGGGTCGATTCAGTCGATTATCTTATTTGGCTTGGACATTTATCATATCGATCATTTATAGTGCTACGCTATTTCTTGTGCTTGGTGTTGGTGCACTCGCATTATTTAGCTCTGGTGCAGGTTTTGGCATCGAAAATTTATTTTCAAGTGGCTTAGGCTATTTGGCTGTATTTTTATTTGTCATTGTCATCATTGCCTTCTTTGTGTTGTTGATTAATATCACTATACGTAGATTACATGACCTCAATAAATCTGGATGGCTTGCTCTGTTGATGTTTGTTCCGCTGGTGAACATTGGTTTCTCGATCTATGTGTATTGTTTTAAAGGACCGGCAGGTGCCAATAACTATGGCCCTGCCCGTCCTACGGAACAAGCTGAAAAATATCTTGGGGTTATTTACGCCATCTTCTTAGTGATTGTGATTTTTGCGTACGGCGTTGCGATTGTTGCTGTGCAAAAGTATAGAAATGCACCAAGTGACTTAACTACACTGGGTCAAAGTGAGCTTAACTATGAAGATTTAGGGTTAAGTGAAGAAGATATTCAGAATTTACAAGTTGATGAAACTTTGCCTGAGGATGCTGAATCTGAACTTCAAGTTGAATCAAATGAAGTCAGTGATGACGAAGCAGTTGCTGCGGCTGAAAGAGCTGCAGAAGCTGCGTTGCACGATGAGTAAATCAGTTTAAGCAGATTTATAATTGAATCTTTACTTAGGCTATTTGTAAAAGAGGCTCTTATGAGCCTCTTTTTATATACTTAATAAGCGATTTGTATAAGCCATCTAAAAAAACCTGCGATAACAGCGAGCGCCATAAATCCAGCAAGCCACAGCAATATGAACCATTGAGCTTGAGATAGTTTCATCTATCATCTCTCCTTTAGTGATATCCTTCGTCACCCATTCTGACTTTATCTCTAAACACCCAGTACGATAGACCTGTATAAATCAAGATAATAGGAATCAAAATAAGTGCACCAATGAGAGCAAACAGCTGACTGCTTTCAGGTGCTGCAGCTTCCCAAATAGTCACCGATGGCGGAATAATATAAGGCCATAAACTGATCATAAAACCTGTATAAGCTAAAAATACCAAAGCCAATGACCAGATAAATGGACTTAATTCATCACGTTTTTTACATGCTCTGAGTACCAAGAAGGTAAATAGCACCACTAAAATAGGTACAGGACTAAAATAAAAAATGTGTGGCTGACTAAACCATCTTTCTGCGATTTCAGGATGTTGTAATGGTGTGTATAAACTTACTGCAGCAAAAGTCAGAAATAAGATGATGATGAGTTTCGGCATGAGTTGATACATTCTATCTTGTAGATCATGATCCGTTTTGAAAATTAACCAACCACAACCTAATGCCGCATATAAAATAATCACGGCAAAACCTGTAAACAGACTAAAGGGCGTCAACCAGTCAAAACCTCCACCTACATAAACATGATTTTCAACTTTAATTCCCTGAATATAAGCACCTAGAATCACCCCCTGTAAAAAACTTGCCAATACCGAGCCTGAAATAAATGCTTTATCCCAAAAATGCCGACTACGATCACTGGCTTTAAATCTAAATTCGAAAGCCACACCTCGGAAAATAAGCGCAATCACCATTAAAATAATTGGCAAATACAAAGCAGACAAAACGGTCGCATAGACCATTGGAAATGCTGCATATAAAGCGGCTCCACCTAAGACCATCCAAGTTTCATTGCCATCCCAGACAGGTGCAACGGTGTTCATCAGCACATCGCGTTCTTGCTGTTGTTTAAACAATGGAAATAAAATACCAATCCCTAAATCGAAACCATCTAAAACAACATAGATAAATACACCAACGGCGATAATAACAACCCAAATCAGAGATAAATCAATCATTGTTTAGGCTCCTTCTGCTCAGGATCTTCTGCATCTTCTGTAAACGTGCTAAGTGGGCGTTTAGATGCCTGAATCACAGTTGCATCGTCATGAGTATCATTGACCGATGAATGTATGAATTGTGGACCTAGATGCATCAGTTTCAACATGTAATAAATCCCCACACCAAAGACCACACAATAAACCACCACAAAAATAATCAGCGTGAATCCTACTTGCTCAGCAGATACAGGTGATAACGCATCCTTAGTCCTCATCACGCCATAAACCACCCAAGGCTGACGACCGACTTCTGTGGTAAACCAACCCGCTAAAAGTGCAATAAATCCAGCTGGTCCCATGAGTACAGCAAAACGTTGTAGCCACTTATTCTCAAAAAGTTTGCCATCTTTACGCTGAAATAAAGCAAATAAAGCGAGCAGAATCATTAGAACGCCTAATCCCACCATGATTCTAAAACTCCAGAACACAATAAGTGAGTTCGGTCGATCTTCAGGTGCAAACTCTTTGAGTCCTAAGACTTTGCCATCGAGTGTGTGGGTCATAATTAAACTGCCCAGATTGGGAATACCAATGGCATATTTGGTTTCTTCTGCTTGCATATCTGGAATACCAAATAAATAAAGCGGCATACCTTCATCATGATTGGTTTCCCAATGTCCCTCAATCGCAGCAAGTTTGGCAGGTTGATGTTTTAAGGTATTTAAACCATGCAAGTCACCAATAAACATTTGTAATGGTGCGAGTACCAAAAGCATCCAAAGCGCCATGGAGAATGATGTTTTGACCAATGCATCACGACGTCCTTTGAGTAAATGCCAAGCTGAAGTTGCAGCGACCAAAAGCGCAGAAACTAAAAATGCGGCCGCAGCCATATGCATCAATCGATATGGAAATGAAGGGTTGAAAACAATGGCAAACCAGTCTTGTGGCACAATAATGCCATTTTCAATTAAAAACCCTTGAGGTGTCTGCATCCAACTGTTTGAGGACAAAATCCAAAACATCGATATACATGTCCCGATCGCCACCATACAGGTTGCAAAGAAGTGTGCTCTCGGTCCAACACGCCCCCAACCAAATAACATAATGCCAAGGAAACCAGCCTCTAAGAAAAAGGCACTTAAAACCTCATACGTCAGTAATGGTCCAGTGACACTTCCTGCCACACGTGAAAACTCACTCCAATTGGTTCCGAACTGATAACTCATCACCACACCAGAGACCACACCCATACCAAAGGCTATAGCAAATATCTTCACCCAAAATTTAAATAAATCTTGATAAATTGGATCTTTGGTCTTGAGCCATCGCCACTCTAAAACTGCTAGAAAACTGGCCAAACCAATCGAAATGGCAGGAAAAATAATATGGAAAGAGACCGTAAAGGCGAATTGTATACGTGCCAATTCAAGTGCTGTAAATCCAAGACTCATATCTGCCTCCAATGGATTTCAAATCGCTTTTTTATTACATCTAATAAGTGGCTTGTCTTTTGCTGAGCGAAAGCTTTAATGCAAAAACATGGTGACGCTTGTAAATCACGCCATTTCAATAGGTTTAAATACATTACCATTTGAATTGTCATTTGAATTCTCGTTATAAAATTTTAGTCATATTTGAGCGAATCAAATTGATAGAAAACATTAGAACTATTGAAATGGCGGGGCTCGGCCTTGAGGTAAAAGATAGAGTCGTTGTAAGGCGAAATAGATATTTTGCGCATTTTTTGCAAAAGCCATCATTCGAACTTTGATTCTAACCTGTACTTCCTTAATGCCAATTTCAGGTGTGACAACCAGATTTCCATACAGAACACAATATTGACACTGATGATTTAAAGCCTGATGTTCGTGATCACTCTGTTTGGTTATTTCATACTGATAAATAGCATTTGGCTCTAGATGTTGATGAGCTGTTAAAACCCGTAATTCGTGAGTCACTTTCTGACAAACAGACTCAATCTGATAGTGCTTTGGTAATAATGGCTGTAAGAAAACCGAAAGCTGTAAAAGGATTGTTGCAAAAGCCAGCATTAACCCGCTTATTCTGAACAAAATATTTTCTCGACTTCCCACTTATACAGTTAAGACATACGACTGATTGGATGCTCTTCAATTCATTCGCTTATATCAGCTGTTTTAGGATTAAAAATACATGGATAGAACAACTTGAGACATTAAATTTTGCTCATCCTTTAATCACTATAGCCCATTGGTTTTTTTTTGAAAGCCATGCACTATAAATCGCCTGAAAAGTTACAAATCTCAACGATTGAATAAAAAACAAGCTCGGCGTATAGTAACGATAATTTAGTTACCCTAGTTAACTATTATGTCATCCAAAATCAAATATCGAACTGCACTGCTCCGTTGTGCTCGCCTGTTGAGTGATGAGCTGAATCATGTGCTCAGTCCATTTCAAATCAATTATTCATTGTGGCAAGTGATTTATGTGCTAAATGAAAAAACCGAATGTACCTCCATTGAACTTGCCCAATATTTAAATGTTTCAAAACCTTCTATTACCAAACGGATTCAGGTACTTGAACAATTAAATGTAATTGAACATGTGCATACTGAAGACAAACGCCAAAAAATGTTGAGATTAAATACTGAAGGTTTGCAACTGTATCAACAATGTTCAGCTACGATTGATGACTACGAATTAGGGTTATTGCAAGATATAAATACCCATGATTTAGACGTGTCATTACAGACTTTAACCGAGTTAATGAGGATTTTAGAAAATACATCTGTTGGAGCACAATCATGAGCGAAAACAAACAACCACTCTGGACAAAAAACTTCATTTTGGTCAGTGCAATCAACTTCCAACTGGTTTTGACGTTCTATCTTTTGGTGATTGTGATTGTTGGTTACTCTGTTGCTGAACTCGGGGCAACTACAGCGCAAGCAGGACTGGTATCTGGTCTATTTATCATTGGTACACTCGTTGGACGTTTTCTGGTCGGTAAGTTTTTAGAGCGCTTTGGACATCGAATGACCTTGATTACTGGTCTCATTGGTTTTTTACTGTTTTCTGGTTTGTATTTTATCAAACTGGATATTTCTATGCTGCTGATTGTGCGTTTTATGCATGGTTTTATGATGGGCATTGCCTCAACGGTTTTAGGAACCATCATTGCACAGATTATTCCTGCCACACGGCGTGGTGAAGGTATTGGTTATTACAGTTTAAGTAGTACTGTCGGCACGGCAATTGGACCATTTCTAGCCATCTGGATGATGCTGCATTTGGGCTATCAAGCAATTTTCATTTTTTCGAGTGTTATTGCCTTAAGTTGTGTGATAGTCGGGCTTAATATTGGAGTTCCAAAAATTCAATCTGCTGAAAATAAATTGGAAACAGCTGTAAATGTTCAAAAGCCGAGTTGGATTTCACAATTTATTGAAGTGAAAGCTTTACCCATTTCTTTTATCATGCTGATTGCATCGATTTGCTATTCAGGTGTTTTATCGTTTATTAGTTTCTATGCCAAAGAAATTAACTTGGTCCAAACTGCATCTATGTTTTTCTTGATGTATGCCTTAGCGATTATGATTTCTCGTCCTTTTACTGGACCACTGCTCGATCGTAAAGGTGAAAATATCATTATGTATCCTGCCTTTGTGATTATGGCACTTGGCTTATTTTTACTGAGTCAGGCGCATAGTCCTTGGATGCTGTTACTTAGTGCAGGTCTACTCGGTCTAGGCTATGGCAATATTCAATCTGTTTGCCAAACAGTTGCGGTGAAAAGTGCCAGTATTGAACGCATGGGCTTTGCCACTTCGACTTTCTTTATTTTCCTTGATGCAGGCTTAGGCTTTGGTCCTTATTTTATTGGAATCGCCTTAAACTATATTGGTTATTCACAGTTATATTTTTTTAGTGCCATTGGCGCAGCTTTATCGATGATCGTCTATTTCTTTTTACATGGTAGAAAGGCATCGATAAAGAACCAACTGAAAGCAGCATAAATTGCATGATCCGATGAAAACAAAGATAAGCAAAAAGGTAAGCTAAAAAGATAAACAAAATAATAGTGCTATAAAAAATCCCATGAGGTCATTTCAACTGGCATGGGATTTTTTATTAATATGGCTTTAAACGTATTTAAATGGTTTTTTTATTTAAACACTTTAAAACGTTCAGCATCATCGATATATGATTTTGGCGCAGGTTCACCTTCAATTGAACCAAACACGATTTGCGCACGTAGCTTCCAGTTTTCAGGCACATTCCATTCTGCGTGAACTTCTGCATCAACCACTGGATTATAATGTTGTAGCGATGCACCAACGCCATCTGCATGTAAAGCTGACCACACTGCAAATTGTGCGATTGCAGTTGAATGTTCAGACCAGATTGGGAAGTTTTCTGCATAGAGTGCAAATTTGTCTTGTAAGCCTTGAATCACGTCTTGGTCTTCGAAGAATAATACTGTGCCTACGCCTGCGGCAAAGCTATCCATTTTCGCAGCTGTTTTTGCCGCTGCTGCTTCATCTGTTGCATAAGATTTTAATTTTTCTTTGACAAAGCCCCAAAACTTTTCATGTTCTGCATTAAATAGAATCACCGCACGTGAAGATTGCGAGTTAAATGACGATGGGCTTTGTTTGATTGCATTTTGAATCAAATCAGTGAGGTATTCTGGTGTGTGTTCTACATTTTTACCAATGGCGTAGATGGTACGGCGTTTATTAATTAAATCTAAAAACTGATTCGACATTCTTGGAAATCCTTGAATATATACTCGGGGAAATACAATACTTCATGTGAATATTCATTAGTTAAATTAAACAACTGAAGATTTTTCAATCTTCTTCACATGAGGGTTTTCATCGTATTTGGCTATTTTTGCAAATAAAATATGCAGAAATTAAGCCAAACGCGATGTAGTGAATTGATCATAAACATTTTATCTGGATTTGCTTTGCATTTATTTATCAAAACATATCATCAGAATGAAAAAATCCCCCTAGATCAGGAGGATTGAATGATTCTGTTTCGACTTGTCAGTTTTAAAACTTTGCCATCAAAACATTGTTCGATACATTATTTTTCCAAAGATCACGCAATGTTGGTAGATAGAACTTTTCACCGAGCTCCACCAGTTCAGCATCAATCAATGCATGCGTTTCGTGCATGAATAAGTAATCCAGCTCCACTGTTGTAAGCTTTGGCTGTGCTTTGGCATAGCTTGCACGTTTTTGTTGTGCATTTTTCACCAATTGATCGGCAAAGTTACGGTCTTTGTATTGGGTAATGGCGTTGAGTCGGAGTTCAATGATGCCCCAACCCGTAAGAAGCAATTTAAAGGTTTCAAAGTCTTTAGAGGTTGATTCCCATGTCATGTCCTCTAAGTTTTCATCTTTTGGAAGTACTGGCAATAACAGTTCCATGACACTTGGGAAAATCTTTTTGAAATTGAGAATAAATTTAACAGGATGCTCACCTGGATAGTCTTTGAATTGAACGTTTTTCTGAACATCTGTTAAATAAATATCGAGCATTAAAAAATCCTTGGAGATAGCACTGTCTAATGTTCATGGGGGCTTATCATTTGAACACAACATGAAACAGACAGCTTAAAGAAGCGATGTGCATTTTAGCAAGTATGGCGTTTGAATCAATGCCTATTCTTTACTGCAATCTTTGATCTCATAGATTTATGTGTTGAATTACTCTAATCTATATCAATGAACAATAATAATTCCAAAATATCAAAATGAAAAACTTAACACTTCTCGGTTGGTGTCTTCTAAATATTCAACTCATTATTGGATTTACATATTCTTATGATTTTTTGCATCGTCATGTCATCATGTACAATGTCTTGCCTTTTATCCTCTTAGTCTTTATTTGTTCAAATCTACTCTTTCATATTCTTAAGTTTATTAAACTCTATAGCTTACGTGCGTTTATAGTCATTATATGCTCTGCATCACTGATGGCTATTTTGATCATCATAATCAATGAAAAAGGCATAGCCTTGACCAAAGCCAACATTATCAATTTAGTAGAGCCATTGTTCATCTTAATGCTTGGTAGCATCTTTCAATTATTATTGTTTATTACGACACCAGTATCGTTAATCATTGAACTCTTTACTCGTTGGAAATTAAAAAAAAAATTGCAAAGTAACACACTGTTTAATAAAGATTTATTAAGATTTATATAAGTTCACAATCAAGAGAATAAAAAACCCGCCATAAGACGGGTTTATTCTTAATACATGTTATGCATGCAGCATTCTTTCTGCACTCGCAGCTAAAAATGCCGACCGTGATTTATAACGAGTGTCTTTTTTTACACGATCATCAATTAAATGGATTAAACGGCTTGGCAGAGTAACATTTACTTTTTCAGCCTTACCTAAGTAACGACTAACATCAACATCAACGACAGCCCAAACCATACCCTTATAATCTTCATCATCAAAGAAATTAGAAGCCTCTGAAGGTAAAGGAATCTCTTCGCCTTCTTCTGCTAAAATTTCTAAATGACCTGCGATTGCCTCTTTAGCGTTCTCAAGCGCCTCCTCCAAAGTATCTCCAGCTGAGAAACACCCTTGAATATCAGGGACAATCACACCGAAAGCTTCCTTATCTGAGCCTCTCTCTACTGCGATTGGATATAACATGATTACTCTCCAAACAGGGTCAATAAAAATATCTGGAATTGCTGCGGGTCACTTTAGACCCGCTTGCTTCAAAATGCTATTCACAGTGCCAGATGGTAAATCCTTTTTAGGATGAGGAATTGTGACCAATCCCTTTTTTGTTGGATGCTTAAAGTGATGATGATCACCCTTACATCTAACCTGATACCAACCGTCTGCTTCAATCATTTTGATTAAATCCAGACTTTTCATTTAACCCTCTATATTTACATTATGGAAAATATTATAACCCTAGAGTTATATTTAATCAATAACTCTAGAGGTATGTTTAAAAATATCACCTGTAGAATTAAAAAACACCTGAAATAAATAAGACTATGAGATAGCCTATAAAGTTAAAATACCTCGACTGGAGAAAATCAATTTTAGATAAATATAAAGCACATATTTAATATGTAAAAAATCCCTCAACTGAGGGCTTTTTTACATCACAAATTTATTATTTCGTATTCGGTGAAACCATATTTTCAGGAACAACCACTTCATCAAACTGCTCAGGCGTCACCAGATTCAGCTCAACAGCAACTTGTTTTAGGGTTTTGCCTTCTTTATACGCAGTTTTCGCCACTTTCGCTGCATTCTCATAACCAATCACAGGGTTTAACGCAGTTACAAGCATTAACGAGTTATGAAGGAAATGGTCAATCTTCTCAACATTCGGCTCAATACCTACGGCACAATGGTCATTAAAGCTATTACACGCATCACCCAATAAACGAATCGATTGAATCAAATTAAATGCAATCACAGGCATAAATACATTCAATTCAAAATTACCCGATGCACCTGCCACATTAATGGTCGTGTCGTTCCCTAACACTTGTGCCACCACCATGGTCATGGCTTCACTTTGGGTTGGATTCACTTTCCCTGGCATAATGCTTGAACCAGGTTCATTTTCAGGAATACGAAGCTCGCCCAAACCACAACGTGGACCACTTGCTAACCAACGCACATCATTGGCAATTTTATTTAAGCTCACAGCTAAGGTTTTTAATGCACCAGAAGCAAATACAGCAGCGTCACGACCTGCCAAAGCTTCAAACTTATTTGGTGCAGTCACAAAAGGTAAACCAGTCAGTTTCGCCAATTGCTCAGCAGCTTTGACGGCATAATCAGGATGGGCATTTAAACCTGTACCCACAGCCGTACCACCCAAAGGCAATTCATACAAACCTTCAAGCGCTTGATTCAAACGTTTTAAACCATGATCGAGCTGTGACACATAGCCACTAAACTCCTGACCTAAAGTCAACGGCGTTGCATCTTGTAAATGCGTACGACCAATTTTCACAATACTTTCAAACGCTTTTGATTTTTCATCGAGTGTATTGCGTAATTGTTTAACCGCAGGAATCAACAATTCATTGATCAATAAGCTTGATGCCACATGAATTGAAGTTGGAAATGAGTCATTGGTGGATTGTGCACGATTGACGTGATCATTTGGATGAACAGGCTTTTGCGAACCTAAGGGATTGCCCAATTTCTGATTGGCAATATTGGCAATCACCTCATTACAGTTCATGTTACTTTGCGTACCTGAACCTGTTTGCCAGACCACCAATGGAAATTGATCATCCCATTTACCTGCAATCACTTCTTCTGCAGCATCAACAATATATTTAGATAATTCTTCAGGAATTTGATTCAGTTCTGCATTAGTAATAGCAGCGGCTTTTTTCACTAAGCCCATACCACGAATCATCGCACGTGGTAGACGTTCACCACCAATCTTAAAATTTTGCAAACTACGTTGAGTTTGGGCGCCCCAGAGTGCTTCGCTCGGTACTTCTACGTCGCCCATCGTGTCATGTTCAATACGTGTTTGCATGCTACACCTCTATCCAGTTTTGCTTGTCATTTGATTGTATAACTGACTATATAACGATCACTTTAACCCAGATCTCTGAATTCATGTCATCTTTAGTGATTCAGATTGATCTAAGCTCATAGTCATACTAATCAAATCAGTTACAATTGTAAATAATTATCATTTATATATTGATACTTCATTCTGGTTTAAAAATTAATTTTTTAAACTGTTTTGATAAAACTTCCATTGATCTTGAATCATTTGTTCTATCGAGCGTTTCGCGGTCCAATTCAATATAGTCTTGGCTTTATCACTTATAGATGCTGTTTCTTGTAATTCTTGATAACGATATTGTGCATCTACTGTTTTAATTTCAGTTTCAGTCACTTTTTCAATACTATGGATTAAATTTTGAATCGAGCTTTGATGTCCCATAATATCGAAGGATTCACAACCACCTTGTCGGCTTTGCATCCAAAACAAACTGGCAAAAATCGCATCACAGACATCCAGTACATGGACAAATTGACGAATGACTGTACCGTCTGAAGTTTCTGAATGTCGTTGTAACTCTATGCAGTCTCGTTGCATGGCTGCGACCTGCATCGCCAAAGGCACAATATTTTTTGGTAATGGTGGTACCAACTCACCCAAAATACCATTTTCAAATGCACCCATAACATTGCTGAGTCTTAAGATAGACACATTCCATTCTGCATCGGTTTTAGCGGTATCACGAATGATCTCTTCAATCATCTGCTGTGACTTGATATAAGGGTTTGGATTGGTCGCGTTAAATACAATTTCTTCACTGAGTTCTAAACTTGATAGCCCATAAATAGCCAAACTTGATAAATGCACCAGTTTACGTACACCTGTACGTTGCATGGCACGCAACAAACTCATGATGCAACTGACATTGTCATTATAATATTCAAGCGGTTTTAGACGAGATTCTTCAATCGACTTAAAACCTGCTGTGTGGATCACGGCGTCAATCGAATACTGTTCAAAAATTTTATTTAATGCAGGGGTATTACGTACATCTAATTTTACAAAAGGTACATACATGCTAGAAATAAATTCAAGTCTTTCTAATGTCTGTAAGTTGGCATTGGCTAAATTGTCCACAATGACGACTTCTTGCCCATGTGCTAACAGGCTTAAAACCACATGTGAACCTATAAAGCCTAAACCACCAGTCACTAAAATCATTGTATACTACCTTTTTCGTTATAAAGTCTGAATGTTGCATTCATACGATGCACATTCTTCAAGTGAAGCCTCAATGAGTTCTTTATTACTAATTACCTCAGCTCCAAGTTCGATTCATGCCTGGCATGCACTTGGGCTTGCACAAGCATTGAAAGAGAAAAATCAGGATTTCCGAGTTTTCTTCTATCAGGACGGCGTTATGGTTGCGAATAATTTGCAATGGATTCCCGATGATCAAAGAAACCTTGCTTTAGAATGGGCAAAACTGAACATACGACTTCCTGTTTGTGTTAGTGCAGCCTTGGCTCGTGGTATTACTGACCAAGACAATGCACAACGTCATGCACTTCACACTCACAACCTCGCCCAAGGTTTTGAGCTCGTGGGTTTAGGTGAACTTGCAGATGCCGTTCAATCCGCTGAACGCATACTTCAATTTTAATTTCTTATTTTTAATTGACTGTAGCAATTGAAAGGTAAATTGTGTGAATACTGTACTGGTTATATTAACTCAAGCAAACTTAAGCAGTTTACAAGCGCATGAGAGCTTATCTGCAACCATGGTTTTGGCCACATTTGGCAGTGAAGTAAAAGTATTATTGCAAGATGCTGCATTGAGTTTGTTGCAATCCGATATGAATTTTGATGGATTAAAACATGCGTTTAAAATTGCATCCAATATGGTCGACAGTTTTGAGTTTTATGACCTTACCCCCATCTTGGTTGAAGCAAAATATCAAACGCATCCTTTTGTTGTCGCATCCAATCAAGAAATCGAATTTATTGACTTTAACACAGACTTTATTCAGTCTTTTGATCATGTTTTGTATTGGTAAATGAAAATGTCAAAAAATACGCTTTATCTGGTTCAATCGACTTTTTCAAATACCCCACACGTATTGGATAAAATTGCACAGATTTACGGTACTGAAGATGCCATTTTCCTCATGGGTGAATCTGCGCTTTATGTCCATGATGAACGCTTAAAGCCATATGCTAAGCTGTATGTATTGAACAACGATGCTGAAATGCTTACAAGTGAACTTGCATCGCATGTCCATCTTCTAAATTATGCACAATTTGCAGATTTAGTTTTAAGTTTTAAGCGCAGTATCAGTTTAAAATAAATCCTTAGATTTGAAGATTTTGACGTCTTCCTCCATTTTGTTATTTGCTTAGGCTATTTTATGACAACACAATTTGACCTCGAACTTGATCAAGATGGTCATTTGGTGGATTACACCATTTGGAATGAAGCTGTTGCTCAACAGTTGGCACAAAGCCTCGACCTTGAACTAACCCCTTGGCATTTTGAAATTTTACATGCGGTACGTCAGTTCTATGCACAATTTGGGCACTCTCCAGCAACACGTCCACTGATTAAATTTCTCATGAAAACAGTCAGCCCTGATGTAAACAACGCCGTGTTACAAGACAAGTTTCAAACTGGCTTAGTGGCACGTCATCTCAGTCGTTTAGCCGGTATCCCTAAACCTGCGAACTGTTTGTAAACATCTATTGGGCTATCTGACATAAAAAAACCCGCTTTCGCGGGTTCGGACGTCATCTGCATGAATGGATGACCATAAAAATATAGAGATTTAGATCAGGGAATATCTAAGCCCATATTTTTAATGCTTAAATTATAAAGGTAACTTACTTATCAATTCCCGCCATTTTCTTATCAATTTCTGACAAATAATGCCTTATAACAAATACAAATCTATTTTATTGACTGTTCACAAAATTATGTGGTTGATCCTGCTTCACAACACAAAAGCCTTTCTCACCCATCCCTGAACTTTTAAGGCTCTGTTGTTGACGGTCTAAAAAGGCTTTTGCTACATATTGCATCATTGCAGCATTCTTCAAGGTGTTATTTTGCTCAGACAATGCATAAATCCCCTCATAAGCCTGTATACGCTGACACAAGGCTTTTTTCTGCAGCGTTGCATCTGTCTCAGCTTCTGGTCCATCTAAAATTTTTTTAGTCTCATTGACTTGAGCAATGTATTGTTCAATCTGCTGATCATACTGCTCTTGAGTCAGGAGCGTTACTTGCTGAAGCGGTGTTTCCGAATGCACTTTTCGGTCAACACTGATCCTAATGTCTGCTGAAGCAATTGTTGCATTCAAGATTAAACAACTCAATAAGGCGAATTTTAATGTCATACAACAATCACTTTTTTGTTTTTAAGATTAAATTTATACCCTTTAAAAAGAATACAAACTCAATCTGGTCAGATTAAATTAAGGTAAAACAGCGTCCGCTTTCCACACATCTTCATAATCATCACGATCGATCATAAAGCGAAAACCTTCTTCTAAGGCTAAATACGGAATTGCTTCTGGTAAAATTTCTTCTAACTCTTTCACCGTTACAGTTTCAAAGAAATCTTCGCCTTCTCCTAACTCTCCACCATAAATAAACCATGCCACATTTTCATCCGTTTCTGGTTTTTTACGCAAACCTACGATTGGCTCTTGTTCTAAAGTATGTTTTGCAATCGCAATAACATCGTCTTCTTTAACTTTGATATATGCGGAATCAAATTCTTCACACACCAGTTTTTGTTCATCAATAAAATCTTGCAACATGGATGATTCCGTATAACACAATCGTTTAAATGTTGATTTTATGCGGATGTTGACGCATACACAATCATTCCCGATAAAATCAACCAAAGCCCAAACTACAACACCCTCGGAACAGTTAAAAATGATGATTTTTTAAACATTTATTAACCCATTAGAATTTGTGAAATATCCACTATTCCTAGGATTTAGACTTAAAATTTGCTATCTTGAAAACGTTACAAATTCAAGTAAAGGGGAAATGGGGTATGACAACAGCTCGAAATGACAATGAAGATGAACCACTGTCATCGTTCAAAACGCATGGCGGTCAACGTGCCAACTCAGGTCGAAAAGCACAATTTAAAGAAAAAACAGTGGTGATGCGTGTACCAGAATCCAAAGTCATTGAAATCAAAGAATGGCTAAAGCCGAAACCTGAAGATGATCGGATTGAGCATCTCGATTTAAAATCAATCCAGATTCATACCCAGCTCAAAATTCCTTATCCACTTGAGTCTGTGGCCGCAGGCTTTCCATCGCCTGCACAAGACTATACCGAAGACCATATCGACCTAAACGAATACCTGATTCAAAACCCGATTGCGACTTTTGTTTTGCGTGTCAATTCACTCTCGATGAAAAATGCGGGTATTGAAGTAGGTGATCAGATTTTAATTGATCGCAGCTTACAAGCTGAACACGGCGATATTGTACTTGCGCTCATTAACAACGAATTTACCGTTAAACGCCTGATGAAAGAAAAACAACAAGGGCAAAAAGATAAAATTTGGCTGAAAGCAGAAAATCCAGATTATCCGAATATCTATCCACACAGTGATGAGCAAATCATCATTTGGGGTGTCGTGACCTGTATTTTGAAAAAACTGAAATAGGTCACGCTCATGAACAGTACCTATGATCAAGAGATTTATGCGCTCATTGACATTAACAACTGCTATGTCAGCTGTGAGCGTATATTTAATCCCAGCTTGAACGGCAAGCCCGTTGTTGTGCTGAGCAACAATGATGGCTGCGTAGTATCACGTAGTAACGAAGCCAAAGCCCTGAATATTGGCATGGCTGTGCCGTGGTATGAAATAGAAAAAGAAGCACTGAAAGCTGGTGTACAGGTATTTTCTAGTAATTATGCTTTATATGGGGATATGTCACGGCGTTTCTTTGAACTTCTACATCAACATTTTAAAGATGAAGATTTAGAAGCCTATTCCATTGATGAATGTTTCATTCGATTAACCAGTTATCAAAAATTTTTCGATCTGGAAAAATATTGTCGTCAACTCTTAGCGCAAATTCAACAATGGCTGGGACTGCCTTGTTGTATCGGTATTGGATATACAAAAACTCAAGCCAAACTGGCCAATCATTTTGCCAAGAAACGTTCAGGATTTAACAGTGTCTGTTCTTTGCTACAGCTTGATTTATGCAGTCATGAACAACTGTTATTAGAGACTGACGTAAGTGATATCTGGGGTATAGGTCGAAAAATAAGCAAACAATTACAAGCTTACGGTATTTATAATGCCTATGACTTAACTTTTGCCAATGAACACCACATGGGTAAAGCCTTCTCAGTGGTTATGTCACGCACTATTCGTGAGCTAAAAGGTCAATCGTGCATTGCCTTGGATGATCCAGATATTCCCTCTAAACGCATCCTTTCATCACGCAGTTTTGCCTCTCCTATTCAGTCCAAGGCGCTCATTAAACAGGCTGTGGTTTTTCACTTAAATCGTGCCCATCAGCGCTTAACCGCACAGCAGCAACTTTGCGCCTGCGTGCATGTTTCACTATATGAAAAAATTCCAATTCCCCCGTATAAAAAGCCGACATCTTTTGTGGTTGGTCTGGCTTATGCAACCGATGATTTAATTGTTTTAACGCAAGCAACCGTTAGACAAATTGATGTTTTATTTAAAGAAAAAATAAACTATGTAAAGGTTGCCATCATGTTTTCTGCACTGCATACAAAGCAGCATCACACCCATGATCTATGGGAACCTTTAGCACTCATTCAACAACGAGATCATCTGATGCAGACCCTTGCCAATATGAAATCTCGTTTTGGTCCAGACAGCATTCAAGTGGGTTATCACTCACCATTAAACCAGTGGAAAATGAAACAACAACATCGCTCACCACGCTACACCACATGTTGGAATGAGATGCTCAGCATTGATGATTCCATGCTCTCTGTTACACAAATCAAATGAATACTTTTGGTCAATTGGGTTTAAAATGTGCAAAAGAATAAAACTTCATAAAAATGTCATTTTTTAACATTGCCAATTCCGTGCAAAGTTCGCAATATATGTCATCATCTTGATGTGTGTTTTTTCGCTCAGATTAAAACAATTTTTCCAATAAAAGTGAAAAAATATGCCATAATGAGCAAACTTTGCAGACATCTTGCAATGTTATTTTGCAACTTTCATATTGGAGTAGCCTTCATGAGTTCGACCATTTTGGTTATACATGGACCAAATTTAAATTTGCTAGGAAAGCGAGAACCAGAAGTTTACGGTCATCTCACCTTAGACGATATTAACCAGCAACTGGTCGAACAGTCTAAAAAACTCTCTATTAAAGTTGAAACTTTCCAAAGCAATTGGGAAGGCGCAATTGTTGACAGAATTCATCAAGCCCAAACAGAAGGCGTAAAATTTATTATTATCAATCCTGCAGCATTGACCCACACCTCTGTTGCCCTTCGTGATGCCCTTCTTGGCGTTGCCATTCCGTTTATCGAAGTACATTTGTCCAATGTCCACGCACGTGAAACATTTCGACATCACTCCTATTTATCCGACAAAGCTGTCGGTGTTATTTGCGGCTTAGGCGCACAAGGTTATCACTTCGCTTTAACCTTTGCGGCGCAAAAAATTCTATCTTCAACCAACATTTAATTCAGGAATACGCATTCATGGATATTCGCAAAATCAAAAAGCTCATCGACTTAATGATTGAATCTGATCTTCAATCGATTGAAGTTAAAGAAGGTGATCAATCCATTGCATTAGCGCGTCGTAATCCTATTGTTGCTGCTGGCGTACAACTCCCAACAGCTACAGCACCTGAAGCACCAGTGGTTAAAGCAGCTTCGCGTGGCGCAGTTGAAACATCTCCAATGGTCGGTGTGTTCTATGCAGCACCAAATCCAGGTGAAGCTCCTTTTGTCAATGTCGGGCAGACGATTTCTGCAGGCGAAACATTGGGAATCATTGAAGCCATGAAAATCATGAACCCAATTGAAGCAACGCAAAGCGGTGTAATTGAAGAAATTTTAGTGAAAAACGGTGATGTGATCCAATTCGGTCAACCATTATTCCGCTATCGCGCGTAATAGCTGGGGATTGATATGTTGCAAAAAGTTCTCATTGCAAACCGCGGCGAAATTGCTTTACGCATTACCCGCGCATGCAAAACCCTCGGGATTAAAACCGTTGGTATCTATTCAGATGCTGACAAAGACCTGATGCATCTTCGTTTCTGTGATGAAGCCGTTTGTATTGGTCCCGGTGCAAGCAGCGAAAGCTACCTCAATATTCCAGCCATTATTACTGCAGCTGAAATTACAGGCGCAGATGCCATCCACCCAGGTTATGGCTTCTTGTCTGAAAATGCAGAATTTGCTGAGATTGTAGAAAACTCAGGCTTTATCTTCATTGGGCCACGTCCAGAGCATATTCGCCTCATGGGCAATAAAGTCTCTGCAATTATGGCGATGCGTAAAGCAGGCGTACCTACCGTACCTGGTTCTGCACATGCCGTAACAACCAATAATGCATTAGCTGAAGCCAAAGAGATTGGTTTTCCATTGATTGTGAAAGCTGCCTCTGGTGGTGGTGGTCGTGGCATGCGCATTGTTGAACGTGTCGATACTCTACTTGAGTCTGTGCAAGCTGCACAACGTGATGCAGAAATGTGGTTTGGTGATGATACGGTCTATATGGAACGTTTCTTACAAAAACCTCGTCATGTTGAAGTTCAAGTTCTAGCCGATGGTAATGGTCATGCAGTTCACTTATACGACCGTGACTGTTCACTACAACGCCGTCATCAAAAAGTTTTAGAAGAAGCACCTGCTCCAAATTTACCTGAAGATGCACGTGCAGAAATTTTAGCAGCTTGTGTTAAAGCATGTGAACTCATGCAATACCGTGGTGCAGGTACATTCGAATTCTTATTTGAAGATGGTGAATTCTTCTTTATTGAAATGAATACCCGTGTTCAAGTTGAGCATCCTGTAACTGAAATGGTGACAGGCATCGATATTATTGAACAGCAACTACGTATTGCTGCTGGTTTGGGTCTCAATTTACAACAGGAAGATATCCAACTTCATGGCCATGCCATTGAATGCCGTATCAATGCAGAAGATCCAACCACATTCTTACCTTCACCGGGTAAAATTGAGCACTTCTACATGCCAGGTGGTGCAGGTATCCGTTTAGATTCACATATCTATTCAGGGTATAGCATTCCACCGTATTACGATTCAATGATTGCAAAATTGATTGCGCATGGTAAAGATCGTAAGACTGCGATCGCACGAATGAAACAAGCGTTGGATGAAGCAATTTTAACTGGGATTAAAACCAATATTCCATTACACAAAGATTTGATTCTTCAAGATAAGAATTTCTGTGAACAAGCGATGGATATTCATTACCTAGAAAATCACTTGCTTAAACAATTGCAAAGTGACGAAGTCAAAACATAATCTGAATAAGATTCAGATGAACAAAAAAGCCTCTAATTTCAATTAGAGGCTTTTTTTATGATTTAAATATTTTTAAATTAAAGCTTATGGCAATACACGGCGCAATGTTGCAAAACACTCTTGACCTTTTTCATTGGCACAAAACTGGATTTGATTAGGATTTTGCCATTTCACAAAATACTGAGACAGATCGCCAGTTTGATCTACTTGATTTCCTGAACAATCTTTTTCATTATTTTCATAGCGAATTTGCATCACCACAGTTGGCAACACTTCTTTGGTATTGTCTGGTGATGGTTGATATTCAAACAATCCCGCAGACCATTCCTGTGCACTATTAACAATGACTTCATTGGAGCCACGAAAATTATAATATTCGGTACAAGATTTTGTATTTGGAATACTCATGCCCCATAAACCTAAAATTTCAGGTCGAGTCTTAATTTGAATTGTGTTTTCAGTAGCTTGAAGATCTTGTGACTTAGCAGTAGCTGCTATTTTCTGGTCAGCATTTGAATAACCACATACCAAGCCTAAGAAAGCGATGAATAAAGCACGTTTTTTCATACATCATCTGTTAATAAAAACCTTAGAGGTAAATTAGCACATCTGACATGAAAATCCTGAAAAAATAACGGTATAAAAACAATTTAATTTGAATTTATTCAAAATGAGGCATAAGTCACATTTATCTTATAATTTAAGTACTTATAATTCAGCAAAAAGATTGAATATTTTATATAAGCGTTTATCCTAATATGTAGTCATTCGTAAAATAACGCGATTCCAAACTATTGAAACAAAGAATAACAGGACATTCAATTGTCAACACTTAATCAAAATCAAAACTTAACGTTAAAGCAAAATATTCAATCTTTCTGGATTGTTGGCTTAGTCATCGCATTAGCAGCATTGGCTGGAATATTGGGACGCCCCCTTGCATTTCTTGCTATGTTTTGGCCTGCAAATGCAATTTTATTGGGCTTATTCCTCAGGTTTAAATCGCTGAATAATCCGGGAGGTTGGTTGGGTGCATTTGTTGCGTTCATAATTGCCGATTTAATGACTGGAAACTATTTTTTACTCACCTTATGTTTAACCATTGCAAATCTATCTCACCCCTTCGCTTCCTTAACCCTTATACGCTTATTTAAATTAAATTTTAGAGAATACAATCAAGGTCTGACTTTTTTTTACCTGTTTTTAATCAGCGCATTTGGTGGATGTCTTGCTAGTGCCCTCTTTGCCATATTCACTGTGCCTTATATGCCCAATACCTTTATGGCAATGGATCGGCTTTGGACTGATTTTGGCATGTGGTGGACAGGTGAAATTCTTAACGTCATTACCTTTTTACCCATTGTTTTAGCATTACCCAGTTTAAAAGAATTTAAACAACTCGTTGCTGAGAAGAGACAACAAGGTTTTGAAATTCAAAATATTTTACCTATGCTTTTTATTATTGCATCGGTTGTTTTAGTTCATTTTTTTATTGGTCCAGGGGCAATCATGTTTCCCATTGCCGCACTCATTTGGGCGGCATTGACCTACAATTTATTCCTTGTAACGCTCATCAATTGTTTCGTTTGCATGTTCTTGTACAACAGTATTAGTGGTTACTATTTGACTGAATCACCAGATGCCTATATCTCAACAGCAATTTCGATTCGCATTGGACTATTTATGTTGGCTTTAGGACCATTAACCTTATCGATTATTAGCTTAAATAGACATAAGCTCTATCATCAAATTTTATATTTAGCCAACCACGATGAACTGACCACAGCTATGAATCGACGTTTCTTCTATGAGGAAGGCGAAAAAACTTTAAGCGCACAAACCACCGAAGCTGAAGCAGAAACGGTCAGTATTTTGGTTTTAGATCTGGATTATTTTAAAAAAATTAATGATACCTATGGACATGCAGTCGGAGATAAAGTGCTGAAAGAGTTCACAGCACAGGTCAAATCACAAATTCGATCACACGATTTGTTTGGACGCATTGGCGGTGAAGAATTTGCCATTTTGCTTAAAAATCTTAGCTTAAAACAAAGTGTTGAGATTGCGCAGCGTATTTGCAATAAAGTCGATTCCACACCTATATTGCTTGATGATGGTCAAGAATTATATATCAGCGTGAGTATCGGTTTAAGTTATCAAAGCCTGCCTTATTGCACACAAATTCAGCAACTCATTAATCGCGCAGATCATGCTTTATATCAAGCCAAAGAAAAAGGTCGCAATCAGCTGTGTTTGGAACCAGATTTACAAGCCAGTTAAAGCACGCCAATGAAAGAATTTAAACTTAGACAGGCTAAAGTTTAAGTCACTTAAACAGTACAGTTATTGGTTTGTAGTCATAACTTTAGGCAATCCACCCAAAAATATTAATCCAAAAATTGTTGCTAAACCCGCGAGTATAAAAATATGCTCTGCACCTAAAATGTTCCAATAATGCCCTGCCAAAATACTGCCTGATGCCACTCCCAAGCCCCACATCGTGCTGTACAAAGCCTGTCCACGACCTTGCTGACCTTGGGTGAAATTGGCAAAAATAATTCGCATCGCCAAAAGATGAAATAAACCAAAGCTAAAAGCATGCAATGTTTGTGATAAAAACTGCATCATAAACACATCAGGAAAGAGTCCCACGATGACAAAACGTAATCCCGTCATACACAGACACATCAAGACCAAAGTGCGCAATGAAAAATGCTTAAAAAATACATTGGCATAAGCAAACATGATAATTTCAGCAATCACCCCAACAGACCATAGTGTTCCAATCGCTGTCGTGCTAAAGCCCGAGAGTTTTAAATAATTACTGTAAAAACTATAAAACGGCGCTTGGGAAAAAAGCATCACAAACTCAATTAAAAATAAGGATGCCACTACAGGCTTCTTAAGCACAGGCCATAAGGGTTCGAGCTGTTTTTGTGCTTTGGGTGCGCTCGTAGGTTCCTTAACCATAAATGACCAAAGGAAAGCGGTAAAGGCGATACAAAGCAGTAAAATAGGCAACATAGAAATCGGAACAATTTCTAAAATTGCACCAATTATAAATACCCCAATAATAAAACCAATCGATCCCCATTTACGGACTTTACCGTACAATTCAGATCTTTTTTCGCCAAGCCAAAACAGCGTCACACCTTCAAATTGTGCCAATATCGCATTTTGAAAGAAACTAAATACCAGCATGAGAAATGCGACGGATTGAAAATTGTTGGGAATCACAAAGATTAAAAACCAAATCGTGGCTTCCATCCATGTTGCGATACGAACCAACAACATGCGTTTGCCAGATTTATCTGCCACCCATCCCCAAATGAACGGTGCAAAAAATCGGGTAATAATTGCAATTGAACTGAGTATGCCTATTTCGGAATAATCAAAACCTTGATCTTGTAGATACAAACTCCAATACGGCATAAATGTACCGACAATGGAATAATAGAAAAAGTAGAATCCTGCAAGTCGGTAATGGATGGGTATGGGTTGCATAAGGCGATGTCTATATATTCACGTATTAGTTGAAGAAACTGAATAAAATTAAATTTGCTTTAGAGTCGTGTCTATTGACCTCTCAGACTCGATCTATAATAAGTTATATTGAGGCTAATACATGTGAAATGTTTAATATCCTTTTGAATCTAGGGTCCGTTGAAAGTTCACAGATGGTTGCGACGACAAACATTTTTTGATTTAAAAAGTCCTCGATTGAGGACTTTATAATTGCATATTTGAATTCGATACCACCACGATACCGACTTTTAAAGTTGCAAACACCAATTTATTGATCAACCACACGTTGCATGAATAATCTTTTTAGATTTTTGATCAATCGTAATATTCACACGATCTTCACGAAAATCCATCGTCATTGGCTGACCTGGCTCTAAACGACGAATTTGACGCGCGTGTGTGAGTTTACGAATTTCTTCATCTGATAAATTTTGCTGACCAATTAAACTCGAAACTTTATCTGAAATACAGCTGTTATAAGATCTAAAGAAGCTCCACTCCTCAAACACTGAACCATCTTTCAGATGACAGTATCCCACTTGACCACTGGTTTCATTTTGAATTTTTAATGTACCACCCTGCTCCACACAAAATTTACTTGCAGGATTTGCCAGACCCACTTGAGGTGTAGTGACTTCAGTTGAGCTTTGCTGATCCGTAGCACAAGCACCTAACATCAGTGCCAAAATAGAAAAACAAATTGTATTTTTCATCATGAACCATTCTTCATATAAAAGTTAGAATTAACATAACAAATCTTGCGATTACAACCAATTGTTATTTACACCCACATCATCTCTGTGCTAACAATATCAATGAAAATAAATTGAACACAATTAAATCTTCAAGGAGAAGAATGAATGAGCTATAAAAATATTTTAGTGCCAGTAGATGATTCTCCTATCTCATACGCAGCCGTTGAACATGCAGAAAAAATTGCAAAAGCATTCGGTAGTAAAGTGATTGTGATGTGTGTTCTGTCTGTCGACCCACTCATGAGCGTAGATTTCTACAAAGTTGCCCCTGCAATTACCCAACATGTGCTTGAAGCAGAAACCAATGCAAAAGGTCGTCTAGATGACATTAAGCAGACACTAACTGGACACGGCGTTGCTGTAGAAACCATCATTATTCGAAGTGTGCCCACTGCAACAGGTATTTTAAATGTCGCAGATGAAATCCATGCTGATTTAATCGTGATGGGCTCACATGGGAGAAAAGGATTAAAAAAACTGGTTTTAGGCAGTGTTGCACAAGAAGTGTTAGGTTTAAGTCAACGACCAGTACTGATCATCAAACAATAGAATTGTCATTTACAGTTAAAAAAATCACACATCAATAAATTATGAAAAAAATAAGGCAGGAGTCCTGCCTTATTTACATTTAATGCTTTAATCTAAATCGTGATACTTCATCACTCATTTACAGCAATGACTTTGACTAAAATCGTTTGAGACTCTTCAAAATCATCAAAGATTTGCTTTCGAACCAGTTCTTTTGATTTCACTTTAAAATCTAAATTTTGAAAACGAATAACTGATGGAATTTCATCGAAATATAAGTGACTGGCATCAATTTCATCTTCGAATAAAACAGTACCCAATTGGTAATCTTTACTTTTAAGCACTACATACTTTACGGTCGTCTTCATTACACGTACTCTTTATTCATACCCTTTATTTTTAGTTATATCAGCTTTTGAATCAAAATAAAAAAAGAAATACATCATCTTGCTTATAACTTAAACATTTGATTAGATTATGCCAGATTGCAGAACACGCGATAGGATCAACATGTACCTTATTTTCAGATATGAGCTCCACAGCGCAATATCAAGTCCATCATCACTTTCATAAAAAAGCATCATCCATACAAGCATCATTATTAAATTTATCTGCAATATATTTAAGTACAAACTAAACAACAATAGTTTTAATCATGGTTTATTTAGATGCCATGTTTATGAATATATGTTATTTTTCATTAAATATTGTTTATTAAAACAAGAAACTGAACTAAAATTCAAAGTTAATTTACTTAATATTTCTAACAAATGTAGGTTTCTTTTTTAGTCACAACCCTGTAAATTAACGCTATACATAATATTGTTATAAATCATAAAGAATGGATATAAATATGAAAAAATTTAGTCTAACACTCATAACAGCTACTATTTTACTTTCAGCTTGTGCAACATCAGCTCCAGAAAGAATTGTCACCAAAGGACCGCTCATTTGTAGTGAGCACGAAGTTTGTCCAGAGCTTTCGATTCGTTGGATTGAAGAAAAACGTAATGGTTTTAAAATTACAGCCGAAATCAATAATGCTGAAGCTTATAATATTAAACAACTTGAATTCATTATTGATGGCCAACCGTATACATACTCAACCATCCAGCCAACAAAATTTAAAGATGTCAGTGGCTTAAAAAATTCCACCAATTTTATTCAAGTGCCGGTTAGTTTCTTAAATTCGTTCACGCATGCAAAACAAATAGATTTGAAATTGGTCACTGATAAGGGCGATATTGAACGTCCTATTTTAAAAGCCAATGGTGAAAAGTCTTCGGCATATCTCACCTTCTTAAAAGGCTATAAACAATAAAATAAAAAAGACTCTGCTAAAACCAGATTGTCATGATCTGGTTTTTTTCGGTTTACCTAAAATATCGAGTATTAACGCTTACAACTGCGATTATATGTGGTCCCCAGATCCTCTAGAGACTGATCAAAATTTTGAATCAGACCACGAATAAAATTCACTTCATCTTGCGCTTTTCTCAGATGGATATTTTCCAAAGACAGTTTTTCAAGATTACGCATATAATTTGCATATTCACATGATTTCTTTAAAATTGAGCTTAATGAATCACGTTTATCTAAAGCGCGATTTAGGTCTGCTTGAGTTGTCTCTAATGCATTATAAAATTGTCTCACTTTAATATCATATTGAGACTGTGTAAGTTGTTCAGCGAATGCAGATGAACTTAATAGCACCCCAAGACATAAAATCCAATTTATTTTCATTTTTCTTCCTTAACGAATTACATCATGAAGAACATAAAACGTCCTTCACTCCCCTGAAATTAGCATACTCTTTTTAACTTAAATTACCAAATAAAATCAACGTAATCGATTCATTTATAATAAAAAACCAGACCGAAGTCTGGTTTTGATCATTTTCTATTCTTTAAGAAAATTAAATAGGCTCAAATGGTGCAATCACATCTGCATTTTGTGCACGATGGCGCATGAAATGATCCATCAACACAATGGCTAACATCGCTTCAGCAATTGGTGTTGCACGAACCCCCACACATGGATCATGGCGACCTTTGGTCAACACATCAGTATCTTCACGGTTCAAATTAATCGTTTTACCGGGTGTGGTGATCGATGCTGTAGGTTTAAGTGCAATCGCAACACGAATATCTTGACCTGATGAAATACCACCCAAAATACCCCCTGCATGATTGGCAAGGAAGCCATCTGTGGTCAACTCATCACGTGTTTCATGACCAAATTGCTCAGCAACTGCAAAACCATCACCAATTTCAACCCCTTTTACCGCGTTGATAGACATCATGGCATGCGCAATATCCGCATCAAGACGATCAAATACAGGTTCGCCCCAACCGACAGGAACATTCTCAGCAATAATTTCTAACTTTGCACCACAACTCGTTCCTTGTTCACGTAAAGATGTCACCAAAGCTTCAAAACGAGGAACAGCATTGACATCACCACAGAAAAATGGATTGTTCGGTACTTCATTCCAATCCAATACTTCTGCTTTCTCAGTACCAATTTGAGTGACATGACCACGAATCACGATGCCAAACTTTTCAGCCAAGTATTTTTTCGCAATCGCACCAGCAGCAACACGCATTGCAGTTTCACGAGCACTTGAACGACCACCACCGCGATAATCACGGAAACCATACTTCTGAGTATAAGTATAATCTGCATGACCTGGACGGAAGGTTTGCGCAATATTGCCGTAATCTTTAGATTTTTGATCTGTGTTACGGATTAAAAGCCCGATTGATGTTCCTGTGGTTTTACCTTCAAAAACACCTGAAATAATTTCAACTTGATCTGGTTCTTTACGCTGTGTCGCAAACTTTGAAGTACCTGGTTTACGACGATCTAAATCATGTTGCAAATCTGCTTCATTCAGTTCGATTCCGGGCGGTACACCATCGACAATCGCCATGAGCCCAACCCCATGAGATTCACCACAAGTCGTTACACGGAAGAGTTGTCCAATACTATTACCTGCCACGTTCACGACTCCTTATGCTTGAACAGATTGAATAAATAAATCACGATATTCACGGCATTGTGCTGCTGTAAGTGCAAAAATACCTGAACCACCGTTTTGGAAAGTTAACCAGTGGAAATCAACTGTATTGAAGTTTTGACGCATTGCCCACTCAGAATTACCCACTTCAATGACAATTAAACCGTCTTCAGTCAAATAATCTGCAGCTTGCGCCAACATTTTACGCACCAAATCCAATCCATCTTGACCAGCAGCCAGAGCCAATTCAGGTTCATGACGGAATTCTTCTGGTAAATCTGCCATGTCTTCAGCATCTACATATGGCGGATTTGAAACGATTAAGTCGTATTGATTTTCAGCTGGAATTTTTGAAAACAAATCAGATTCCAGCAATGCAACTTCAAATTGCTTATTGTGGTGCTCAGCATTAATCGCAGCCACTTCCAACGCATCTTTTGAAATATCCGTTGCATCCACTTCAGCTTCTGGAAATGCATACGATAATGCAATAGCAATACAACCCGAACCCGTACACATATCTAAAATACGACGTGGCATTTTCGCATTGCTATTTATAGGAAGATTATTAGCCGCTTCACGTGCTTGATGGTTTTCATCTAAACAATACGGTGAAAAACGATTATTGATCAGTTCAGCAATAGGAGAACGTGGAATCAACACACGTTCATCGACGTAATATGGTTTTTCGCAGAAATAGGCAAGATTTAATAAGTACGACGTCGGCACTTTTTCATTAATACGACGTTCTAATAAAGCAATAAATTCAGCTTTTTCACTTGGAAGCAATTTCGCATCCAAAATTTCAGGATTTGCACTCCAATCCAAAGCAAGGGTTTGCAACACCAATGCTGAACTTTCAGCAAAAAAATCTTCTGTACCTTGCCCTAGATGTGCATCATATTGACGTAGAGCTGTGACACCAAAACGAATAAAATCGCGAATGGTTGATAAATTTTCAGCAGCTTCCTGTAAATGTTCAGGGCTAATAGTCAGTTGATCCACTAAAGGAGTCTCCAAGGTGTATATTCAAAAACGCCTTATGATACCTTGTTTTCAGACAATTTATAAAAATTATCCGTTTTTATTCACCTTCAACCCGGTCAAAAAACTTAAAAAAACCGATAAAATGAGCAATTTAATAAAAATTAAACGTAAATTTACCAATTTTAAGCACTTTACAAAATATAACTATCGTTTTCGTTGCATATTATGTGTATAATACCTTTCAACTAGAAAATTTATGTTGTTTCAATAAATCTTGTATTTTCGCAGTGTTAGTCATAATCCTACGTTTGTTTTCAGATTTTTAGTTTCATTCTTTTTCAAAGTTACATCTTGAGTCGTTAAAGACTCGCAACATCATATTCAAAATAGGATTGTATTATGTCTAATACTGTTAAAGGTACTGTTAAATGGTTCAACGAAACTAAAGGTTTCGGTTTTATCCAACAAGAAAATGGTCCAGACGTTTTTGCTCACTTCAGCGAAATCAAATCAAACGGTTTCAAAACTTTGGCTGAAGGCCAACAAGTTGAATTCAGCGTTACTCAAGGTCCTAAAGGTCCAAACGCTGTAAACATCGTTGCACTTTAATTTTTGACACCCCTTAAATGATTCATTTCATTTAATTTGGTGCAAAATTTGTGTGATAAAAAGCGAGGAATTTCCTCGCTTTTTTATGCTTTAAATTTTGTTCTGCCCTTCTAAATGTCGTGCTTCACAAGTCTTGTTCCATTTTTGAATGAAATTCTGTAAGGCTTGATCTTTCAATTGCTTTAATTGATACACAGGTATTTTTTTAATGTCTTCAATCATGTCTGTAAGTAACAGAACTTCATGTGCCGTCAATTCAGTCTGATTAATATCAGCTTCACCCAAGTCAAAACCACCTTGACGTAATTGAAATAAAGTTTCTGCTGTATCTTGCACAATTGAGCATGAAGCAGGTTCAACAATTGAAAAATCTTGTGCATTGCCCAAAGCATTTGTCGTAATTAACAAAACACCAATTATCCACATTGTGATTGTTTTTTGCCGTCTGACATGAAGAAAACCTTTATACATCTTTGACCCAGTCTTTATTGTTAGAATACAACCATTAAACGTTAAAATAGAAAATCACTGACAGCTATTTTTGAACGTATTTTGTAACATGCAATCACTGCATGATTTTTATGATCGGCTTAAAAATGAATCCAAATTAACTGATTCAAAACTTGAATTAAGCCACAATGCCTATATATTTGTTTATAGACTTTCATTGTTATCATGCAATGTCATTGTCGATGTCGTCAATCAATGTAAAAAAGCATTCAAGTTTTGAATCAGGTTTTAAACAATGAGTTATAAACACAACAACTTAATGGCCATGCGTCAAAACTTTTGGAACGATCATTCAAATGATCAAGTTCAAAATGAAAAACGCTTCTTACAGAACACCTTGACCGAACTTGGTATTTTTCAGCCTGCAACCCTTGAAGATACTAAATACTGTTTCTTTCTTTTACCCAGCATCATTATTGTAAAGGGCTATGCGCTTGGATTTTCCAATGAATCTGTAAAAAAAATGATCATTGATTATCTTTCACAAAATAAAAAATTATTGACTGAACGTGCATCGCTAAAAATTCAATATCGTATGACTTAGACAAATAAGCATTTTTTTGCTTAGGCTATTTAAGTTACATCTTATTGGCAATAATTACACCAGATATTCAAATAGTTGAACTTTTTTAATACGTTCATACGCTATAATATTCACTATAGTATTCTCTATCATGTTTCACCTGCTGCAATGACTCACAGGACTTTATCTTCATGTCAGATCGGAACGAAAAGCTCAAACAGTTAAAAACTTCCTCTATGGACCGACGTCTTTCAATAGCAAAAGCGTCTCTATTGGCTGGAACACGTTGGGCTGCATCGAGTGCATCTTCTATCTTTTCCAATGAAGAAGATAAAGAAAAGAAACGTAAACAAGCCATGAAGGATCAGGCGGAATATCTGGTTGCCGAGATTGGCAAGTTAAAAGGTTCAATTGTTAAAATTGGCCAGATGATGGCGCTATACGGCGAACATTTCCTCCCTGATGAGATTACCCAAGCACTCAATACACTGAATAATCAGACTGTTGCATTGGCATGGCCTGCAATTAAAGAACAATTGGTTAAGCAATTGGGTTCAAAGCTAGATGATTTAACCATTGATCATGAACCTTTAGGAACAGCATCTCTTGCTCAAGTCCATCGTGCTACACGCAAATCTGACGGCATGGAATTGGTACTGAAAATCCAATATCCAGGTGTAGCAAGTGCCATTGATTCGGATATGAGCCTATTTAAGAATATGCTGAAATTAACGCGCATGGTGCCGCAAACGCGTGAATTTGACCAATGGTTTGATGAAGTTCGTGAAATGATGCATCGTGAGGTCAGTTATAAAATTGAAGCTGCAACCACGCGTCGCTTTGCAGCACGTTTGAAAGAAGATCCACGTTATATCGTGCCTCAAATCGTGGAGCAATATTGTACAGACCAAGTGCTGTGTATGACCTTTGAACGCGGTGTTCCCATCAACAGCCCTGTCATGCTTTCTTTACCTCAGGAACGTCGTAATCAATTGGGTGAAGCATCTTTGGAAATTGCGGTTAGAGAGCTGTTTGAATGGGGTGAGATGCAAACCGACCCAAACTTTGGGAACTACTTGGTTCGTCTAGGCGATGGCGAAAATATTCGTGACAAGATTGTGCTCCTTGACTTCGGCGCAATACGTCAATTTGATCAGCAGCTTTTACAAGTTGCTCGCAATTTGATTAAAGCCGGCTATCATCATGATGCAGAAGCGATGGTTGCCAGTATGTCGGGTTATGATTTCTTCAACAATATGCCAATGAGCATTAAGCCTGATATGGCCAAAGTCTTTTTAATGGCGACTGAAGCATTCAGCACTTATGAAAATAATCCTGAATTACCCGCAGGTGTGATGGACGAACAACAACGCTATGATTGGAAAAAGAGTCAATTGCATAGTCGAGTCATCCAACGTGCATCAAAATCCATGGCTTCGCGTTATTTCACCATTCCACCGAAAGAGTTTATGTTCATTAGCCGAAAATTTATTGGTGCATACACGTTTATGACCGTCATAGATGCGAAAACCAATGTACGCAAAATGATTCAGCCTTATCTTTAAGCTGATTTTGATGTTTTAAAATGTGCTTAGAATGCATTTAAAATCCAAATTTGATGATACTTTTTAATTGACCAAATTGATACATACTGTCATTTTGGTCAATTTTTAATTTTCAATCATAAATTTATTATAAATTATTATTATAATTATTAATTACTTATTCTTCAATATACCATTTATCGCTTTAACTCATTTAAGTCAATTCCTTCGTCATTCATGACATGGTCATGCACGTTTATAAGTGTCAGGATAATCTTGATCATTACAAACCAGAAAAGGGACAAACAATGACTGATATTGCGAATAAAGTGCAAGGTTTAGGTCTTTCATTTATAACTAAAATAGCAGGAAGTGACTTATTAGACCGCTTTAATTTACGTAAAGTCATCGAGAAATCACTCTACACTGGCTCAAAAGCAAGCTTTAAAGCATTATCGGCAACCCAAAAAAAATTCTCATCTAACGCCAATCAAAATAAACAGCGATTATCTAATCAGCAAAAGTCATTGTTTGATCTAAGCTTGACCGAAGAGCAACAAATGACCGTAGATGCCATGAGCCAATTTGCATCCGAAGTCCTTTACCCTTTAGCACACGATGCAGACCATCTGGAAAAATTCCCTGCTGAACTTTGGCAGCACAGTATCGATCTTGGTTTAAATTTTTATGCTTTGCCTGAACAATTCGGCGGTGTTGCAGTCGAAAAAAACATTGTCAGTAATATTTTGATTGCAGAACAACTTGCAAAAGGTGATTTCAGTTTAAGCGCTGCATTATTATCGACCTATAGTGTCATCAATGCGATTACACAATGGGGCTCTCAAACTGTTCAAAACACTTATCTCAATGCATTTTCTCAAGATCCAGAAATTAAAGCGACTTTTGCAGTTCAAGAAGCTACCCCAGCCTTTAATCCATTTGAGCTCAAGACAAAAGCCATAGCGCAATCTGGGAAATACAGCATCACAGGTGAAAAAACCTTAGTTCTTTTGGGCGAAATTGCTGACATTATTTTAGTCAGTGCTGAATTATCTGGTCAGCCTGAAGTGTTTATCGTGCAACGAGATCAAAGCATAAGTGTCAAAAAGTCTCCTGCTATGGGACTAAAAGCCGCAGAAACCGTGACTTTAAAATTTGATCATACCCCTGCTGAACGTTTGGGTGATGATGATTTTAATTATTCAGCATTTTTAGATCTTGGTCATTTAATGTGGTGTGCCAATGCAGTCGGTACTTGCGAAGCGGTGAAAGCATACGTCATCCAATATGCCAATGATCGTGTGGCATTTGGTGAACCGATTTCACACCGCCAAGGTGTGGCATTTATGATTGCAGACATGGCTATTGAAATTGAAGCCATGCGTATGCTGGTTCTGAATGCAGCCAGTCTTGCTGAAACTGGGCAATCTTTCCATCGTGAAGCTTATTTAGCACGCTTATTGTGTGCAGAAAAAACCATGAAAATTGGCACAGATGGTGTGCAACTCTTAGGTGGTCATGGCTTTACCAAAGAGCACCCTGTGGAACGCTGGTATCGTGACTTACGTGCAACAGCCATTATGCAATCTGGCTTACACGCTTAACCACATCATCTTGAATTAGGAAAATCTCATGAACTTACAAAATCCAAAAAAATTCAAAATGCTTGTGGATCAAGCACATCAAACCGCACTGAATGTTTTACGCCCTATTTCTAGAAAATATGATAAGGCTGAGCATAGCTATCCGAAAGAACTCGATATGCTGGCATCATTGGTTGATGGCATGAATGAGGGTGGCGATGGTCTCAATGCTGGCGCATCAATTAACAAACGTGGTGATATTGAGCTGGGCAATAAAAATGGCGTAAACATGTCAACTGCATTGAGCGTGATTGAAATGTGCTACGGCGATACTGGCTTATTGCTCACCATGCCACGTCAAGGCTTAGGTAACTCTGCCATTGCCGCCGTGGCTAACGATGAACAACTAGAACGCTTTAAAGGCACATGGGCTGCTATGGCAATTACAGAGCCTGGATGTGGTTCAGACTCTGCTGCGATTCGTACAACCGCCACTAAAGATGGTGATGACTATATTTTAAATGGTGAAAAGATCTTTGTAACTTCTGGCGAACGTGCAGATGCTGTTGTGGTTTGGGCAACCCTCGATAAAAAACTTGGTCGCGCTGCAATTAAATCTTTTGTGGTTCCTAAAGGCACACCGGGCATGACTGTTGAACGCCTTGAACACAAACTCGGCATTAAAGCTTCAGATACAGCAGCCATTAGCTTTATTGACTGTCGTGTCCCTGCAGCCAACCTATTAGGCAACGCTGAAATCGATGTTGCTAAAGGTTTTGCAGGTGTTATGGAAACTTTTGATAATACTCGCCCCTTGGTGGCTGCGATGGCCGTTGGTTGTGCCAAAGCTTCACTGGAACGTATTAAAGAAATTTTTAAAGATCAGCTTGATGCAGAATATTCGACACCTTATCTGCAAACTTCAAATATTGCAGCACAAATTTATCGCATGGAAGCTGAATGGGAAGCAGCCCGTTTACTCACCCTCAAAGCCGCATGGATGGCGGACAATAAAAAACCAAACTCTCGCGAAGCATCTATCTCTAAAGCAAAGGCAGGTCGTATTGGTAATGAAATTACACTCAAGTGCGTTGAATTAGCTGCAAGTGTTGGCTACAACGAAGATGAGTTATTGGAAAAATGGGCTCGAGATTCTAAAATTCTTGATATTTTTGAAGGTACCCAGCAAATTCAACAGTTGATTATTGCACGGCGTGAACTGGGTAAATCATCAAGTGAACTCAAATAAACTCAATAACATTAGCTCACAAATAAAGCCAAATCAAAGCTTTATAACTGATGGATTTATCATTAGAATCATCATGTATAAATCCATCTTTTTTGATATTCATTATGTTTCAAATCCGCGTTATTCAAGCATCAGACAACCCAGAATTGGCATCAATCGTCCGTGAAGTATCAAAAGAATTTGGTCTTGCACCCGAATCAGGATTTGCTGTTGCAGATCCTAGCTTAGATGATTTATATGCGGTTTATACACAACCACATTCTCAATATTGGGTCATCGTCGATGAGCACAATAAAGTTTATGGCGGAGCTGGCCTATCCCCCTTAAAAGGTGCAGAACATATTTTAGAAATTCAGAAAATGTATTTTCTTCCTGAACTAAGAGGACATGGATTTGCCAAGAAACTTCTTGAATTGTGTTTTGAATTTGCCCAACAGCATGGTGTTCAATCCTGTTATTTAGAAACCACAAAAAATTTGTCACAGGCCATAAAGCTCTATGAAAAATTAGGCTTTAAATACTTAGATGCACCATTAGGTCAAACCGGTCATAGTCATGCTTGTGAATATTGGATGGAAAAAGATTTAACCGTCTGAATCATCCATTTCTTTGGACTTATGCCGAGTCATTAAGACAAAAAACAGTCGAATAACGATAATACAGAAAATTACAGCAACCACAATCAATATATTGTGTTGCTGTGGCAATAGATAATCCCAAAGCTTGTGCAACCATCGACTGGCTTGTATACCGACACTCACCACTGTAAATGCCCAGACAAAACTGGCAATAATATTGACTGCGATATAACGCTTAACTGGAAATTTTTTAATTCCAAAACTGATAGGAATTAAAGTACGCAACCCCCAAGCAAAACGCATAAATAAGATGGTTATAATTGGAAAGCGATCGATCAATTGACTAGCATTATCAAATTTTTCTGCCAGTTTGGGTCTTTTTTTAACAAAGTCATAGCCGTATTTGGCACCTATTTGATAATAGAATTGATCTCCCAAAAATCCACCCAGCATTGCAGCAGCAATCAATAGCCAGAAATTGAGTAGATGTTGTTGCACTGCATAAGCACCGAGCAAAAGAACTGTTTCACCTTCAAAAAAAGTGCCTATAGCAACTGCTAAATAACCATATTGTTCTAATAAATGCGACCAGTCGAGCATAGTATTAAACATTAAATTTGGAGCTATTAACTTAATACAGTGATGATTTTATTCAAGCTTAATTGTGTGATTTTTACTTTATTTTCCGAATACCCTTCTATCAAAAAGCGACTAATCATCCCTTCCAATAAAGTGTAGATGAGCTCGACCAATACCTCTACATCAGCGCTAAAATGACAATGCTGTGCAATCAATGTTTTTATCCACATCTTATGCTTTAGAGCTATTTCAGCAACGATAGGATCAGCATCAGATTCTGCAACGGCACGCACAAACAAGCAGCCTTTATAATCATCTTCTTTAAACCATTGAATATGCCAATCCAAAATTTTTTCAATTGCGCTCTGTCCTGTAGCATCTGCAATGTATTTTAATAACGATGCTCGAAATTTTTGATCACGTGCCAACAATACAGATTCCACAAGATGCTGCTTGTTTTTAAAATAGGTATACATCGTGGTTTTAGAGCAGCCCGATAAATCACGGATTAAATCAACCCCTACAGCATTAATACTATGCACATAGAACAATTGTTCCGCTGTATTTAAAATTTTTTCTGCAGATTTTGACATTATCTTCTCTCATAAAAGTTCTCATAAAACCAATAGTACAGATCTGTACTATTTTCGATTTTAAGTCTATGATGATTTTTATACAAGAGTTAAAAGGAATCAAATCATCATGTTTTCTGTTTTAGAAGGAAAAGAAAAATTAGCCCAGCGACCAAGATTTGGCGAACTCTTACGGGCTTTTATTGGAGGAACGCTCAGTATTGGTATTTTACTATTACTCGGTAAAATTTCGAATAATCCCTTTATCATGGCACCCTTTGGCGCGACTTGTGTCATTCTCTATGCTGTTTCGCAATCACCATTGGCACAACCGCGCAATGTCATCTTTGATCATCTTATTTCAGCTTTTGTCGGTATATTATTTTTAAAACTGTTGGGTGACTCGATGTGGGTCATCGCCTTATCGGTAGGCACTGCCATTGCCCTTATGCAATATTTTCGTTGTGTTCATCCACCTGCAGGTGCAAATCCTTTAGTGATTTTACTTAGCGCATCCTCAGTCGAATATTCATGGAGCTTTTTAATTTTTCCCGTGCTGATCGGCTCAGTAGCTTTGGTTTTGGTTGCAATGCTATTGAACAATATAAAAACTTCTCAAAAATGGCCACATTATGGACTTGCAGTCATGCATTCAAAGACATCTTTAGTCAATACAAATGAAGCATCGCATCTTCAACAAAAATAATCTTATCAATCACTTAATTTCAAATATCAACATGAATTTTTGCAAAACTTTCATGTTGACTCCATAACAATTCACACACTTTCCTATGCATAATATTCTTTATCTTATTATTGTTATTTAAGTATTGGCCATTTTCATGAAAAATCATGACTCCCCTGATCAATACGAGAACATATAATGACACAGGAACAAGAGCTGATTTCAAAAGCCCAAAACAGCCAAGCCCCAAAAGATGTAGTGCTAGCATTTCTAGCCAATACAGCAAAAGAAAATGTAAAACACGCTGCTGAAATTTTGGTGCATGAAAATGCCACCTATATTTCACTTAATTTTGACAATAAAGAACTGGAACAAATCGAACCTTGGACAGGCACACGTCAAGGCCGTCAGATTTACATCAACACTTTCTCAAATGTAGGTACTTATTGGGACGTGAATGAATTTAAAATCACTGACGTTGTGGGTGAAAATGAAATTGTGGCCGTCTTTGGTTCTTTTACTTACACTTCAGTTGAAGTTGGACATCGATTTACTTCACCCTTTTCAATTTTAGCGAAAGTCAAAGATGGTCAGATTGTCTTTTTTCAATTCATGGAAGACACCTATGCATCCGCACGATCATTTAGAAAAAGTGGCTCTTGGAACATTCAGAACAATCACCGTCAAATAACAGTTGGTGATGAATAATCAATTTTGACCAGGGTCTTTTACATTTTAGCCACGCGTTGTGTAATGGCAAAACACAGACTCTACTTATTCACGCAATACACCATATAGAGTTTAAGACATGGTGTATTGCTAAAATTTTAAAAACAAGATCACAATTAAGAGAGATTGATTTTGAATTTCTCAAATAATTTTTTGCGACGCTTAGGGTAAATATTCGCTCTGGTTAAATCCCCTTCATAGTGATCATAAACACGCTGATCCATCATTTTAAACCACCAAGATGGAATCAATGCGGGTAATAGCATACTGGCATAGCCATTCGGTAATTCTGGTGCCTCATCGAAATGACGTAAAGCTTGAAATGGTCGAGTTGGATAAGCATGATGATCCGAATGACGTTGCAACTGATACAAAAACAGATTGGTCACAATATTGTTATTGTTCCAGCTATGTTCAGGGCGAGTACGCTCATATTTCCCATTTTCATCTTTCTGACGAAGTAAGCCGTAATGTTCAATATAATTAATTATTTCAAACAAAGTAATACTATAAGCTGATTGCGTAGCCAAATATGGCAGTACACGTTTTCCAAATAGCGCCATCATGCTTGAATGAAATACACCACTCATGCCCCAGCCTTGTAAAAGCTCATTGTCCTTTGACCAGAAGCTCAAGCCTTTGCGTTTTAAACGTCGAGTTTCTATATCGATAGCAGATTTGAGTGAACCAATCACTGTACGGGGTAAAAACTCATAAAATGTTTCACCCATTTTAGATGATGCCGGATCTTCAGGCGTTGCTGCACGCTTATGATGACCGTATGGATGTTCAATGCGAAAATGATTGTAGCCAGAAGGAACCAGAGCCAAATGTGACAGAATATGATCTATTCGGTCAGACTTATGGCTTAGCTCATGTGCTGTATTAATAGCAATACCATTAATCGCCCCCATAGAAGCACCCAATAAAATTTTATCCAATAAAGGCGTACTCTTACGACTTGCTAAATAACATGCATAGATATTGGCAACATACTGAATTGGAATAAAGGATTTGACCAAGCGGGCATAATATGGGTCTTGTTCCAACAATTTTACTTCTTCTGCAGTCGGGTTGTTTTTATCCTGCCCAATAATCGTATCAATGGTTGGAATAATCACATGTAAAACAATTGGACCACCCAAAGCGAATAAGGTTTTAAACGGACGTGGTGCAAAATGGTATCCTGCTAAAATACCCAATCCAATGACGGGTAAGGATGGACTAATCATCCATAAATAACGTTTCTTATCTAATGCCAGACCAGAAAGTTTTTTATTGTCTAATACTGAATCATTCAGTTTTAAGGGCGCATTCATTTGCTTATTTTCCTATCACTTGCTATACCTCTATCTTTAAACATTCAATAGTTGAAAAACAGTTGTAATCGTCCAAATTAGCTATGTGAGCATCTTTGGCACTTTTGACCTAGCCTTTGACCTGAAATCACATACAAACTAAACAAGCCTTTGTTAAAATTAAATTTAAATATAGAAAATAATAAATTATGGATGCACTCAGCCAAGTTTTCGAAGATATTCACTTAAAACAAACCCAATATTTATACCTAGAAGCACAAGGTCAATGGGCATTTGAATCTGAACATCAATCTGCCATGATTACGCATATCGTACTCTTTGGTACCGCTTATGTGCATTTTGAGGGGCAAGCCAGTGTGCTATTGAACACTGGTGATATGATGATTATTCCTTCAGGAATAAAGCATCATTGTTCAAGTCATATGGTGCATCAACTGGTTGAACCTTTAAAAATTGAAGCGCTATTTCAAGGATTACGTGAAGACCCTATCCAAGTGGGACAACACGATACTAACCAAGTTGAAAATAAATCACTGATCTTCACTATAAAAACGCAAATAGACAGCATCATGGCTGGTCCTTTGATTCAGGCATTACCCACTTATCTACATATTAAAAGTGCCCTCAATGCGCAAGAACCTGAATGGCTGAGAATTGGACTCTATTTTGTTGCTAATGAAACCACCCATAAGCAACCTGGACGACACAAGATTATGGATCATGTCGTCAGTATCATGTTGATTGAATGTGTACGAGAATATATCAACGAGATCAATGATGAAAATAATTGGTTAAATGCCTTAACGCATCCAGAACTCGCCAATGCATTTAGCGCCATTCACAGTCAACCTGAACAAGCGTGGACTGTAGAAAAATTGGCGGAACGTTGCTTTATGTCCAGATCAAAATTTGCCAACTTATTTCATGAAATTGTCGGTGAACCACCTTTGGCCTACCTAAAACAGCATCGTTTACGCTTAGCCAGTCAATATTTACGTACGGGTCAATTGTCTATACAACAAATTGCGCATCATGTTGGTTATTCATCTGAAACAGCTTTCAGTCAGACCTTTAAAAAATATTTTCAACTCAGCCCAAGTCAATACCGCCAATTACACTATGCTCAACAATCAAATTAGTGCTGAAAAAATCTTAATTTTCTTTATAAAAAATCCAAAAATATCAGAAATATGCGTGTAATCCTAAGTGGCAAAGAAGAGAAACAGTTGTAATACCACTATTGAAATAAATTTTGCTTTAAAATTTTTACTATGGTTTTAATCATTTCATCGATATTTATCGGTTCAAAAAATAAATTAAAAATTTATTCTCATAGCTAAAAAATAAGCATAAAAAAAAGCGCCGAAGCGCTTTTTTTTATGCTTATTTTAAACATTCAATTATTTAATTTTGGCTTGAGACTTCAAATAATTTGTATAGTCTTCAAGCATTTGATTACCACGGTAGTTTTGGTATAACTTCAACAACTCTTGGTTTTTCTCAGCAGATAATGAATCTACTGAAGCATTTTTTACTGAAGCCACTGCAACCACCACCATTTCATTTGGCAAAGCAGCAGTCGTTACAGACCACATTCCTTCTTTTGGTGCAGGAACACTAAACGCAGCACGCTCAATTTCACGCTTCAACCCTTGTGAACGCGTAAATACACCGGCATTTTCAAAAGATTGCGGATATTTACTCAACACTTGCTGAGCTGGCAATTTGTTAAAATCATTCAGCATTGTTGCGATTTTGGCTTTAGCAAGATCATATGCTTTTTGATCAATCAATTGTTCTTTCACTTTAGCTTTGACTTGTGCCAAAGGTTGAACACCAGCAGCATGATATTGACGCACTTTGAACCAAACGGTATCGCCATTTGCTAATTGAATATTGCTTGAAGCGTTACGGTCACCGTTTTTCACGTCATCACTAAATAATTTCGTTTTAACGTTTGGATCTGACAATACTGGATTAGTCGTCCCCAAAGTGACTGCTTTGGCCGTTTCAATTTTTACAGTTTTAAGTTCTTGAGTCACCACATCAAGCGCATCGTTATTCACAACATCTTCATTTAAACGATTCACAGTATCTGTATAGACATTGGCATTTTTCGTTTTTAAAACTTCAGCAGTTAAACGTGCCTTTTCCGATTCAAAACTTGGAATATTGACTGCTTCAGGCTTAGCACTAATAATGTGATAACCAAATTGGGTTTTAACAGGTTTCGAAATGGTGTTATTTGCAGCTGCAACCGCTTTATCAAAATCTTCACCAAAAGCACCAGCAGTATAGGCCTCAACCAAACCGCCCACGTTTTTTGATGTAGGATCTTCAGAATACTGTTTTGCTGCATCAGCAAAGTTCATACCTGCCTGAATTTTTGCATAGATATCGTTGGCAAGCTTTTCAGCTTCAGCAGGTTTACGCGCATCTGTTGTAATTAAAATATGATGGACTTCAACTTTCGCATTCTTTTTCTGAGTTTGTACAAACTGATCATATGCCTGTTTCAATTCCGCATCTGTCACTTGGTTTTGAGATCCAAACAAAGCAGGTGATACAACAACATAATCTACATCCACAGCAGCCAATTGTTTGAATTTTTGGCTATGCTTATTGTAGAAAGCTGTAATGTCTTGATCTGTTACTTTCACTTGATTTTTGTAGGCATCAAGTTTCACAGAGGACAATAACAAACTGCGTTGTTCAGATTGCAAATTCGAGATCTGCTGGATATCAACTTTACTCACCAAAGAATTATCAGTAATCATTGAAGAAAGAATTTTCAAAGCATGATCTTGACGTAAATTTGCAATCAAGGCCTGACTCGTCATACCAATTGAACGTAAGTAATTTTCATAAGCAGTTTTTGAAAATACACCATCCACTTGCAGACTTGGTTGCTGTGCAATCATTTGCTCAATTTGAGCATCACTTAATGTAATTCCCAACTTCTCTGCTTGCTGAATCAACAAAGCACGATTTACCAAACTATCTAACGCAGCTTCGGCAATATAAGACTGATTTAACAAGGATTCGTCACCTTGAACCATTGATAAATACTGATCTTTATAATTCTTGATCTGAACTTCTAAGTCTTTGTCAGAAATTTCTAAATCATTAACAGTCTTGGCAACACCATCTTTGTTCGATCCAGTTCCAAATAAGCTTTCCATACCAGCCAAAGCCAAAGGTAACAAGAATAAAACGAGGAGGACTTTTCCCAACCAACCCCTAATGAGTTTACGAAACGATTCCATGAGTATTCCAATATTTTATTTCAGTTGGATTCTAACTGAATTTCAAATATGAATGAATCACAACTGAAGGATATTTTTTGTTATTTCATAAAAAACGCGCCGTAAAGGCGCGCTTCTTATTTTACAAGCTCTTATGCAACAGAGTCTTTAAGGCCTTTACCAGCTTTAAAACTTGGTACCTTACTTGCTTTAATCTTAAGTTCTTCACCAGTTTTTGGGTTACGACCAATGCGTGCAGCACGATCTTTGACACTGAACGTACCAAAACCAACTAAAGTTACAGTATCACCCTTCTTCAACGCTTCACCAATTGAAGCAATAGTCGCGTCCAATGCTTTACCTGCATCAGTCTTAGACAATCCCCCTTTCTCGGCAATCGCGTCGATTAATTCTGATTTATTCATGAAGATTTCGTCCTCTTATATCGTTTGTTTAAAATCCAAGGCTCAGGTTTAAAAAAGGCCATGACGACTTTATAGCAATGCTTTAGGGCAAAACGCAAGACCACATACACGCATTTCACAAAAATAAATGGCAAAAACTGATAAAAACATCACTTTTAGCTCTTTTTTATTCATTTTTTATTCAATTGCGCTTTTAATGTTTTGTTTTCTTCCATTAAAACATCAACTTTTCTATGCAAATCTAATATTAAACTTTCTAAATGTTGAATATCTTTTGCAGTCACCAACCCAATCTTATTTAACGATGTCGTGACATGATGATCAAGCATTTTTTCAACTTTATCTTTGGTGTCGATCACAGATTCTTTCGTTTTTTCAGTCACTTTGCTCACTGTTTGATCAGTGAATTCGACTGTTTTTGACTCAAGTTCCTCACCCACTTTAACCAAAGACTCAAAAATTTTGCTTCCTTCATCTTCCGCGCGCGAAAAAGCACCCAGTCCCGCTAACCAAATTTGTTTGGTATATTTACGGAAATCAAGTGTCGACTTACGGTTATGATGACGTTTCGTTTTCCCCTGTTTTTTATCAAATTCCTGATCTTCATACATTTTAGATGAGTTATTGTTATTCATACGGCTATCCATTGAAGTTACGCTCACAACACTACTGTGTATTTTATGATCTTAATTGGCAATTTATGTATATATTTTATAAATTATATCAAATTTTGCTCTTGAACCTTTTGCAAAACTGTTCTACAAAGCAAACATTAATTGAATTAAATTAGGGCAGATTTATTAGCCCATAGTTTTAATGAGATGGATTTCTCATTTTGGATAGGATTTTTTTATGAGTGATACGCAACAAAACCAAGGTCATACTCGTTTGTTGCTTAACATTGTGATGGTGTTATTAGAAACATTCTATTCGTTTATTTTAAAACATGATCGCGTTGTACGTTTACAAGCAAAGAAATTTATTGAGAAACAAATTACGCTAAAAATAAATAGCTACATTCCATATTTTGACTTTTATGTGCAATTTTCAAGTAAAGGTATTTTGTTTGATCTTAATACACCTGAAAAGCCAGTTGACATGGTCATAAACAGCACACTTATTGATTTGATTCAAATTTTCGCTTTTGCGAATCGAAAAAGTCTTAAAAAAATGCGCATAGAGGCAGATCCTACTCTACGTGATGAATTTAAAGACTTGTGCTTACATCTGTCTATGCCTAAATTGATTTCCGACTGGAAACAATGGCTCAATAGTGATTCAGATGAAAATAATCTGGTTGCTTCAAAAAAACGAATTGCTCCACTTTTGGAAAAAATTGATTTACAACGTTCTAGAATCAATACCTTACAGGTTGAAGTAAAACAATATCAAAATCGCATTCGTCGTATGACTCAAAGTCAAAAGAGACTTAAATTCGCCTTTGGTATAACACTTGTTCTTTTCTTGGTATTATTGATGTATAATTTGTGGATATTTTTCCAATAATTTGAATAAAAACAATTTCTAAGTTCCTCTACAAAAAAACCAACTAATTTAGTTGGTTTTCGTAAATAATACTTGACTATTTTAGTCAGGATTCATAAAATTCATACATCTAGCCTTACATGTGTATCGAATCATGCGCCTAACCACTCGCGGTCGCTACGCGGTGACTGCACTACTTGATCTAGCATTGCAGCCAACTGAGCAGACGATTACCTTAGCTGAAATTGCTGCTCGCCAAACTATCTCCGTTGCCTATTTAGAACAATTGTTTGCTAAATTGAAGCGTCATGGATTGGTCTCTAGCGTTCGTGGAGCAAATGGTGGTTACCATTTAGCGCGTAATGCTGAAGAAATTACTGTGTTAGAAATTATTGAAGCTGTAAACGAAACTGTTGATGCAACACGTTGTGATCATAAAGGCAACTGCCAAAATGGTGCGATGTGCTTAACTCATGATTTATGGCAAGAACTCTCCCATCACATTGCCGATTATTTAGCTAAAATCTCTCTTGCTGATCTCGTTGCTCGTGACAACGTTCAAACTGTTGCCATTCGCCAAAATACAGCACCTTTAGATTCAGCCCTTTTATCGGTTACAGGTATTTGACATGAAACGTCCGATTTATCTTGACTATGCTGCAACGACTCCTGTCGATCCACAAGTTGCTGAACGTATGATGGAATGTCTTACATATGAAGGCACTTTCGGAAATCCAGCATCACGCTCACACGCATATGGTTGGCAAGCTGAAGAAAAAGTTGAATACGCACGTGAACAAGTTGCCAACTTAGTGAAAGCCGACCCACGTGAAATCGTGTTTACTTCTGGCGCAACTGAGTCTGACAACCTTGCACTTAAAGGTATTGCCCAGTTTTATGCTTCAAAAGGCAAACATATCATCACAAGTAAAATTGAACACAAAGCAATTTTAGATACTTGTCGTGAATTAGAAGAAGAAGGTTTTGAAATTACCTATTTAGAGCCACAAGCTCAAACTGGTTTGATCACACCTGAAATGGTTTCTGCTGCACTTCGTCCAGATACGATTCTTGTTTCCCTCATGATGGTTAACAACGAAATTGGTACTGTGACTGACGTTGCTGCTATTGGTGAACTCACTCGTGCCAACAAAACATATTTCCATGTCGATGCTGCTCAAGCTGCAGGTAAAGTAGAAATTGATTTATCAACCATGAAAGTTGATTTAATGAGTTTCTCTGGCCATAAAATTTATGGTCCTAAAGGTATTGGCGCGCTATTTGTTCGTCGTAGCCCACGTGTTCGTCTAAAAGCACAAATGCATGGTGGCGGTCATGAACGTGGTATGCGTTCAGGTACACTTCCTACTCATCAAATCGTGGGTATGGGTGAAGCATTTGAACTTGCAGGTAAGAATTTAGCATCTGAACAAGCACGTTTACGCGTACTTCGTGACAAACTTTGGAATGGTTTACAAGATTTAGAGCAAGTGTTCTTAAACGGTCACCCGACTCAAAACGTTGCAAACTACTTAAACGTGAGCTTCAACTTCGTTGAAGGTGAATCATTGATGATGGCATTGAAAGATGCTGCTGTTTCATCAGGTTCTGCATGTACTTCTGCAACTTTAGAACCTTCTTATGTTTTACGTGCACTTGGTTTATCTGATGAACTTGCACATAGCTCAATTCGTTTCAGTTTTGGTAAATACACCACTGAAGCAGATATTGATCATGTTTTAGAAGTCACTAAAGCAGCTGTAGTGAAATTACGTGACCTATCACCGCTTTGGGATATGTTCAAAGAAGGTGTTGACCTGTCTAAAGTAGAATGGGCTGAGCACTAATACCGTACAACTTTCGGCATCCTGATTCAGCATTTCAATGAATCAATAGATTGAAAATTGAATCAGATGCCACAATATTAATTCTAATCTAGGCTGACCCCGAGGTTTGGAGAAGCATCATGGCTTATAGCGAAAAAGTAATTGATCATTACGAAAACCCTCGTAATGTTGGTGTTTTAGACAAAAACGCTGAAAATGTTGGTACTGGTATGGTTGGTGCACCAGCATGTGGTGACGTTATGCGTCTACAAATCCAAGTTGATGACAACGGTGTGATTGAAGAAGCACGTTTTAAAACTTATGGTTGTGGTTCTGCGATCGCATCGAGTTCATTAGTGACTGAGTGGTTAAAAGGTAAAACTTTAGACGAAGCTCAAGCCATTAAAAACATTGATATTGCAACCGAACTTGCACTTCCTCCAGTGAAAGTTCACTGCTCTGTACTTGCAGAAGATGCAATCAAAGCAGCTGTTGAAGATTACCGTAGCAAAAAAACGAAAGCTTAATATTTTAAATATGAGCTTTATTGATGATTGAATGGAGTTTTCATGATCAATTTAACTGAAAATGCTGCAACTCATATCAGCAATTACATTAAAAATCGCGGTAAGGGTGAAGGTATTCGCGTTGGTGTGAAAACTTCTGGTTGTTCAGGCTTGGCTTATGTACTCGAATTTGTGGACACTGCAGATTCGCATGACCAAGTATTTGAACAGTTTGGTGTTAAAGTTTTTGTAGATCCAAAAAGTATGGTGTATCTCGAAGGTATGGAGATGGATTATGTCAAAAATGGATTAAATGAAGGCTTTGAGTTTAACAACCCAAACAAAAAAGGTGAATGTGGTTGTGGTGAGTCGTTCACTGTCTAATTTCATTTCCTTGCTCTATTCAATTAAAACAGTGTCATGCACTGTTTTAATTACATTAACGATTTGCTTTTACCCCTTTATCATCTTGGAATTTTCTCCCAATGAATCATTTTGAGTTGTTCAATCTCCCTGTAGCACTCGATATTGATTTAGCAACTTTAAAATCAGAATTTTTAAAATTGCAGCAACAATATCATCCAGATAAAGCTGAAGATAAAGATCAAGCATTGATTAAATCGAGCGAAATCAATCAGGCATATAAAGTCTTATCGAATGTTGATAGTCGTGCAGGATATTTGCTATCACTCAAAAAACAAGATCATCATTTAGACCAATCCATCAATGATTTTGAGTTTTTACAATCTGCATTAGAAATTCGTGAACAGCTCGATGAAGCAAGCAATACCGAACAGCTAAATTCACTTAAAACTGAAGTACAGCAATGGATTGATGGCCTCGTTCGTGAATTCAAAATTGATTATGATGCTGAAGATTGGGCTGAATCACGAGATACTGTTCGAAAGCTTCGTTTCTTCCAAAAAGTGATGAATGACATTTTGAAAGCTGAAGATCGTATTCTTGATGATGAAGATTTCGACCTCGATGATGATTTTTAATTTTATTTTTTTGACTTATTTTCAAGGGATTTAACCCATGGCACTCTTGCAAATTGCAGAACCAGGACAATCAAGTGCGCCACATGAACATCGTATTGCCATTGGCATCGATTTAGGCACCACACACTCGCTTGTCGCGACAGTATTGTCAGGTAAAGCCAAAGTTCTCAATGACCAACAAGGTCGTGTGTTACTTCCATCAATTGTGCATTATTCAAATCAAAATATTGAATTGGGTGATGATGCAAAACCATTTTTAACAACTGACCCTAAAAATACCATTGTTTCGGTAAAACGCTTTATGGGTCGTTCAAAAGCAGATATTAAGTTTCAACATCCTTATACCCTTGTGGGCGAAGACAATCAAATGCCTGCATTTGATACTGCGCAAGGTCATAAAACGCCTGTTGAGATTTCTGCTGAAATTTTAAAACAACTGAAAGATCGTGCTGAAGCCAGCTTAAATAACCCAGTCAATGGTGCTGTAATCACTGTTCCTGCCTATTTTGATGAAGCACAGCGCCAAGCAACACGTGATGCTGCTCAATTGGCTGGCTTGAATGTTCTTCGCTTGTTGAATGAACCTACAGCGGCGGCCGTGGCTTATGGTTTAGATCAAGACACCAACCTTGCGACTGACCGAAACTATGTGATTTACGACCTTGGTGGTGGTACATTTGACGTTTCAATTTTACGTTTTTCGCAAGGCGTTTTTGAAGTTTTAGCGACGGGTGGCCACACTGCACTCGGTGGTGATGATTTAGATCGTCTTATTCTTAAATGGGCGAAAAAACAGCTCAATATTGAAACACTGGATGACAGTGAATACGCGCATGCTATTGTTGCAGCACGTAAAGCAAAAGAAGCTCTTTCTGATCAAGATTCAGTTGAGTTTTCAATGGCATCGCAAAGTATCACTTTAGACCGCCCTACTTTTGAGTCTGTGATTCAAGTAGCTCTCGATAAAACCATTAGTGTTTGCAAACGGGTTCTACGTGATGCGAAACTTGAACTTGATGACATTCAAAACGTAGTCTTAGTCGGCGGTTCAACACGTTCATACGCTGTACAGCAAGCAGTTCGTCAAGTGTTCAATCAAGAACCTTTGTGCACCATCAACCCAGATGAAGTTGTTGCGATTGGCGCTTCAATTACCGCAAATCAACTGATTGGCAACTCTAAAGATGGTTCGCTACTCCTAGATGTCACTCCGCTTTCATTAGGGATTGAGACCATGGGTGGATTGGTCGAACGTTTGATTTCACGTAATACCGCTATTCCTGTCGCACGTCGTCAAGAATTCACCACCTATCAAGATGGTCAAACTGCCATGCTGATTCATGTGGTTCAAGGTGAACGTGACTTGGTTGAACACTGCCGTAGCTTAGGTCGTTTTGTATTGCGTGGTATTCCACCAATGGTAGCAGGTCAAGCACGTATTGAAGTCACTTATCAAGTCGATGCTGATGGTTTACTTGCTGTCTCTGCACGCGAAACAACCTCAAATGTTTCGGCGCATATCGACATTAAACCGTCATATGGCTTATCTGATGCAGATATGGAACGCTTATTGTTAGATGGCTATAAGTTTGCATCCGAAGATAAAGACTTACGCCACTTGCAAGAAACCAAGGTTGAAGCGCAACGTGAACTTGAAGCCCTTGAACAAGCTTTAAAAGTTGATGCTCACTTGTTAGCTACTGCTCAACTTGAAGCGCTTGAAAAAGCCCGTGCTGATTTGCAAGCTCAACTTAAAACAGATGACATCAAAGTGATTGAACAAGCAGTTGAACAACTGAAAGTTCATAGTGATGCATTTGCTGCAGAACGTATGAATCAACATATTGATGATGCCTTAAAAGGCACAAAACTTGATGATTGGTCAAACTCTCACTAATTTATAGGTAAAAATTATGCCACGTATTAAAGTTCTTCCACATGCGCAAATTTGCCCAAATGGTGCTGAGTTTGAAGTTGAGCAAAATGCAAATCTTTGCGAAAGCCTACTCAAAAATGGGATCAAAATTGAACATGCTTGCGATATGTCAGCAGCGTGCACCACATGCCATGTGATCGTTCGCAAAGGCTTTGACGGTCTTGACGAAATGAATGATGTTGAAGCTGATCTACTAGACCGTGCTTGGGGCTTAGAACCAGATTCACGTCTTTCATGCCAAGTTAAAATTGAAGATGAAGATTTAGAAGTTGAAATTCCGAAGTACACCATTAACCATGCTTCAGAAAATCACTAATTAAAATTGTTTTAAATAAAAAAGGTCACTTCAAGTGACCTTTTTTATTTCTACCTTTTGTTTCATCTTGAACGAAGGCAACAATTGACTATATTGAGTCCTTAGCTATAAGTGATTAGTTATTCATTAGCCATGTTCAATCGGTTGGTTTGTTTCAACTGGCTTCACTTCATCTTCCGGATTAAGCTTTACCACACCAGACACGGTGGTTAAATTTTTCTGAACTTTGATGCGCTCAATCATTTCCTCAAGTACAGAAAGTAATTCAGCATATTCATAGTTTTGAACTTCTTCCAAATTTAATACCAAATGAAAGCCTTTGTATTCATAATCAAACCATTGCTGACTATCTTTCTTATTGGCATATTTTTCCATGACTTGCCAACTTTTTACAGGTTGTTGAATCCCTTTCAACTCAATCGGCGCTTGAGGCGCACACAAATAATCATTTTTAACCAGTTTATGGGTATCATCCGAAATTAAGATTTCATCTATTTCTGCTGCACTTTGTAAACGCGCAGCAAGATTTGCATCACGTCCGACAATGGTATACGCCATACGATGCACAGCACCATAATTTCCTACGTGGCAGTAGCCCGTACTGATACCCATACGGATATGTAACGGCGGATAACCCATTTTCAGCCAACGTTCACGCAAAAACTTCATTTGCTGACGCATAGATAAAGCCATATCTAGACAGTTTTTCGCATCTTGTTCAGTCCCTTGAGAATCAGGATCCCCAAAGAAAATTAAGATGGCATCGCCCATAAACTTATCGATCGTACCACCATATTGTTTAGCTATTTCCGTCATATGACTTAAATAGTCATTTAAAACAAAGGCTAAATCGTCTGGGATAAGGGTTTCAGAAAGCTCCGTAAAGCCTTGTATGTCTGAAAAGAAAATGGTGATTTTTTTTCGTTTGTATTCCAGTTTTGCTTCGGTCTCACCGCGCATAATCGATTGCCACAACTGAATCGGGGCATAACGACTCAATTGATTGGACAATTCAATATAACGATTCATTTCTTTAAAATAGGTTTGACGTTGCAAGTCTACTTTTAAAATCTGCTTTTGCTGATAATAACTTGCGAAATTGACAAAAATAATCGCACACATACAAGCAACAACGGACAACTCAATCGAAGTTTGCTGAAAGTATTCTTGAAACCCAAAAATGAAAATTGTACAAAAATAGAAAGCGAAAATTGCCAAGAGGATGGAAAATGAACTCATCATCATGGAAATTTTATTGTTCAATGCGGTATACAATATTCCAAAAAGCAGAACAAAAGTAACAACCAAACTTAAATGCACTGCTGCTAATGCGCTCGCAACAACAATGGTATCGATCAGAAAGAAAACATTACTTCGTAGACTTGTACCATAACGATACTGCAAAGCATGTGATATTCGAGGACCGAAAAAAATGACGAAAAAAACCAGAATTGGAAAAAAAATTTGATAATTTGAATTCGGTGAAGTGAAGTAATAGATCACAACCAAAAGCGAAATCATAAAGTACCCCATAACCCTTTGGAGTACTTCAAACTGCTTCGGTTCTTTATCTAGCAAACGATCTAATGGCAAATGCTATTACCTCATCACACTATAATATTATTATAGTTATCCCTGTGTATGAACTGCAAATTTTAGTCCATACGCCAGTCGAATGGCATATCACCTTGACCACGCAATGCCAACATTAATGTTTGACGCATATGTGCTAAAACATCACTGCTATATGGCACAGCTGGAGCAGCACCCCATACTGGCTTAGGCCAAGCAATATCATTTTGGTAACGCACAACATGGTGAAAATGCAATTGTGGTACCATATTTCCTAACGCTGCAACATTCATTTTATCTGCACGGAAAACGCGTGAAAGTTGACTTGATAACCAGCTCGATTCACGCAAAAACTGCTCTTGATCTGCTTGGCTTAATTCGTACAGTTCACCAATACCAGGAACACGTGGAATTAAAATCAGCCAAGGAAACTGCATATCATTCATTAAACGACATGTAGATAGCGGAAAATCGCCGACAAAAAATGTATCTTGAGCTAATTGTGGATGCAGACTAAACATATATTTATTAATGACGCAAAATAAAAGTGATGGCTAATACTAACACATCAGTTTTCAGCTGAATATTATTAGTATTGTGTTTCGATACAAAAAAATTGCAATCAAATTGATTTGTATCACAGTTATACTCTAATGAATCCCTTAAATAAATCAAGCCTTTATATATACTTTATTGCTATTTTTTATAAAAACAACGACCCCAAAGGCAAAAGCCAGATGGTTTAACAGTTCAAACTTTATTAATTAAGCGATATCTATCCTAAATAAAACCAACGCCCACCCATATATCCAATCAATATGAACAGGCGTTTATTCAATAAAAGGTAAAGCAAATGCTTTTTCCACCTTCATTCCATCTGAATCTTCAAGCATATATTTATGATGCTTGTTGTGATAAGCCTTTCAACAACTCATCTAAAATTTGATGCGCAAATTGAATCCGCTTTTCATTTTCCTCCAACATCACCATCACTTTTAAACGTTGTCCACCATCCATACGATAATATGTCGGCTGTTTTTGCATCATTTGAATAATACTGATCGCCTGCACGGGAGTATCTGGTGAAAACTCTACATGGCCACCACGTTCGCTCATATCAATTTTGGTGATACCCAATTGCTCCGCTTTAATACGCAGTTGATGTACGCTAAATAGCTGTTTAACTTGTTGCGGGGGCACACCAAAACGATCAATCAACTCCATACGTATATGGTCAAGCTTCTCTAAAGTATCTGTATTACTAATACGTTTATAAAATAAAAGTCGCTGATGCACATCGCCAAGATATTCATCTGGAATACGTGCAGGCATATGTAAATTAATTTCGGCTGTGAGGCTTAAAGGCGCGTCAAAATTCGGTGTTTTACCCTGCTGAATGGCTTTGGTGGCCTTTTCCAGCATTTCCATATACAAGCTATAACCAATTGCTTGCATAGAACCACTTTGTTGCTCACCCAACAACTCACCTGCACCTCGGATTTCCAAATCTTCTGTAGCCAAGATAAACCCTGCACCTAAGTCAGATGCGCGTTGAATCGCATCTAACCGTTTTTCAGCATCACCTTTTAGGCCTTTAATTGAAGGCACCATTAAGTAAGCATAAGCTTGGTGATGCGAACGACCTACACGACCACGTAGCTGATGCAACTGCGCTAATCCCAGCTTATCGGCACGTTCTATGATAATGGTATTGGCATTTGGGACATCAATCCCTGTTTCTATAATGGTTGAACATACCAAAACATTGAATTCTTTATGGTAGAACTGTTGCATGACTTGTTCGAGTTCACGTTCACGCATTTGACCATGCGCTACTGCCACACGTGCTTCTGGTACAAGGGTACGAATATTTTCAGCAGCTCGCTCAATACTATCGACCTCATTGTGTAAGAGATAAACCTGACCACCACGCAACAATTCACGCAGAATTGCCTCTTTCATGGTGGCATCAGTTTGTTCATTGACAAAGGTTTTAACTGCCAAACGACGTGCTGGTGGCGTCGCAATAATCGATAAATCACGCATCCCAGAAAATGCCATATTCAGCGTACGTGGAATAGGTGTTGCGGTTAAGGTCAACATATCGACATCAGCACGCATAGCTTTAATACGTTCCTTGTCTCGTACGCCAAAACGATGCTCTTCATCGACAATCATTAAACCAAGATTTTTAAATTGTACATTTTCTTGCAGGATTTTATGTGTACCAATGACAATATCAACTTTACCATCTTGCAAATCTTCAATGGTTTTAACATGGGATTTATTTGAACCAAAACGTGATAAGACCTCTATACGAATTGGCCAATCTGCAAAACGATCTTTAAATGACTCGAAATGCTGCTGTGCCAACAATGTTGTGGGTACCAATACTGCAACTTGCTTATTATTTTGTACCGCAACAAAAGCTGCCCGCATCGCCACTTCTGTTTTACCAAAACCGACATCGCCACACACCAAACGATCCATGGGTTTTGCCAATTGCATATCTGCCAAGGTTGCTTCAATTGCATTGGCTTGATCCAATGTCTCTTCATAAGCAAAACCACTGGAAAATTGCATATATGGTGTTTGATCTAATTCAAAACTAAAACCAGGTTTGGCTTTACGGCGTGCTGAGATATGTAGCAATTCTGCTGCGACATCATGAATTTGTTCTAAGGCTTTACGTTTTGCCTTACTCCATGCATCTGTACCGAGCTTATGTAATGGTGCCAAGTCCGGATCACCACCGCTATAACGGCTAATCAGATGTAAATTGGTCACTGGCACATAGACTTTTGCAGCATCGGCATAATCAAGTTGTAAAAACTCATAGTCTTGTTCATCGATACTGAGTGTAACCAAACCTGCATAACGCCCCACACCATGATCAATATGGACCACTGGTGCGCCAATACTCAGTTCAGTCAGACTGCGGACGAGGAATTCTTCTGAAACTTCATGTTGACGTTTACGACGGCGCTGCACCACACGATGTTCATACAGCTGGTTTTCTGAAATCACGGTCAATTGATCATTCAGCAATAATCCACGCTCCAGTGGCGCACTGGTGATCGCAACAGAATATTGCTGTTGAATGAATTGTTGATAGTTTTCAACAACAGGAATTTCACCCAAACTTGAACGTAATGAATCTTTTAGAGTTTCTCTTCGACCTGCACTTTCAGCGACCAACAATACAGGATGATTGGCTGAATCGACATAAGCCTTGACCATATGAAATGGACGTTCATGCTTTGGATCAACAGCAAGTCTTGGTGGCTGATCTGTATTTAAGTTAATTGAACCTGATTTTTCATCAATTTTCTCAGGTGATGCAATAATTCGAGAAAATTGATTAATTGCTTCAAGCACTTGATTGGGTTGTAAGAAAATTTCTTCCGGTGCTAACAAAGGATGATCAAGATCATGTCGACGATCTTCATAACGGCGTACAATTTCTTTCCAATAATTCGTTAATTCCTCACCCACGCCTTTATCTGTAATGACAACGGAATGACTTGGTAAGTATGAAGTAATGAGACTTTGTGTCTGCATCGCTTCTTTGGTGAAAAATAATGGAAAATAATAATCTAATCCAGGTGATGCAATGCCTTCCAAAGCATCCTGATACATAGGATTTTTCTTTGGATTTGCCGTTGGAAAAGTTTCTGCATAACGATCACGAAAAATTGCACGACCTTCTTTTAACGGAAATTCTTTTGCTGGTAATACGGTAAAATTGTCTAATTTTGTGGTGGTTCTTTGCGTTTCAGGATCAAAAAACTTCAGGCTATCAATTTCATCATCAAACAAATCGATTCGAATTGGAGCATCTTGACCTGAAGCATAGATATCCATGATGCTACCACGTACCGCAAACTCTCCATGATCATAAACGGTATCAACCAAATAATAGCCTGCTTGAATCAGTCGCATTTTTTGTTGTTCTAAATCGAACTTTTGACCAACTTTTATATCGAAATGCTCACCCAATACCCAAGAGGTCGGCGCGACACGTTGTGCCAAGGTTGTACTGGATAATAACAACACACCCTTTTGTGGCATATGAGATAAAATCGATAGACGTTCAGAAACAATATCTTGATGTGGAGATAAACGATCATAAGGCAAAATTTCCCAATCAGGAAAAATCGTCGGTTTAATTCCGTAAAATTCAAGCTCACTCTCTAACTGCGACAAATGCTGATTGTTCCGCGCAATCAAAACGAATAATCGGTCTGATTGCTCAGCAATTTCTTTAAACAATAATGCTGCCGATGAACCGAGCATATTGCCGATCCAGCGTTTTTCATTAATTTTGAGTTGTTTTAAATTCAGTTGAGAGATTTCTTGTTGGAACATCTAAATAGCTTCAGGTCTAAAACATAGGCGATATCTTAACATGTCGACCTGTAGCTGAGCGTGATTTTATCAGCTTTCATTTGTGCATTTTTTATCAAATAAGCTATTTAAAGTATGATGAATAGCGTTAATGATCACGGATAAATTGACGATAATATTGATTCAGTTTTTTAACGATCGCCTTGAACTGTTGTAAATTTTCTTCTGTATTGCCCAAACGAGCGACAAAACGTTGATTCGCAATTTCCAAATCAATTTTTTCATTGATGATCATAGCCTTATCATATAAAGCTTTCAAATCATCAAATGTTTTCAATTTACGGTTTGAAAAATATTCTAAGCGCTCGGATAATTCATTAACCACTATCCCATCGATAATGTAGCCTTTTTCGGCATCCCATTGGATATTCTGTTCACGTAGATAGATTTGCTCTTCCGTTTCTTTATTCGACTTGAATAAACCTACAAATTTATCAAACATGCTTTAAAGCCTTAGTACACCATCAATTCATTCATTATAACAAATAATTTAAACTGCCAATGGCTCAATGATGCGCTAGAAAATTAAACAATCAACATCTAAGCTATGTTGATTGGTCATTTCATTAACTATTCATCTGTAGATAAATCATCTAAAAAATCGACTGTGGGTACAAAAAACAGTGTCCCCGTGGTGGCTGTACTAAAATCCAGTAAACGATCAAGGTGACCCTCAGGACTACCTTTAAACATATGATTTAACATTTGATGGGTGGTACTAAATTTTCTTGAATATCCAATGAAAAAAGTACCGTATTCATTTTTAGAAGGATTTGAAAATGGCATATTAGCACGCATAATTTTCAATTCATTGCCTTCAGCGTCATGGGCTTTGCTGACCACATTATGGGCTGTTGGTGGTTTAACATCATCAGACAACTCAACATCGTTGAATTTCTTGCGCCCAATGACTTTTTCTTGTTCTTGATCGGTTAAATTACGCCACTTTTCCATATCATGCAGATACTTTTGAATAAATGCATAACTCCCCCCTTTATAATGAGGATCTTCATCCCCCACCAAAGCATATTCAGCTGCAATTTCAGGCTCAGGATTTTCTGTTCCATCTACGAAACCAATAATCGCACGTCCATCAAAATAGCGAAAACCGTGCACTTCATCGATGGAATAGCACGCATCCTGCAATTGCTCTTGAATAATACTGCCTAACTCGTAGCACAATGCTTGCCGATCCGCTCGGATATGAAACAATAGATCGCCAGGTGTTGAAACAGCTGTATATTTCGGTCCAACTATTTCTTTAAATGTGACCAATTCTCGGGGTATAAGTTTCGTTGGAAATAATCGGTCCCATGCATTACGGCTAAATCCCAGAGTCGCATTAAAATGACTCTCAGGATAACGATTGTTTAGACTCCGTGTAAGCGCAGAAAAATTTGCCGCAAAATCAATAATGGTATTCACACACTCTTGATTCTGGTTAATGCCCAATACAATAAACATTGCATTTTCACCAGGACGGCTCATTACAGGTTGAATTCTTGTATGCGACATTTTAATTTTCCAACTTTATCTATTTTGACTCTACAACAGCTTCAACGCACTTCTATGACTTCATTCCATACAAGCAATTGAATCTAAAACTTAAAACCCACAGCTTTAAAGGTGATGATGTTATTTATCAAATGATCTAATGTTCAGAATCATCAAAACCCTCTAAGCATAGAATCTCACAACATAAAATAACGCAATAGGAATAAGGAAATGACTGTTCTTTTACAGCATTTTGTAATGTCTGTTGCTAAATAACGCTGATACTTTTATTTTTCAGTCAATTCGATGACCTCATTCTTGTAGATAGATGAGATCAATCTATTGAATTTACGTGACTTTATCCGTACTGCTGATTTAAATACTGAATAATATCCTTAGACTCGAACATCTTGATACCAGTATTTGGATCAACCAAATAAGGTACTTGGATATCCTGTTTAGGACGATTCATTACCTTTACAACTTGTTCACGTTTACCACCATTTAAAGGCACATACTTCCCTGGTTTTAATCTTAACAACGCAGGTCCTTGATCTTGCCAACGTTCTTTGGCCACATTATGAAATATAAACGGTAACTCAAGTTCACTTAATGTCGCTCGAACCACACGAGTATATGGGCTCGCTTCAAACCCCCAAAGCTCTAGCAATGCATCCGGTGCTGGACGATCTATAATTTTCTTCTTGATCCATACGCCTCGTGCGCCATTAATGATCGTGCCTGCAAGTGCGACGTACGGTATATTTGGGTATTCACTGTATTTTTGAGGTGTTTCGCCTGTTTTTCCATAATGTTTAAATAAATGGCGAATAATTTTTTTGGAATGGTAAAGCTGTTCACCCGTATTTTCATCAATGAAAAATGGAAACATTTGTTTACCACCCAGCTCCTCAACGATTTTTCGATATTTAGTGCCACCTTTCGGACAGGGATACACTTCATAATCTAAATTCAGTGTGGTCAAAACTTCACGCACACGACGACAAAATGGTGATCCTTCAAACTCGTAAAGCTTTAAAGCTTTTTCAGGTTGCTTTGGAAATGGTGTCCCGTTCGCACCACGCCCACCACCTGTGATTGATGAAGCCAGTGCTTGAGCCACTTTAATTTGATGAATCACCATTTTATTGTCCTTTTCTTATTTTTCCGTAGACCTAGATACTTCAACCCATTGCAATCAATGTATCTATTTATCAATCAACTTACAGATCAACCAATTTTTCTTTTGAAACCACAATGCCATTATTATCGGCATATACATAGTCACCCGATTGAATAGTTACTCCACCAAAGTGTAATGCGATATCCACCTCACCGATGCCTTTACGATTACTCTTTTGAGGAATTGATGCTAAAGCATGAACGCCTAAGTTCAATTCAGCAATAGCATCGACATCACGGACACAACCGTAAATAATCACACCATTCCAGTGATTTTTCACTGCTGATTCAGCAATTAAATCGCCCATCAATGCACACCGCATAGATGCACCACCATCAACAACTAATACCTTCCCCGTACCATCCGTTGCCAATAACTCTTTTACACGTGAATTATCTTCAAAACATTTCACTGTCACCACTTGCCCGCCAAAACTTTTTACAGCGCCATAGCTTTTAAAAAATTTACCATCCATCGATGGAGTTACCACTTGAATCTCTAATTCTGGATGATCATCAAGCAAATCACATGTTACAAATGCTGGTGTAGTCACAGTTCAAACTCCTCTTTATTTAAATCCCACTGTTTAAATATGCATTGACGCTAGTATTCAATCCTTATTACATACATGCATTTGAAGCTTTATTTTGCATGCTGAATATACAAGTTATCATAAATCTTCAATGTTTCATTTTGGTTTTGTGCGACCTCGACCATAGTATGAGCCACTTGCTCAGCTGTCACTGGCTTATATTTGAATGTGTCGGGTACTAAATGCGAAAAACGCTGATATAAACGCTGGGTTAATCCTTCTAAGGTACGAGATTCTTCACGTTCACCCATCAACAAAGAAGGTTGCAATATAGAAACATAAGCCAGATTTGAATGTTTTAAATGATTTTCCAACTCTCCTTTGACCTGATTGTAGAAAATTGGAGATCCAGCATTTGCACCCATTGCACTGACCAAAACATAATGCGTTTCTGTTCCTTCGAACAAATCTACAAAGTGCGCATTAATTTCAAAATCAATATTATAAAAATTGGCTTTTGATCCTGCTTTTTTGATGGTTGTGCCTAAACAGCTAAATGCATGTGTAAAATCTGCAACATCTTCATCATTGAGCATTAAAAAGTCTTCAACTTCCAATTGATTGACTTTTGTGTACTGTTTAAGTGATTCATCCTCTTTACGTACAATGGCGAGAATATGTTCACACGATTCCACCTGATTGAGTTGTTTGAGCAATTCTTTCCCCACCATACCCGTGGCTCCAATCACCACTGCGCGTTTTATCAATTTAGTCATTTTTTAATCATTCCGAGTAAGATTCATATAATTTAATGCTTTAAAGTGATTTTATCTGCATCTAAAATGTTGTCAAAGCAAGTCAAGGCTTGACTTTATTCACTCATTTAATCACAATATGGCACTTGTTTACGGGCTGGTGATATTCTTCTGAGGAAGATTTCAGAATCAATTTCAGCCCGCCCAGACCAATCTATTTCAAGGAGTGCACGAGTGGCAAACTCTGCTCAAGCAAAAAAACGTGCTCGTCAAAACGTTAAAGCACGTAAACACAACGCTAGCTTACGTTCAATGGTTCGTACATATCTTAAACGCACAGTTGCAGCTATTGCTGCTGGTGACTATGCAGCTGCTACTGAAGCTTACAAAACTGCAGTACCTGTAATTGACCGTATGGCTGATAAAGGCATCATCCATAAAAACAAAGCTGCTCGTCATAAGAGCCGTTTAAATGCACAAGTTAAAGCTTTAGCTAACTAATTTATGCATGATAAAAAAAGCCCGTTAAGGGCTTTTTTTATACCTTAAAAAACATTTAGATCCAATCAAAACACAAATATTAAGCAATTAAGCAATTAAGCAATTAAGCAATTAAGCAATTAAGCAATTAAGCAATTAAGCAATTAAGCAATTAAGCAATTAAGCAATTAAGCAATATAAGCAATTAAGCAATTAAGCAATTAAGCAATTAAGCAATTAAGCAATTAAGCAATTAAGCAATTAAGCAATTAAGCAATTAAGCAATTAAGCAATTAAGCAATTAAGCAATTAAGCAATTAAGCAATTAAAAACCATAAACAAAATAAAGCATTTAATTTAGCAAAAATTATTTCATTTATTATTGTTGGCGAAAATCCCTAATATTTAGTTCATAACGCACACCACGCCAGATCCATTTTAATTTGGACTCTAAGAACTCATCCCCTTCAAACCAAACAAATAATCCTTCCATCATGGCTGGCCAATCTGCTTGATCTATGACATTACGACCTGAAATCACCGCAATAATCGCAGCTAAAATCGTGTCATGGCTCACAGCAAGACTTAATCCATTACAATCTTGAGGATGCGTGTTGTAAATGAGTTCCAATACATCCACTACACCAGTGATCGGATGCTTCATGCCCGGCAAGGCATTATTGACAAAACTATTAATAAATCCCAAAGCACCTTGCGCTTTAAAATAAGGTGCAGCTTTTTGAATATCGAGCACAAAACTACCCGGTTCAACCAGTAAACCTTGCTCAACAATTTCAATACGATGTGTATTTGGTGCAACCACCGCATCTGCACCCTGAATCATCAATGCTGCGGTATCCACACAACGTTGAATAGGACTTGAAATACAATGTTGAATGACACGATCCGATTGCTGAATTAAATAGGCACCCCATTCCTCAGCTAAATCGCGCCCTTGCTCAGTCAACTGCAAGTCATAACCTGCCAAACCCTGACCATTGACCACTTCACGTAATGAGTGGCGTGTAAATAAAGTGACAGGTGTTTTTGCATCTGGCAATAAATCGATTGCCTTCAACATACTTTCAGGCAGTAACTTCAGCGACATAGAAGATGTATTAAATCAGCAAATAAAAAACACTATACCACGCACAAAACCGCTTGGACGCTAGAAACTGACATTATTCAGCGCTTCTAGTGCTATTTCTTGATTTTCTTTATCCCTAAAAGCAATAAATCCATCATTTAAAATGGTCTCACGCTGATTATATGTAAATGGTTCAGCACTTAAACTTACCAATCCCCCACCAATACTTTCAAGCAAACCCTGACCTGAGCTTGTATCCCACTCAGATGTTGGATGAAACCGTGGATAAATATCAATTTCACCCTCAAGCATCATACAAAACTTATACGCACTGCCTGCTTCACGACGTATCACTGGATTTTCACGTTCTATATATTCGATGTATTGCTGATATTTTGGATTTTTACTGCTATGACTCAGCCCAACTTGTATTGCATCTGTTTCTGCTTCTTTAAATTTGCAAAAACGCTCCCATGTCTTTTGAGTAAATGAATATTTATAAGGCAACTCGGTTAAATAACCCAGATACATGACGTGCTCTGTAGGCACAGCAATCAGTGAAAAAATAGTTTGATTGTTTTCTATTAAACTTAAATTAATGGTGAATTCATCCCGTTCATGGATAAATTCTTTCGTACCATCCAAAGGATCAAGCATCCAACATGCTGACCACTGATGGCGCTGTGAATAGTCGCTTTCTTCAGAAATAACTGGAATATCAGGCGTTAATATAGCCAATTGCTCAAGTAAATACTGATTCACTTTCAAATCTGCTTGGGTGACAGGTGAATGATCCTGCTTTTCATTAATTTTAAACTCACGCCCAGCACAATAATTTTGGTATTCTTCTAATAGAATAATACTTGCATTCGCCAAGATCGGAACCAAACTTTGGATTTGTTGATCTTGAGGTGCTTGAGTTGTAATAAACATGGATAAAACCCTTTTTTATGTCTAATTCCGATACGAAACCCATTATCATGTTTGACATGGATGGTACGCTGCTTGACCTTGCTTTCGATGATCTCCTTTGGAATCACAAGCTCCCCGAACGTTATGCCCAGACGCATGGTTGCACGCTTGAACAGAGCCAAGCTGAACTTTACAGCTTCTATCAGCAATACAAGCATACACTATGTTGGTATTCATCGAGCTACTGGACTGAAAAAATCGGGGTAGATGTTTTACAACTCCAGTATGACTACAAAGATAAAATTCGACCACGATTAGGTTGTTTCGAGTTGTTAGATTACTTAAAACAAAATGGCTACCGTTGTTGGTTATTGACCAATGCCGATCAAGTCGGCTTAAAGCTCAAACTTGAAACCATTAATTTAACGCCCTATTTTGAAGTCATGATCAGTAGCCAAGAAATTGGTCATGCCAAAGAATTTGTTGAATTCTGGCAAATCTTGCAACAAAAGCATCCTTTCGACCCTAAAAATACTATATTTATTGATGATACCGCCCCTGTGTTACAAGGTGCTGAAAAATTCGGCATTGAAAATTTATTGACCATCACCCAACCTTCTAGTGAGAGTCCTGCACGTCATGCACTTGAACTAGAATATCCCGCCCTCAATAATCTCACTGAATTGATTTCTATTTTAGAAAATAAAACGTTTAAGGTAAGCAATGTCAAAACAACAGCTTGAAGCACAAAGCACAGTGTCCATGCGCATCGACAAATGGCTCTGGGCTGCACGTTTTTTCAAAACCCGATCAATAGCAAAAGCGGCCATTGAAGGTGGTAAGGTACATATCAATAATGAACGAGTGAAGGTTTCTCGTGAAATTCGTGTTGGCATGGAACTCACGATTCAACAAGGTTTTGAGCGAAAAACCGTCATCATAAAAGCACTTTCAAGCGTGCGTGGTGGTGCACCCATTGCCCAGCAACTCTATGAAGAAACAGAAGTTAGTATCGCTCGTCGAGAGTTGCTTTCTACACAAAGAAAATTGCATAATCTTGCTCGACCTGATCATCGACCGAGCAAAAAAGATCGGCGTGATATCAGTAAATTTAGACATGAAAATGATCAACAATTTGACCAACATTGGTCTTACAATGATGATTAAAATTATGCGACAAAACATGTCGCATCTGATCAAATAAACATAGAACAGAGCCCGTTTTTCTGTCACTATAAATGCCGTGGACATGAGACTTAATATAAGACATCCACTTAAGTTATTAGTGATATTACATCGTTTTTGAGGTTACGAGATGGATGAGAACAAAAGCAAAGCGCTGAATGCCGCATTAAGCCAAATTGAAAAACAATTTGGTAAAAATTCAGTGATGCGTTTAGGTGACAATACCGTTCAAGCAGTTGAAGCCGTTTCTACTGGCTCTATTACATTGGATATTGCACTTGGTATTGGCGGTTTACCAAAAGGTCGTATCGTTGAAATCTATGGTCCTGAATCTTCAGGTAAAACCACGATGACTTTACAAGCAATCGCTGAATGCCAAAAAGCTGGTGGTACTTGTGCTTTCATCGATGCTGAACATGCATTAGATCCACAATATGCACGTAAACTTGGTGTAGATATTGACAACCTTTTGGTTTCACAGCCAGACCACGGTGAACAAGCGCTTGAAATCGCTGATATGTTGGTTCGCTCAGGTGCAATTGACATGATTGTTGTCGATTCTGTAGCTGCTTTGACACCAAAAGCCGAAATTGAAGGCGAAATGGGCGACTCACATATGGGTCTGCAAGCACGTTTGATGAGCCAAGCCCTACGTAAAATTACAGGTAATGCAAAACGCTCAAACTGTATGGTGATCTTCATTAACCAAATCCGTATGAAGATTGGTGTGATGTTTGGTAGCCCTGAAACCACAACGGGTGGTAATGCCCTCAAGTTCTACGCATCTGTTCGTCTTGATATTCGTCGTATTGGTCAAGTCAAAGAAGGCGATGAAATTGTTGGTTCAGAAACACGCGTGAAAGTTGTGAAAAACAAAATGGCACCTCCATTCCGTGAAGCAATTTTCCAAATTATGTATGGTAAAGGTGTTAACCACTTAGCTGAGTTGGTTGATCTTTCTGTAGCACAAGAATTGGTTCAAAAAGCAGGTGCTTGGTATTCATACCAAGGCAATAAAATTGGGCAAGGTAAAAACAACGTGATTCGTCACCTTGAAGAAAACCCAGCCCTTGCTCAAGAGCTTGAAGGCATGATTCGCGAACAACTTTTAGTGAAAGTTGTGCCTGCTGCTGAAGAAAAAGATGAAGAATTAGATTTGTTAGACGTTTAATTATCAAGTAAACACGTTAAACTATAAGACGCCCTTCGGGGCGTTTTTTATTGAATGATATTGATATACATCTATTTAAATCACATTCGGTTGAAAGAACATATTTAATGTGATGAACGCAACCCCCAAAGTGACTCAAAATGACCGAAGCAAAGTTTCCTAAAATCATCGATTATGAAGCCCTAAAACGTGAATTTGAGGAAGTTGATCCCCCTGCTGACTCTAAGAAACCATTAGCATATCATTCAGAACCTCAAGATACTCAATCGTATGATTCAGATGACTCTACTTCTGAGCTAGACGACGGCATCGATCCAACTGAAAAGAAACCCGTAGGTTTGACAGGCACACGACTGCGCTCTTACGCCTTTGCAGTACTCACCCGTAAAGAATATTCAAAAAAGGACTTAATTGAAAAATTATGTTTATATGCACAAAATCGTAATGAGGTTCTAGAACTTGTCGATGAACTTGCTCGTGAGAACTATCAAAGTGATAAACGCGTTGCTGAAATGACCGTTCGTAGTCAAATACGTAAAGGCAAAGGACCTAATCGCATCAAGCTGGCACTCAAGGCCAAAAGTATTGATAAAGACTTAGCAAAAGATGATATGGCTGAAGTGGATTGGTATGAAGAAGCGTATCAGATCAAAGTGAAAAAATATGGTGTAGACGTTGCAACAGATCCAAAACTCAAAGCCAAACAAATTCGTTTTTTACAGTATCGAGGCTTTGACATGGATGCCATTATGAAAGCAATAAAACGTAAAAATGATGATGAATAAATAAAAAGTCGAATAAAAAATGAATTGAATAAGAGAGTAAGTAAGGAAATCAAGCTATAACAATGAAATCATTTAAGTGAGTAAGATAACTTATATGAAATGAAAAATGAAGTTTAGATTTGAACAATCGCAATGTTAAGAAAATAGAAAGTAAAACTAAAAATATAATTATTATTAAATCTGGTGGCAACCCCACTAGCAAGACTTCGGCACATCATAGTTCTGATACCGTTGCTACCTTCCGGTCCTGGCGGGGTTCTCAGAGTACAATTGCGAAGTAACCAGCGGGGCTACCATTGCAAGAACAGAGTATAGAGATTTTTAATGATCTTGCAAGCGACTTTTCTCAATTTAACCAAGTCTTTCTTTCGTTTGATTATTTAGCAAACAAAATGCGAGATTTTTTCTTAAGGCCTGCAAAATAAAGCTCGCAAAGCCTTTATCGATGGCTTTTATATTTGTATACGAACATTGTAAATAGATATTGCATTTAAAATCATTGGCGTTTTAAATGGGCATAGTATTTTAAATTTCAATGCGATATCTATTTTTTGAACAAATTACTTCAGCAAAATTAGATATTGGTTATGACCCATTTGGATGAATGATAATGCGCCTTAAGTATAACCTACTTACTCTTGCCCTTCTTAGCTCCACCACTGCTTTCGCTGCAAACGTTCCTATTGAATCTCATGGTTTAAGCAAAAGTTCATCTGCTAGCTCATCTTCTACTACAGCAAGCACCTCAAACAATATGAACTGGGATCTACTACAGCAAGTTCAACGCTTAGAAGCGCAAGTTCGTGAACTTCGTGGAAAAGTTGATGAACAAGATCATCAGATTGAACAACTCAACAAAGAACTCACCAACCGTTATACTGACTTAGATCAACGCCTAGAACTACTCAAACAAAAGGTTGATCCAAGTGATGAAGAAAGCACGGACAGTCAAAATCAAGGAGCAACAGAGCCGTCAAATGCGCCTTCTACATCAAATACAGAAATCAATAACACAACCAATAATACAAACCCTATCAATGCAGCAGCGCCTACACAAGATGCGCCTACAACGCAAAATGATGTAACCACAGCAAAAGATCAAACAAGCTCAAGCACCAATAATACCAATCAAGTAGAACAAGAAAAAGCAGCGTATACCATCGCATTAGATGCATACAAACAAGGGGGTGCTAAGAAAGCTATCGCACCTATGCAAAACTTTATTCGCAACAATCCAAATAGTGTATATACAGGCAATGCCTACTTTTGGTTAGCTGAATTTAATTTAGCAATAGATCCACCCAATTACACTGATGCAAAACAAAACTATGAAATTGTAGCGACCAAATTTCCAAACTCAGCCAAGGCATCTCGCGCGCTATATCAACTTTATAGCATTTCTAAAGATGTAAATAACAATACACAAACGGCAGAAGTGTATAAAAAGAAGCTATTAAGCACCTATCCTGACTCGGAAGAAGCGGGTTATTTTAAGAAAAAATAATTTGAAGAAATTTCTTAAAATATTCAAATACAAAAAAAAGACATCCTTGGATGTCTTTTTTTGTATTCGATAAAACATGGATGACTTAACGCACAATACCACGCTTAGATTCACGCAAAGAATCAATCAGTAAACTGACTTCTGAGACTTCAGGTAGAATTTTACTGCTGATTTCTTCAATGGCTTGCTCAGTGGTCAAACTAGATTTATAAATGAGCTTAAATGCTTCTCTAAGCCCCATAATCACATTCTTAGACCACCCCTTACGACGCATACCTTCAACATTTAAGCCAAATGCATGTGCAGGGTTACCAGAAACCATGACATAAGCAGGAACATCTTTCAAAATTAAAGATGCGCCACCAATCATGCTATAAGAGTCAATTTTGCAAAATTGATGAATACCAGAGTTCCCACCAATCACCACAAAATCACCAATATGCACATGACCTGCAACACCAACATTATTGGCAAAAATGTTATTGTCTCCAACAACACAATCATGCGCAATATGTGTATTGACCATCAGTAGATTATTGCTACCAATTTTGGTTAAACCTTTATCCTGAATAGTTCCACGATGAAGGGTGCAATGTTCACGAATTTTATTGTTGTCGCCAATTTCAAGCCAGGTTTCTTCACCCGCATACTTTAAATCTTGACAAACTTCGCCCACACTTGCGAACTGGAAGATTTCATTACCTTGACCAATTCGAGTATTACCACCGATCACAACATGAGAATGTAATGTCGTGCCAGATCCAATAGTGACGTTTGGTCCAATGATTGAATAAGGACCAATTTTAACATCTTGAGCAATTACTGCTGAAGAATCAATAATTGCGGTTGAGTGAATTAGATCTTTGGTGCTCATGCCTGCTCTAGTTTCTGATGAGAAATGATAATTTCAGCTGCTGCTGCCACCACACCGTCCACGCTAGCACTACATTGATATTTGTAAATACCGCGTTTTTGCATGATAAGCTCTGATTTTAGCACGAGTTGATCACCAGGAACGACTTGTTTTTTAAAACGAACCTTCTCTGCACCTGCAAATAAGAACAAAGATCCAGGAGCTGGCTTTTCGTTGTTCATTATAAAGCCAAGTACGCCAGAAATTTGCGCCATTGCTTCCACAATAAGAACACCAGGCATGATTGGATAACCAGGAAAATGCCCTTGCATGAATTCTTCGTTTATTGATACATTTTTAAAACCCACAATACCATTTTCAGAGACTTCGGTTACTCGGTCTATCAGTAAAAATGGATAACGATGCGGTAGATATTCACGAATCGCTTGAATTTGCATGGGTAATTCAGGAACTGCAAAATTTAGTGTTTGAGACTCAGTCATATTATTTACGCGATTTTAAAGTTGATTCAATGGACTCGATTTGAGATTGGATATGATCTATTTGTTTCGCCAACTTCGTCAATGGCACATCTGCTAATTGTCTAAAGCGAACAACCGTTCTTCTCCAGTGCCCTGAATCCATCAAACCCGTTCCAGAAGAATAGGTTCCAGCTTCTAAAATATTTCCTGTGACCATTGACATTCCAGTTAAGGTCACATTATCTGCGATTTTAATATGTCCAGAGACACCACATGCACCAGCAAGGATACAATTTTTGCCAATCACAGAACTACCTGCGATACCACATTTTGCAGCAATGGCTGTGTTTGAACCAATCGTCACGTTATGTGCGACTTGCACAAGGTTATCAATAATGACACCATCTTCAAGAATTGTGTCATCCAAAGCACCACGATCGATACTACAATTTGAACCAATACGAACATCATTTCCAATGCGTACTGAGCCTAATTGTGCAATTCGATGCCAGATTCCTTGATAAGGAACATAACCAAAACCTTCACCACCAATTACTGTATTGGCGTGAACTCTTACTCGATCGCCAATTTTAGCCTCACCAGTAATCGTAACATGTGAGTCAATAAATCCGTCTCGACCAACTTCGACGCCATAATCGATTTTAGCGTGTGACTGAATAATGGTGTTATCACCAATCACTGCATTTTCACCAATCACAACATAATGGCCAATATAAGTATTTTCACCAATCATGGCTGATGGATGAATTTGTGCTGTTGCTTCAATTCCACGTTCAGTGATTTTTCGCTCAAAGGTATGTGTAAGCTGTGAAAAAACTAAATATGGATTATCAACAACAATAAAGTTTGAATGATTTTTTAATTGCTTTTGAACGTCAGAAGTAACAATCAGAATACCAGCTTTACATGCTTCAGCATCTGACAGAAACTTTTCACTTTTAACATATGCAATATGATGCGATTGAGCCTGTTTTAAACTTGCAAGACCACTGACGACATAATTAAGTTGACCAATTGGTTGTCCATGAATGAGCTGTGCCAATTGGTCGAGTTGAAACTGATTCGATTTCATTGATTATTTAATTGCATTAACCTTTTGGATCATTTTAGCAGTTAAATCGTATTTTGCGTCATATGCTAGCGCAGCATTTTTATTCAAAACCAGATCTAAATGACTTTCTTGGCGCAATTGTTCAGCAACTTGCTTCACACGACCTTCAAAAGTTTTATTCGTGTTTTGAATTGTTGTTTGCACACGTGATTGAATACCTTGTTGAATTGTTTGGAATTCAGTCACTTTTGCTTGATATTGTGTATTGATTTGTTGAACATTGGCACCTTTTGCTTGCGCACTTTTTTGCAATGTTTCAATTTCTTTACCCAGTTGCTCTAACTTTTGAGTTTGTGGTTTTACAGATTGCTCTAAGCTTGCATTTTGTTGTTTTAAATAAGTACTGCTTTCAACCACTTTCTCTAAATCAATAACACCATAGCCTGCCGCATGCACTAAACCAGTTAAACTGAATGCAGCGACAGCCAGTGTTAATTTTTTAATAGATTTCATTTTCGTAATCCTAAATCAAATATCTTGAACTGCAAAAAGATCGTACTTAGAAAGTACGACCGATTTCAAATTGAATGTTTTTGGTTTCATCGCCTGGTTTATCATTTAATGGGAATGCATAGCTCAGAGATAATGGACCAATCATCGTAACCCAAGTAAAGCCTACACCAACACTATAGCGCATATTGCCTGCATCGAAACCGAAGTTATCTTTACAGTACTTTTTCGCATCTGTACCTGTGGTTGAACCATCTAAATACAAATTACCACGTGGCGTGTCACATTGTGTATCAAAGACTTGCGCACCTTCAGCAAAGATTACAGGACGAACTTGACGCGCCCAATCCCCTTTAAATGGTACAGGCAACACAAGTTCAGCACCAAATTGAATCAATGCATTACCACCCACTTCCTCTGGATCATAATCTTTAGTACGGCTTTCGTTATACGTCACACCTGGGTATTTTGGCCCTAAAGTATTGTTGTCGTAACCACGAACCGAGCCATAACCACCAGCAAAATAGTTTTTATAGAACGGTAAATCATTACCAAAACCTAACTTACCATAACCACGGATCAAGTAATTTTTACCCAAAGGAATAAGTCCTTGAGCATCATAAGTCACTTTTTGATATTCTACGTCACTGCCTGGTAACGCAATTTCAGCAGTTACACGATGCGACATCCCTGAAGTTGGGAACATTGGACGGTTTAGCGTATTATATGACCAGCCTAAGTTTAAGTTATAACTTAAGAAATCACCCTTAAATTCATTAAAGAAACTTTGTGGGGTTTTACACGTAATATTATCTGTTTCATATTCAAGACAATATTCACCTTTCTGACCCGTTTCTTTACCACCATGAGAGAGCAAATAGTCTCTAACATAAGTAGAAACATAAGGACCTGTCGTCACTTCAGTTTGGTCGATGTTAATACCCGCACTAATGCTTTGGTTTTCATCGATTGGATAACCAAAGTTCAAACCACCACCAAAACTATCAGTCACATAGTTGTTAACGTTATAGTCGTCATCTAACTTGGTTTTACGGTAGTACATGTTATAACCACGACTTACACCATCGATGGTGAAGTAAGGGTCTGTCACACTTAAGTTATAATAATCTTGTGTCTCAGAACGTGATAAATCGATCGAAACACGATTACCTGTACCCAAGAAGTTAGTTTGACTCAAACCTGCTTGGAAGGTAATACCACCGCTTTGAGAGAAACCAACTGCAAGTGTACTTGTACCTGAATGTTGTTCTTCAACTTCAATATTTAAATCGACTTGGTCAGGCGTATTCGGCACACGCACAGGTTTGACATCAACTTTACTAAAGAAACCGGTACGCTCTAAACGAATTTTAGATAATTCAATCTTTTCGTTACTTGCAAGTGCCCCTTCCATTTGGCGCATTTCACGACGTAAAACTTCATCTGCAGTTTTAGTATTACCAGAGAAGTTAATACGACGAACAGTGACTTGCTGACCTGGGTTAATGTAATAATTTAAATCAACTGTGTGATTCTCATTATTAATTTCTGGAACAACGTTCACTTCGGCATAGTAATAGCCTGCATTACCGTATTTACGAAGTAAAAGTTGTTTCACCGCATTTACTTTTTCTTGAGAGTAAATATCACCATCTTTATACAGCTTAAGCGCTTCTAAATCAGATGTTTTATAAAGTGCATCACCCAAGAATTTCGAGCTTGCAAATTTAAATTGCTCGCCTTCATTCACCCCTACTTCAATAAAGATGTGTTTTTTATCTTCACTAATATTCAAATGCGAACTGGTCACATCAAAATTGATATAACCCTTGTTGAGGTATAAAGCACGTAATGCTTCTAAACTTGCACCCATTTTTTCACGAGCATAACGATCGTTACGTGAAACAATAGACATCCAGCCACTTTCTTTGAGTGCAAAGACTTGTTTAATTTCGTCTTCTTTAAAAACTGTATTACCAATAATATTGATATCAAAAACTTTAGCCGCTTTACCTTCTTTGAAATTGATATTCAAATCTACACGGTTATTTGGGCGCGCAACAGTATCAACATTCACTTCAGCATCATAACGACCTTGTTGTGAGTATTGTTGTTCCAATTCAGTTTTTAGTGTTTGTAAAGATGATTTTGTAAGTACTTCACCCTCAGAAATTCCCATTTTCTTTAAACCTTCTTGCAAAGGCTCTTTAGGAATCAGTTTATTACCCTTCAAATTTATTTTTGAAATAATTGGACGTTCTACAACTTTAAAAACCAGAACATCGCCTTCTTTCATAGCTTGAATGTCATCAAATGAATTCGATGCATATAACGCACGAATAGCATCAGAAATAACTGGATCAGTGATTTGATCCCCACTACGAATGGGCAACATGCTTTGCACATTGGCTTGAGTTAAACGAACCAATCCATCAACACGTATATCACGTGCAATGAATGTTTCAGCTGCATAGACTTGAGTTGCTGCCGACATTGCGCTAATAAGTGCCAACGGCATAAATAAATGTTTGTGCTGCATGCCTATTGTTTTCCAGTAAAGTTAATTATCGTTCCATTTATTACGCTTTTATAAACGCATAAAGTCGTTGAATATTGCAAGGAACATCATGCTACCCAGCAATACCATACCAATTTTTAGTCCAACTAATTGTATTTGTTCAGAAACAGGTTTACCACGAATTAATTCAATAAAGTAATAAACCAAGTGACCCCCATCTAACATTGGTATTGGCAGTAAATTTAAAATCCCAAGGCTAACACTCATTAACGCCATAAAGGAAATAAAGGTCTGCCAACCCATTTCTGCACTCTGTCCCGCTACTTTCGCAATGGTTATAGGACCAGATAGATTATCCAAACCAATTAAACCGCGCACCATTTTGACCATAGAGTTCAAAATCATACTGGAAAGTTGACCTGTTTTTTCCACTGCCATAACAAAGGCTTCAGCTGGATTATATTGAATTTTATACTTATATTCAGCAGGAATGTGTAAATTTTGAGTTTTTGCTTGAACACCCAACATACCTGTCGAGTTACCCATACTATCTCGCTTACCTTGTGGCATCACTTTAAGTGAAACCAATTTACCCTCACGCAATACATCAATATTAAGTAATTTTTCAGGTGATTTTTGAACTATATCTACAACGTTGAACCAATCATTCATTTTAACGCCATCAATTGCAACGATTTTATCACCTTCTTTCATACCTTGACGAATGGCAGCACCATCTGGGCTTAGCTTATAAACCATAGCCTCGATATGAGGACGATATGGTATAAATCCCAAGACATCTAAAGCAGACTGATTCTGATCTTTTAAAAATTGCTGAATCGGTAAATTAAATGTTTTGAGCTCACCATTACGCTCTGCTTTAATCTGAATTTGACCCGTTTCTCCAACACGATCAACAAGCGCATAGTTTAATTTTTCCCATGTTGCTGTCTGTGTGCCATCGACTTGAATAATCTTATCACCAGGCATCATTTGAACTTGTGCAGCAGGCGTATTTGGAAAGACTTTACCTATACGTGTATTCAGTTGCTCTTGCGCAGGCAAAAATAAAATCCAAAATAGAAAAATCGCAAAAATCAAATTGATCAGTGGACCAGCAGCAACAATCGCAATTCGCTTAAGCGGTGATTGACGATTAAAAGCATAAGGCAGGTCTTCTTCGCTCACATTGCCTTCACGCTCATCCAACATTTTTACATAGCCACCCAGTGGCAATGCTGAAAGCTGGTATTGGATACCTGATTTTTTTGATGTCCATTTTAAAATTGTCGGGCCAAAGCCAATTGAGTAAACCAGCACTTTTACACCGAGTTTACGTGCAACCCAGTAATGCCCAAACTCATGAATCGCAATGAGTGGACCAAGTAAGAGAATCGCTGCGACAATAACAAAAAGAACATTCATATACTATGTACTCAATTGCACAACACGCTGACTTGCAATTAGACGTGCGATCTGATCAGACTTCAAAATGACCTCTAAAGATTCAGCTGGTCCATTTTCAACCTGATTCAAGGTATGGTCGACGACAGCTGGAATATCAAGGAACCCTATTTTTTCTTTTAAAAATGCTTCAACAGCCACTTCATTTGCAGCATTTAAGATTGCTGGTGCCAAACCACCACTTTGCATGGCTTGACGCGCAAGCTTCAATGCAGGAAAACGTTCAACATCAGGTACTTGGAAATTCAATTGATGACTAAAAATATCCAAAGCGGGTACATGTGTCCCAATACGCTTAGGCCATGCTAATGCATGAGCAATAGGCGTGCACATATCTGGATTTCCCATTTGTGCCAAAGTCGAACCATCTACATATTGAACCATAGAATGAATGATACTTTGTGGGTGAACGACCACTGTAACAAAATGTTCTTGAATTGAAAATAAATGACAAGCTTCGATCAGCTCTAAACCTTTGTTCATGAGTGTCGCTGAATCGACAGAAATTTTTTGTCCCATTGACCAATTGGGGTGTTTACATGCTTGTGCAGGGGTTACATGACGTAAATCTTCAAGCGAATGATTTAGAAAAGGTCCACCTGAGGCAGTTAACAATAGTTGCGAAACACCTAACTGAGGTTCTTTATTGGTTTCTATTTGTAAGTAATTTTGCGGTAAGCATTGAAAAATTGCATTGTGCTCAGAATCGACTGGCAAAAGTAATGCTTTATAGTCTTTTGCAGCTTGCATCATGATCTCACCAGACATGACCAAGGCTTCTTTATTGGCAAGTAAAACGCGTTTACCTGCTTTGACTGCAGCTAAAGTAGGTAGCAAACCTGCACCACCTACAATTGCAGCCATCACAATATCGATCTCAGCATGTGAAGCAACGGCAATTAACCCATCTTCACCCTGTAAGATTTCAATACCTGTGATATTTTTTGACTTCAATATCGTGTTGAGTTCATCCACCTTATGAGATGGCACAACCACGATTTTCGGTTTGTACTGTTTGCATATTTCACTCAGCTCTTCAATTCGACTATAAGCCGTGACTGCAAAAACTGAATAATCGTGAGGATGTTGATCTAATATTTTTAAGGTACTTTGACCAATTGAACCAGTAACACCTAATATACAAACAGTTTGAGACATCTAAAAATTTACACCAATAAGTTTCAAAATTGTGATACCTACTGCAAAAACTGGCGCTGCAGCAAGTAATGAGTCAATTCGATCTAAAATACCGCCGTGGCCGGGTAAAATGCGACCTGAATCTTTAATACCAGCACGACGCTTGATCATCGATTCAAACAAATCACCTAAAACCGAACTAAATACAGTAATAATAGATAAAATAAGGAAGAGAATATGATGTAACAATGAAAAATCCAAATAAATGGATTGAACAATGACGATCACTATACCCACAGTAATGATACCCCCAAATAACCCTTCAATGGATTTATTTGGACTCACCTCAGGTGCAAGTTTACGTCGACCAAACTTACGACCGACAAAATATGCACCGCTATCTGCTCCCCATACCAATAAAAACAGGTACATGAGCCACCAAGGTTCTGGATTTGTTGAACCAAACCAAGACCATATGGCATAAATAGCTGTCACAGCCGCACTAATCAACACCAAACCAATAATATGCAGGCTCGGATTGTACCAGCCATCATACTTCGGATAGTGTTTAACCCAATACAGACTCATTATCCAGCAAATAATGGACGCACTCCATAGGATCAAAGCTTGATCACAAAAGTAGAGTGCTATACCTGAAAAAATAGCAGTCAAAATACCAAAGCATCCTGCTTTGAATTTATTCACCTGATCAGATTGGCGAGGCATGAGTTTAAACCACTCATAACCCGCTCCCCCTGCAGCGATAATCATGAGTACCAACATTGGATATGGCGATGGTGTTGCAAACATACAAATAAGCACAACAGCAACCAAAACCAATGCGGTAATTATCCGCTCTAACATTATTCGTTCTCTATTTTCTCTTGTTGAATTTGTTCTGATGTTTTACCAAAACGTCTTTCACGCCCCACAAAAACATCAAAAGCATGATCAAGCTCTTTTATCGTAAATTCTGGCCATAAAGTTTGCGTAAAATAAAACTCTGCATAGGCTGCTTGCCAAAGCAAGAAATTAGAAATTCGATAATCTCCCCCTGTACGAATCAGCAAATCTACAGGCGGTAAATGACTTAAACTGACGTGTTGACCAAAAGTTTTCTCATCAATATCATCAACCTCAAGCCGTTGATCTTTAACCATTTGCGCTAAATTACGAGCAGCTTGAGTCAAATCCCACATTCCACCATAACTCACCGCAATAACCAAGGTCATTTGGCTGAAGTTAGCAGTCAATTGTTCAGCATGCAACATTAATTCACGCAATTTAGGTGAAAGCCGAGATCGGTCACCAATAAATTGTAAAGAAATTTCAAACTTAACCATACGAGGAATTTGCTCATGAATTGTGTCTTCCAACAATTTCATGAGTAAATCAACTTCATATTGAGGGCGATTCCAGTTTTCACTGGAAAAAGCATAGACTGTTAGCGCTTTAATACCAACTTTACGACAGTGTTCGACAATTGGGTCAAGGACATTTTTACCAGAACGGTGTCCATCACCCTTTTGCATTTGATTTTTTTTAGCAAAACGATTGTTGCCATCCATAATGATGGCAACATGTCGAGGAAGAGTTTGATCTTCATGAATGGTCATTATAAAGCTTAGACCTTCATTAATTCAGCTTCTTTAGCGGCAAGGCGTTTGTCTACTTCAGCAACAAACTTGTCTGTGATTTTTTGAATGTCATCACCTGCACGGCGCTCATCATCTTCAGAAATTTCTTTTTCTTTCAATAATGCTTTGATATCACCTAAAACATCACGACGGATATTACGAATCGCAACTTTGGCATTTTCAGCTTCGTTACGCGCAACTTTTTGCATGTCACGACGTGTTTCTTCTGTCAATGCAGGCATAGGTACGCGAATTGCATCAGCTGTAATTGGGTTTAAGCCCAAATCTGATTCACGAATCGCTTTATCAATTGCAGACACCATTGTACGTTCAAATGGTTGAACCACTAAAGTACGTGAATCTTCCACACCTACGTTTGCCACTTGGTTTAAAGGAACGTCTGAACCATAGTAAGGAACCATCACGCCATTTAAGATAGATGGGTGCGCACGGCCTGTACGTACTTTCGCAAAACCTTGCTCTAAAGACTCTAAAGTCTTATTCATGCGTGCTTCGCTGTCTTTTTTAAGATCGTTAATCATATGATCTTCCTTACTTAATTTATCTAAAGTGTTAAACTTAAATTGCGGTTAGTATAAAGAGCTTTAACCCTCACGTACATTAGTTTGTAACGTGAGTACCCTCTTTTTCACCCATAACAACTGAAAGCAATGCACCAGATTTATTCATATCGAATACTTGTAATGGCACATGGTGATCACGGCATAAACAAATCGCAGTTAAATCCATTACACCTAATTTTTCATCCAACACTTGGTCGAATGTTAATGTGTCGTATTTCACTGCATCTTCATATTTGCTTGGGTCTTTGTTATAGACACCATCAACTTTTGTTGCTTTCAAAATAAGATTTGCTTCAATTTCAATACCACGTAAGCATGCAGCTGTATCTGTAGTAAAGAATGGATTACCCGTACCTGCAACAAATACACATACCTCACCTTGAGAAAGATGACGAATCGCATCACGACTTGAGTATGACTCCACCACAGTACCAATTGGTAAAGCTGACATTAAACGGGTTTTGATGTTACGTCGTACTAAAGCATCACGTAATGCCAATCCATTCATCACCGTTGCAAGCATACCCATTTGGTCACCTGTTACACGACCAACCAAGCCATCTTGTTGTAATTGGCTACCACGGTATAAGTTACCGCCACCAACCACAATACCGACCTGAACACCCAAACCAACTAAGTGTGCAATTGCCAATGACATTTGGTCTAGGACTTGAGCATCGATACCCATGTCTTTATTTCCAGCAAGTGCCTCACCAGAAAGTTTCAACAAGATGCGCGAGTAACGCGGCTTTTTAGAATCCAACATCATCAAACTCCAAATTATTTAATTTAAATCTTTATCTATTCATTTATTACGCTGATTTGATTTGGATCAATTTCGCAAATAAATCATATTCATCGGCATCTGTGATTTCGACTTCAAGTAAATCACCTGCTTTAATTAAGCTCTTATCGATATCTTCAACAAACACATTACCATCAATCTCAGGGGCATCTGCATAAGAACGCGCAATTGCAACAGGGAACTCTTCATCTAAGTCGTCAACAAGCACAGTCATGGTTTGACCAATACGCTTTTGCAATTTAGCAGCCGAAATGGCTTGTTGAACTTCCATAAAGCGTTCATAACGTTCTTGTTTGATTTCTTCAGGCACATGATCTGGCAAATCATTGGCAGTCGCACCTTCAACAGGTGAGTAAGTGAAACAACCAACTCGATCCAATTGAGCTTCTTTCAACCAATCCAATAACATTTGGAAGTCTTCTTCAGTTTCACCTGGGAAGCCCACAACGAATGTTGAGCGAATCACAAGTTCAGGGCATTTTTCACGCCACAACTTCAAACGTTCCAATGTATTTTCACTATGAGCTGGTCGCTTCATCAATTTTAAGATGCGCGGACTGGCATGTTGAAAAGGAATGTCTAAATATGGAAGGATCTTGCCTTGTGCCATCAAGTCAATCACAGCATCCACATGTGGATACGGATAGACGTAATGCAAACGCACCCAAATGCCTAACTGACCCAATGCTTCACACATGTCATAGAATTTGGTTTTAACAGGCTGACCATTCCAAAAATCAAGTTTGTACTTGGTATCTACACCATAAGCTGAAGTATCTTGTGAAATCACTAAAACTTCACGCACACCTGCTTTTTTCAAGGCTTGAGCTTCTGACAATACTGAACCGACAGGTCGTGACACCAAGTCACCACGCATGCTTGGAATAATGCAGAATGTGCAACGATGGTTACAGCCTTCCGATATTTTTAAGTATGCATAATGTTTTGGCGTTAAACGAATACCTTGCTCAGGAACAAGATCAATAAACGGATTATGCTTTGGAGGTTCAGGTACATATTGATGTACTGCTTCCATCACTTCTTGATATGCCGCTGCACCTGTCACTTTTAGGACATTTGGATGCATTTGGCGAATTTTGTCTTCGTCTTTACCTAAACAGCCTGTCACAATCACACGACCATTTGCACTCATGGCTTCGCCGATTGCATCTAACGACTCTTGTACTGCAGATTCAATAAAACCACAGGTATTTACAACAACTAAATCAGCACCGTCATAATCTGACGCCACATCATAACCTTCAGTCTTTAACTGAGTTAAAATTCGTTCTGAATCGACCAATGCCTTAGGACAACCTAAAGAAACAAAACCGACTTTGGGGGATCTCATGAATCTGCGCTCCACTATAATCCGCGTATTGTATGTCTTTTCTAGCCATAAAAACAGTTGCAAACCGCGCAGATTTATTATCGCACCAAAATATTTCTATTTTATTTTAACAATATTATAAATGCACCATTATGGAACATAAACTTTTTAAAGTAAGATGGTTCTCTAAATAACTTGAGAATAAAGCATAAACTTTGCAGCTCAGCACCCTCATTTAAATTACCAACCAAGGGTGATTTCAAAGTTGGCTTGCATTTTGCTTTATTTAAGGACGCTTAATCTCAATAAATCCCTTTTAATGAGCAATTATCAAATGAGATCTCGAGAACATTGCGCTATTTTAACACAGGATTTTTGACCGAATGGAAGAACAAACGACAATTGACTATCGCCTGCTTGTCGACAATTTAACGACTGCGATACTTTTGGCCGACAAAAATTTAAATATTTTTTATCTAAATTCTTCTTGCGAGGCATTATTTGATGTCAGCTTGTTACGTGCATCGGGTCAGTCTGTATTAAATATACTTCAGTCACCTGATGATAGCTTTGACACTTACGAAGCGTTAACCAATACATTAACAACAGGTCAAACCTATACACGTCGTGAGGCATTGATCAGTGTCAACTTTAAAGACATGCATGTTGACTACTCCGTGGTGCGCTTAAACACAGGTAAAGAATATCACCCACTTTTATTGATCGAGCTTAATCCAATCGATCGTATGCTCAAGATTTCCAAAGAAGAGAATCTTATTCAACAGCATCAAGTGGCTCGACAGCTGATTCGAGGGGTTGCCCATGAAATTAAGAATCCATTGGGTGGCATTCGTGGTGCAACGCAATTGCTTGCACGCAGTTTAAATGACCCTCAATACAATGAATTTACCGACATTATTATTAGTGAAGTTGATCGTTTAAGAAATCTAGCGGATACCATGCTCGGTTCACGCCAATTACCAAGTTATGAATGGGTCAACATTCATGAACCCCTTGAGCGTGTACGATCACTGATTGCCAACCAAACCAAGAAAAAAATTAAAATTACACGTGACTATGATTTGTCTTTGCCTTCGGTTAAAGCCGATCGAGATCAACTGATTCAAGTAATGCTCAACATTTGTGCAAATGCTGTTCAAGCCATGACAGAAAATAAAGATTACTTTATTGAACAGCAACCTGAGCTGTTACTTAAAACACGTGTACAACGCCTAATCACAATCAATGGTGTACTCCATCGTTCTGTGATTCGAATCGACATCCAAGACAATGGTCCAGGCGTACCAGAAGACATCATAGAATCAGTGTTCTATCCTTTAGTCACTGGCCGAGCAAAAGGAACAGGCTTAGGTTTAAGTATTGCTCAAAATATTATGCATCAACATAACGGAATGATTGAATGCCAATCCATTCCAGGAAAAACAGTCTTTAGCTTATATTTACCTTGGGAGTTAAACCATGACGCGAAATAAAATTTGGGTGATTGATGATGATCGCGCCATGCGCTGGGTTCTAGAAAAAACTTTTAAAGAAGAAGGTTTTGATGTGACCAGCTTTGAAGAAGCACAATCGGCTTTGGACCAACTGGCTGACGATGCACCTGATGTCATTCTGACTGATATTCGTATGCCGGGCATTGATGGCTTAACTTTTTTAGGCAAAGTGAAAGGAAGTTATCCCGACTTACCTGTCATCATTATGACAGCACACTCTGATTTAGAATCTGCAGTGTCAAGTTACCAAACTGGTGCGTTTGAATATTTACCTAAACCCTTTGATATTGATGAAGCATTGGCATTGGTGAATCGTGCCATTATGCACATCAACAAACTTCAACAACAAGAATCTGCAAAAACTGTTCAACCGATTCAATCGACCGAAATTATTGGTGAGTCACCTGCAATGCAGGAAGTGTTTCGCGCCATTGGTCGTTTATCGCAATCTCACATTACTGTGCTAATTAATGGTGAGTCTGGCACAGGGAAAGAATTGGTTGCACATGCATTGCATCGACATTCACCTCGTAGCAGCAAGCCTTTTATTGCACTAAATATGGCAGCAATTCCGAAAGACTTGATCGAAACTGAGTTGTTTGGTCATGAAAAAGGCGCATTCACAGGTGCAAATTCACAGCGCCAAGGTCGCTTTGAACAAGCCAATGGCGGTACGCTATTTCTCGATGAAATTGGTGACATGCCATTTGAAACTCAAACGCGTTTATTGCGTGTTTTAGCCGATGGCGAGTTTTATCGTGTAGGCGGTCACATCCCTGTTCGTGTTGATGTACGTATTGTAGCGGCAACACATCAAGATCTTGAAAAGCTAGTTCAAGACGGTCGCTTCCGTGAAGACTTGTACCATCGTTTAAACGTGATTCGCATTCATATTCCAAAATTAGCACATCGCTCTGAAGATATTCCAATGCTTGCACAACACTTCTTGGCACGTGCAGGCAAAGAATTGAGCGTTAGTCCTAAAATTTTGCGTCCTGAAACCGTGGAATATATGCAACAGCTTCCATGGCAAGGCAACGTACGCCAGCTTGAAAATACCTGTCGCTGGCTTACAGTGATGATCACAGGTCGTGAAGTTTATCCTGAAGATTTACCAACTGAATTGAAACAAATTCCAATTCAAAAATCTGATGATGCAAATCCAGCGACAGCACATTCAGATCGAGTCATGATTCAGCATTGGGATGAACTACTTAACCAATGGGCCATTCAAAAACTGAAAAATGGTGAAATGAAGTTACTGGATATTGCAACACCCATGTTTGAACGCACCTTGATTAATGCTGCACTACAACAAACACGTGGTCGCAAACGTCATGCTGCTGAACTTTTGGGTTGGGGACGCAATACATTGACTCGAAAACTCAAAGAGCTCGGTATGGATATTGCTGAAGATGACGAAGAGGAAATCGCCTCTTTAACAGATTAACTTTATATTGAAAAATAAAGCCTTTTAAAGGCTTTATTTTTTATATAGAACACTATGATCTATTACTCATTACTCTTTTGATTCTATTCATGCCGAATTCAGCATGAATTCAGGATAGATGACGATTGGACACCAATTTTTTATCGATAATCAAAGCAATGCAAATTAAAGCAACCAAAATTAGGGTGCTTATCATTGTACTTTGCAACTGAGCAGGAATGAGAATATACCTAAAACATAAACCATAAATACAAAGTGATAAGAACAGCACAAGCATAGACTTTAAAAAAGATGCAAATGAGATATTCAACTCTTGTTTTTTATGATCAAGCTTGATCATAAAAATACCCCAAGCAATACCACATATGATGCAAATCAGAAAAAGTAAATAATGAGAGCCAAAAGCAGGTGGCTTATATTCAATCCAACGTAAAATTGAAAAAAATAAGGCCATGCTTAATCCCCAACCTAGACCACCATATATCAACATCCAATTGTTCTTGCCGCTCATAATTTCCACATTCAATCACCATAATGAAGAAGCATATAAAAACAAGCAGATTATTTAAGTTGTCGTTTTATTAAACACGAGATAACCCAAAGTTTTATATAAAATTTAATATAAATAGTGAATCAATAATTTCATTAACAATGACTCATTATTTGATTGATCATAGCCAACGAATTAAATCTTCTTTTTTTTCTTCGCTGTGTAGTTTATGCTCAATCAAAAATTACAACGTACGACACACCACCATGAAAAGAATATATTCGGCACTCGTATTGGCACTTGGCTTCTACCCAATCACGCTTTATGCAACAGTAGGTGGACCTGAACACGTTGATATTTTGGGTGCCGACCCAGTAGATCAAAAAATTTATTTTTTGCGTCATTACAATGATGAATCTGGTCGATTACCGACCTTGTATTATTTTCTACTCAATGGAAAATCACCTGAAAAACCCATAGAAGTTAAATCGATTTACACTAAAATGAATAGTCGAAACTATGAAGCAGCATCGCAAAAAACCTTAGATGAAATCGCAAAAATTCAAAAAAGATTAAAACCGATTGTTCCTGTGTCGAAACAAAACAGTCAATTGAAAATTATTCATCAAAATACCCAGCTTGGTCATTACTGGCTAAACGCACCTGAAGAAAAAGTGACAAAACAAACGGTTCAATATCAAATTTATAACCGCACCAATCGACAAAAGTTTCAAAGTGCAAAACAAAATTTGATCAATTACCAAAACAAACCCATTCAAATAAATTATATTTATCAAACGCCTAAAAAAATGAAACAAGCTCAAATTGCAGTGATTCAATATTTAGGCATACCCACAGAAACGGGTTATATTAAGGAAGATGCTGTATTATTAATACCACAAGAATAATCATAATCGAGATGTCAAATGCGCACAATTTTATTACCAATTTTCACTTTATTATTTTGCTTAAGTCACAGTAGCATCGCTTCAGCTCAACAATATTACAATGTTGATTTAGACATTCTCGGCTATTCTCCCAAAACAAAAAATGTGTATGTCTTTGAATCAAAGGTTCATAGCAATTCAGAGCAACATATTTATGCTCACAATCTAAAAGATAAGGAATTGAAGCAACCCTTAGGTACTGCAAAATACCTAGAGATCCATGATGCGAAACATTTCAGTCAAACACTGATGACACTCAAAAAAGAGCTAAAAAAATTACAACCTTTAGATTTCAACACACTCAAAATTGATGTCTTAGCGCAAAATTCTTCACAGCATGACGATACTGCTCAATTCAGTACAATTTATACCACCCAATTTATGATTTCCACGGAAAAGTTTCAAACGACTCCTCAAAATCTTATTCACTATTCAACTGATATCAAACTTAAACAAGCTTATCTACTCCCCGACAATAAAGGAATCATCGCTACATTTAGCTCACTCGCCTATCCTTTTGATTCAGGCTTTTATCGCGAAGAAAGCGTGTTATTAATTCCTAAAACCACATTCAAAACTGTTGTCTTGAAATAAATATTTAGTTTTCGAAAAAAATATTACATAAAAACTTTAAAATCGGAGATTTAAATTTTATTTAAATCTTTCACCAATTGAGCAATCTCCTTTTCCTGAAAAGGTGCTTTTGTTATGAGTTTTACAATTGAAATTTCACGACTCAACACTTTCTTAACGATAAAAATAACATATCAGTTATGGTTATTTTTTGAATGATTTCTAATTAAAAAACGCCCAATGAGATTCATCAGACGTTTTTATTTCAATTTTTTATCTTAAATGTATAGGAAATATCAGATGATATTTCTGCTAACAGATTAAGCTGCAGTACGCTGCTCAATTGGAACAACTTTGCGTAATTCAGGGCCAGTATAATCCGCACTTGGACGAATAATACGATTATCTGCACGTTGCTCCATCACATGTGCTGCCCAACCTGTTACACGTGACATCACAAAAATAGGGGTAAACAGTTTGGTTGGAATACCCATAAAGTGATACGCAGATGCATGGAAGAAATCAGCATTACAGAACAATTTCTTTTCACGCCACATTACTTCTTCACAGCGTACAGACACTGGATAAAGTACAGTATCCCCTACATCTTTTGCTAAACGCTCAGACCAAATTTTAATAATACCATTACGTGGATCATTATCTTTATAGATGGCATGACCAAAGCCCATGATTTTTTCTTTGCGCTCAAGTTTGCCCAGCATTTCACGTTCAGCTTCTTCTGGTGATGTCCAATTTTCAATCATTTCCATCGCAGCTTCATTCGCACCACCATGCAAAGGACCACGAAGTGAACCAATTGCACCGGTAATACATGAATGCATGTCTGAAAGTGTTGAAGCACACACACGCGCAGTAAATGTAGATGCGTTAAACTCATGCTCTGCATACAGAATAAGCGATACATTCATTACTTGTTCATGCAACTCATTTGGTTTTTCACCTCGAAGTAAATGCAAGAATTGAGCACCAATTGAATCATCATCTGTATTTTCTTCGATACGTACACCATCATGGCTAAAACGATACCAATAGCAAATGATCGCAGGCAATGTCGCTAAAATACGGTCTGCAACATCTTGCTGTTCATCAAATGATTTTTCAGTCTCAATATTACCAAGCATTGAAACACCTGTACGCATCACATCCATTGGATGAGAATCCGCTGGAATACGTTCAAGCACTTCTTTCAACGCTTGTGGTAAAGCACGTAGAGATTTAAGTTTCGCTTTATAGATTTGAAGCTGTTCAGCCGTTGGTAGTTCACCAAAGAAGATTAAATAAGCAACCTCTTCAAATTGACAGTTTTCAGCCAAGTCCTGTACATCATAACCACGGTAGGTTAAGCCTGCACCACTTTTGCCCACTGTTGATAGTGCTGTTTTACCTGCCACTTGACCGCGCAGACCAGCGCCTGTAAGTACTTTTCCTTCAGCCATTTTTTTAATGCTCCTGCTTAAATAATTTATCTAAGGTATTTTCAAAAGTGTGATAATCCAAGAATTCATACAACTCTTTACGTTGTTGCATAATGTCTAAAACATTCACTTGAGTTCCTTCTTTACGAACAGAACGCATAACTTCTAAAGCAGCTTTTTGCATCGCACGAGTTGCTGACAATGGATAAAGCACCATTGCAATCCCTTGTTCAGCAAGTTCTTCTGTAGTGTAATATGGCGTATCACCAAACTCAGTAATATTTGCCAAAACAGGCACACCCACAGCATCACATACTGTTTTATACATGGTAATGTCAGTCATTGCTTCTGCAAAAATAGCATCTGCACCCGCTTCCACACATGCGCAAGCACGGTCGATCACTGCACTTAAACCTTCTTTTTGCAACGCATCCGTACGTGCCATAACCACAAAATCAGAATCTGTTTTTGCATCTACAGCCGCTTTAATCCGATCAACCATTTCTTGTTGTGACACGATTTCTTTATTTGGACGATGCCCACAACGCTTTTGCGCCACTTGATCTTCAATATGAACAGCAGCAGCACCCGCAGCAGTCATTTGCTTGATTGCACGTGCAATATTAAAAGCACCACCCCAGCCAGTATCGATATCGACCAATAAGGGAGTATCTACACGTTCAGTGATACGACGTACATCTTCAAGAACATTGTCTAAGCTGGTCATACCCAAATCTGGAAGTCCATAGGAATAATTGGCAACACCCGCACCAGACAAATAAATCGCTTTATATCCCACCTGCTTCGCCATCATGGCTGCATAGGCATTTACAGTACCCATGATTTGAAGTGGCTTTTCAACTTCCAATGCTTGTCTAAATCTTAAGCCTGCAGACGTTAATTTTGTCATATCCCTTTTCCACAGTATTTCTATAATTATCGAAATCTGAGTATACCCAGATTTTTTTTCACTGAAATGACCTTTTAGGTTTTTTACTCTAAAACTTTAGTCATATAAAAATGAATATTCATTCATTTTTTTACAATTTATCACGATTTGATTAATCTGACTGAGCAATGCATTAGTATGGACAAGTTTGCTATAATCAATTTAATAAAACTGGAGTGAACTCACTATCACTATGCTCAATGAATTGGATCAATGTAAAGCTACAGTATGCGATATTCCACAGACACGTCGTGGTCAAGAACGTCGTTTGGCGCTTTTATTGAGTGCAACCACGCTATTTCTAGAACGTGGTTATGATGCTGTGAGCTTAGATGATGTTGTTCAACATGCTGGAGGTTCTAAGGCTTCAATTTATAAATATTTTGGGAGTAAAGAAGGACTCTTTACAGCAATATGTGATTACCGCCGTAATTTATTTTTCCAAGACATTTGCTCCACATATTTAAATGAATCGGAAAATTTGAGAACTTATTTAATTACTACGCTTTTCAACTTTTATAACCATCTAAGAAAAGCAGAAAATATCGCATTTTTACGTCTCATTATCGAGCAAACCCAAAGAAGCACTGAACTCGCGTCATATATTCATGAACAAGGTCCTAAACAGATTCAATCCGCCATTGCCAATGCTTTAGAAAATGCAAATAAAAACGGGCTTCTTTGTTGTGAAAATCCACTTTATTCCGCAAAATTATATTTCGGTATCTTAAGAGATTTGGAATGGCGTATTTTAATGAATATACCAATCACCGAGTCAGATCAAGAAATCACCAACTATGTGAGTTATTGTGTAGATCGCTTCTTAGACGGTCACCAAAAACGCTAGTTTTTTTGCAATTCTTTGCACTTATAGTATATTAGTCGATTCTCAATTTTTCACTAACCAACAATCAATTGCTTGTCGATGTATTGTCGGCATTACAATTATTGTGGAGTAACCATGGCTCTACGACATTTTCTTACTTTACGAGATCTCTCAACAGCAGAACTAAACCGTATTATCGAGCGTGCGCAAGAACTCAAGCGTATGCAGCACAACAATGAGATTTTCCAACCATTCGTTGGTAAAGTAATGGGAATGATCTTCGAAAAATCGAGCACACGTACTCGTGTATCATTCGAAGCAGGTATGACCCAATTTGGTGGTAGCGCAATTTTCCTATCATCTCGTGATACACAACTTGGTCGTGGTGAACCGATCGAAGATTCTGCACGTGTGATTTCAAGCATGCTTGACGTTGTGATGATCCGTACCTTCGGCCATGACATCGTGACTCGTTTTGCTGAATACTCTAAAGTTCCTGTGATTAATGCATTAACTGATGACCACCACCCTTGCCAATTGCTTGCAGATGTACAAACATTTGTTGAGCACCGCGGCTCAATTGAAGGTAAAACCGTAGCTTGGATTGGTGATGGCAATAATATGTGTAATTCATACATTGAAGCTGCACATATGTGGGGCTTTAAGTTAAAGATCGCCTCTCCAAAAGGCTATGAACCAAAGCCTGAATTTTTATCTGAATTTGCTCACTGTGTAGAACTTGTCAATTCAGCTGAAGATGCTGCAGTCAATGCTGACCTTATCGTGACAGATGTTTGGGCGAGCATGGGGCAAGAAGAAGAACAAAAAATCCGTGAAAAAGCATTTGCTGATTATCAAGTCAACGAACGCCTTATGGATTTAGCACACCCTGATTGTTTATTTATGCACTGCCTACCTGCTCACCGTGGTGAAGAAATTTCTGAAAATCTTCTTGAACACAAAAATGCTGTGGTTTGGGATGAAGCAGAAAATCGCTTACACGCCCAAAAAGCATTGGTTGAATTTTTAATCAATGAGAATCTAAAAAAAGATTAAGCAACATTTTTTAGATTTAAAAAAGCACCTCAGGGTGCTTTTTTCATGGATTCATGTTAATAATAAAACCATAAATAATTTATGTGATTCTTATGCGCTCAAATACTCTATTCTTCGCTGCTTTCAGCCTAATCTCGACCTCAATACATTGCGCTCATGCATCAGAACTTGATCAATTTCTTATTGAAAAAAAGATCATTCAGCAGGATTATAAAATTGCAAATAAAACAGCGCTCAATGAAATTTTAAAATCCATTAGTGTTGAAGATTCACGTGTTATGCCCTATCAGCTTGATCAAAATACACTTCTAGAAAAAATTGAGCTTTATGCAGATCATCTCAATCTTCAAGGTCGCATTACCACTCCAGACTTTGCTCAATTTATTCAAAATATCGGTGAGAAAAAATTTAAATCTTCAATACAGCATAATTTAATTCAAAATTGCGACCAGCTTTTTGAGCATCATTTTCAACGTTCAAATCCTTATACCGTCAATATCACATTGAGTTCAACGCTCAAAAATTACAGCTTCAAAATTAAAAATAGTGAATGTAAATTTTGATCGTTGCTTAAATTGAAAAGCTTTGATTAAAAAACCTTGATTAAAAAGAAAAACCTAGATTCATTAGGTCTTAGATATATACATGCTTAAATGAATAGACACTTAAATGGACAGACTGATACGCGAGGTTTAATTTAAACCTGCATATGTTAGCATTCAACAGTTAAAAAGGTCACCTGAATTTTAGCTGTTGAATTCAATATACGCATACTACCGAACTAAACCTTGTGGTTGTAAAATTATTATAGATGCGCCAATCATCACCACCAAACCACCCAATAGATCCCAACGGCTCAAAGCAACTTGGTCAACATACTTCAACCATAACAATGCAGTAAAAATATAAATCCCGCCATAAGCTGCATATATACGTCCAGAGGCGGCTGGATGTAAGGTCAACAACCATACAAATACCATCAAACTCAATGCTGTCGGTATCCATAACCACTGTGTTTTACCCTGATTTAAGATCAAGTATGGAAAATAACAGCCTAAGATTTCAGCAATAGCCGTGATAAAGAATAGAAAAAAAGTCGTTAGAATTTTATAAAATTGAATTTCCATTGATTTGGTTTACATGTCAGCTTCAGCATAATTTAACATAGTTTAAATTGTATAGTTCAAATCACATTTTTCAGTTTCAACCCACAGATAACTAATGATATGAATCTTCCTACATTATGAATAGCATTGAGTTATAAAAAAGACCCGTTTCAAAACGAGTCTTTTTTTGATTTGAAGGTTTTAAGATTTGACTGATAATCTAGGCTGGTTCAGCGGTTTGATCTTCAAAAACTTCGAGTTTGAGACCCACTGCCTTACCATTTTCTTTCTTCACAGTCACAGCCACGTTTCCGCCATTTTCAGCCAATTCACCAAATAGGATCATCTCAGCTAATGGTTTCTTCAAGTGCTCTTGAATAAGACGCTGCATCGGACGAGCACCCATCAACTTGTCATAGCCATTTTCAATCAGCCATTCACGTGCGTGCTTGTCGACCTCAATCACGACTTTCTTGTCATCCAACTGAGCTTGAAGTTCTGTTAAGAACTTATCAACCACAGACTCAATCACCACAGGAGGAAGTGATTTAAATTGGATTACACCATCAAGACGGTTTCTAAACTCTGGAGAGAACGCTTTTTTCATCGCATCTTGATTGTCTTTACTGTTGTCTTGCTCTGTAAAGCCAATACTTGTTCGAGAAATACTTTCAGCACCAATATTTGTGGTTAAGACAATAATCACATTACGGAAATCTGACTTACGACCATTGTTATCTGTCAATGAACCATGGTCCATCACTTGAAGCAACAAGTTAAAGACATCTGGATGTGCTTTTTCAATTTCATCCAGCAATAACACACAGTGTGGGTTTTTATGAATAGCGTCAGTCAGCAATCCACCTTGATCATATCCCACATAACCTGGAGGTGCACCAATCAAACGTGAAACTGCATGTCGTTCCATATATTCAGACATATCAAAACGTACAAGTTCCACACCCAACAATTTAGCCAATTGTTTGGTCACTTCGGTTTTACCGACACCTGTTGGTCCAGCAAAAACAAAATTACCCACTGGCTTATCTGGTGCTTTCAAACCTGCACGTGACAATTTAATCGCTGAAGCGAGAACACTGATTGCTTCATCTTGACCGAAGACCACACGTTTTAAATCACGCTCTAGGAACTCTAATACAGTCTTATCATCTTTAGAGACAGTTTTTGACGGAATTCGTGCAATTTTCGATACAATATCTTCAATATTTTCAACAGTAATTAAGCTGTCATCCATCTGTGCTTTTAATCGGCGCTGTGCACCTGCCTCATCAATGACATCAATCGCTTTATCTGGCAAGAAGCGATCATTGATAAATTTTGCAGATAATTCAACAGCAGAAACTAAAGATGCATCATCATATTGAACATGATGAAACTCTTCAAATTTCGATTTTAAACCACGTAAAATATCAATGGTTTCTGAAATCGATGGCTCATTGACATCAACTTTCTGGAAACGACGTGACAATGCATGATCTTTTTCAAAAACTTGACGATATTCTTGGAAAGTCGTTGAACCAATGCAGCGCAATGAACCATTGGCCAAAGCAGGCTTGATCAAATTCGAAGCATCCATGGTACTGCCCATACTTGAGCCCGCACCAATGATCATATGAATTTCATCAATAAAGAGGATCGCTTCTGGTTTCTTTTTCAATGCATTTAACAGTTGTTTTAAACGCTTTTCAAAATCACCACGGTATTTTGTGCCTGCAACCAAAGAACCGATATCTAAGCTAAAGACTTCAGCATCTTCTAGAGGTTTAGGGGCTTTACCGTTCACGATTAACCATGCCAACCCTTCAGCAATTGAGGTTTTACCTACACCAGGATCACCCACCAACAAAGGATTGTTTTTACGGCGACGACATAAAATTTGTGCAGTTCGCTCAATTTCTTTTTCACGACCAATCAACGGATCAGTTTTACCTTTTTGCGCTTCGATGTTCAGATTGACGGTATAAAGCTCTAAAGGACCTGCATTGGCAGATGCACCTGTTTCCCCATCTAAATCTTCATTTTCTTCTTCAATTTGAATCTCATCTTTACGACCGCCATGAGATAAATATTGAGTCAGTGTTAAACGATTAATTTGATGACGTTTGAGCAAGTACACAGCAAATGAGTCACGCTCAGAATACATCGCAACCAATACATCTGCACCTTCAACCGTACGGTCTCCACCACTCGATTGAACATGGAAAATTGCACGTTGCAAAATTCGATCAAAACTTTCGGTCGGATGTGGTGCTTGTTCGTTATTTTCGGCTAATTTAGGCGTATGTTGTTCAACATATTCTTCTAATTCTTTACGCAGACTCACAATTTCAGCGCCACAAGCTTTCAAGGCGTTTACTGCTGAGTCATTGTCTAAAAGAGCCAATAACAAATGTTCTACTGTAAGAAACTCATGTCTCTTTTGACGAGCCATGCTTACAGCCAAGCGTAGCGATACTTCTAATTGACGACTAAGCATGAGATCCCCTTATTCTTGTGGCTCTATCTGACAAAGCAGTGGATGGCCTTGAGATCGAGCGTAATTATTAACTTGGTTTGCTTTCGTCTCCGCGATGTCTCTTGGATAGACGCCAGCAACACCCTTACCTTCATAATGTACTGTTAGCATTACTTGCGTGGCTTGGTCAAGATTCAAAGCAAAGTATTGTTGTAAAATTTCAATAACAAAGTCCATCGGGGTATAGTCATCGTTCATTAAAACGGCGGCATATAAGGGTGGACGTTTAAATTGAGGTGGCGCTGTTTGCACTGCAATATCGCCATCCGCATCTTCATTTTGCGAATCACTTAAGCGTGGATTTACATGCCAATCGACATAACCTGATTGTTGAAATGAGGACTTAATTTCATTTAAGCACATTTGACGCTTATATCTTCGCATAATTTTCTAAATCTATATACCTATTGTGAATTTGCTGCAGCTTGAGGAACTTCAGCAGCGAATGCCGCTGTATTTTCAACAGGCTGCCCCTGTTGCCAACTAAAACGTTTGATGACGGATGATGCACCTTGTAAACGCACCTCAATAAATTGTGGATTGAATCCCTTAGGCATGGTCCAACGACCAGTCAAACGCTCATAATCATCAAAGTTAAAGTTTTTGTTTTCTAATGGAACCACAAGAACTTCAGTACCTTGAATCAATCGAATTTCTAAATTACCTGAAGCACGGCGTTTAGTTGGACTTACTTGAATTAAATCCAGTTGGTATTCATACGCATTTTCAGGCAAAGGTTTCACCATCAGATTTTGTACAGTTAAGCTTAATCCACCACGCTGACGTAACACTTCACGGTAAATTGAACTCATCCCTTGCATTTGGGTACGTTCAGATTTCGCTTGATTTAGCGCAGTAAACATATCATTCGAATTTGTCACTGCAACATCACGCTCTTGAACAGCCAAATTCAAACTTTTATTTAAAGTTTGAAGTTCATTTTTTTGCTTTTCTACAACTTCAACCAACTGTTCAGCATCTGCATCATAACCCACCACAGTTAAGCCTTGGCGATGTCCTACTGTATAACCCAACAATAAACTGCCCATACATAACACTGCACCACCAACCAGTAATGGCATGTTGTTATAAACCGCACCATGTTTGCGATTTTGATTATGCTGTGACGTTATATTCGTTTCAGTATTTTGCATCGTCATCTCTGATCTTATTTAATTGCAACCACACATTTAACGCTAAAGTTAAATGTGTGTGAAGTTGAAAAGCGTTTCTTATGGTAATAATCCAATGCCCTGTAAACCAGCATCTTCAGCAAAACCAAACATTAAATTCATATTTTGCACAGCCTGTCCTGCTGCACCTTTGACTAAATTATCTTGAACGGACAAAACAATCAATTTCTTCGGCTGTGGTTTATACAGTGCGATACGCAGTTGATTTGCACCACGGACTGAACGTGTTTCAGGTGAACTGTTTTCTGGCATAACATCAACAAAATTTTCATTGGCATAGAATTGCTCATACAAAGCTTGTATATCCAATTGATCGCCAGCATCTGTTAGATCAACGTAAATTGTACTCAGCATACCGCGAATCATAGGCACCAAATGTGGGACAAATACAATGTGGTTAAACACATCTTTTAAGCCAGAGATATTTTCTAATGCTTCAACGATTTCAGGATGGTGACGATGCCCAGCAACACCATAGGCTTTAAAATTATCTGAATTTTCAGAATAAATCATACCCAAGCTTGCTTTACGTCCGGCACCAGATACCCCAGACTTCGCATCAATAATAATAGTTTCAGGTTTAACCAAAGCTTCTTTTTGCTTAAAAAGTGGTGCTAAACCCAACTGTACTGTAGTTGGGTAACATCCTGGATTACCAATCACTTGAGCTTTTTTAATCTGTTCACGATTAAGCTCTGATAAACCATATACCGAATCTTTTAAGATTTCAGGGCAAGCATGTTGCATGCCGTACCATTTCTCAAACTGTTCCAGATTTTGCAAACGGAAGTCCGCTGCCAAGTCGATGACTTTGGTATTGGCTGCAAGAAGCTCTTCTGCATGCTTCATCGCAACACCATGCGGTGTAGCAAAAAATACAACATCACATTGTTTTAATGTTTCAATGTCAAGGTCTGAATAATGCAAGTCAGTATGCCCACGCAGACTTGGGAACATGTCATCCACACGACGGCCATTTTCAGTACGCGAAGTCAGTACATTTACTTGTACATTTGGGTGTCGTAGTAAAAGACGCAACAATTCAACGCCTGTATATCCTGTACCGCCGACAATACCAACTGAAATCACGATTTATACCTCTATTTGAAACAATCTATTTATTGCTCCACATTATGACAGGAAGTCAGGATTTTCTGAACTGTTTTACTTTTTTAATCATTGATTTTCTAGATTCTGTAACTTGGAAATGTCTTTAGTGCCATCAACATGCTTTCGAAATGCAAATGACCGAACTGAATTGCTATGCTAGATTGCTCTACAACAATAGAATAGGGTGATCTTGAAGATGTGCGCACAAGAACACCTTTTAGCTTATTGATTCACAAATTGCATGTACATGACTCGAAACCATCAAGCTTGAGTCAAACATAGCGCAATGATGGATTAATTTTCACATAATTTCATTTAAATAATTAATATAAAAGTCACGAAAAATAACGCCCTCACAACAGATTATCCTTAATTTTGAAATATCGAACATAATCAATAATTCACATCAAATTGAAATATTCTTTAAAATTGCTAAAAACAGTTCTAGACTTGATACACTTCTCACTTATTCTTTAAATTTGCTTAACTCATCAATATTTCTGCAATAAATTTGCCGATAAACGGTAAATCTCAAATGATTAAAACAAAAACAATTGATTAGACTAAAAAGCGTCAATTTGAATGTAAATAAAGTGTGAATTATTTAGTTTTTATTAACTTAAAATTACACCACGGTAACCAAAGTTAATTGTTTTATTTTGCCAAAATGAAAAGATGTGTATGTGACTTAAACACACCGTTTAAAGCACATTTAAAACCATATTTATAAATTTTACACAGTATGGTTTTTACTTAATTAAACAACCAAGGAATGAACAATGAACAACAAACCTGTAGAACTTACTCAAGAAGAAATCTTAGCTATCTCTGGTGCTGGTCTAGTTGCAGACGGTGTTAGACTTATTGGTGATGATATTGTAAACCGCCTTGAAGCTACTGTTTTAAACTTCAGCGCAAAAACTCAAGAAAGCTTAAATAACCGTGGTTGGACTTACATTGCCAGCCTAGTTAAAGTTATCGTTTAATCGCGATTAACTAAAGGCCTAGGGGAAAAATTAGGGTGTTGCCTTAACTTTCTCTTAGGCTTTTTTTATGAATTTTATTCAATTAATATAAGATTATTCAACCATACAAAAATAACAACAATTTTAATTTTTTAAATCTTTCCTAATCGTTAAATCCTTTTCACTTCATATTTTTACGATTAAAAATATCTATTAATATTTAATTTTGCTTAATAATATCAAACACCCATTAAAAGTAAGCTGACTCTACGCTTATGCCTTTTTCAGTCAAAATGAT